>JAHFSP010000011.1:7478-36676 GCA_023265685.1 Candidatus Woesearchaeota archaeon | reverse complement strand
TCGTGATGTCCAGAAGAGTATCTTTTCTTTTACCGCCTCCGTAGATACTGCTACTCCAACAGGAGTCGCAGAGTAGGAGGCGGTGGGGGATTATAAGGGGGTCGCAACCCCATTATTTCATAATTCTACGAGGAGTCTCACAAACAAAAAGTAGAATTCCCGCGTTTAAAGATTTTTATTTCATGGTTGATGAATCAAACCAGTTGGTAGGTGTGGTTGAACAGGATTTCATTCCCAGTATTACATTACGTGATTATGTTAATGAATATCAATCCGATGCTTTAACGAATGGTTACTTTGGCCATATCGGAAGAATTGTAGGAGAAACAGCACAAAATGTACGCCATCTTCACAACGAAGGAATCATTCATCGTGACATCAAACATGACAATATTCTCGTAGCGAATGGAAGTGATTCTGGCGGATTTAGGACTCTAGCCTACCTTATTGATTTTGGACTTGCTAAAGTACGCAATGACTCAGAATTTTTTCGTTGCTATGCTCCCTCTCAAAACTTATATAATACTCTTACCTATCATTTGGTACAACCTAACAATGGTCCGCGTAAAAATATGGGCATTGGTTCATACTCATACACTGCTCCCGAATTAGCACGAGGTACTTGTACCGGAACTCCTCAATCAGATTATTTTTCTCTGGGGATTGTACTCTGGGAAGCTTTTATGGCACAAAGAGCTTTTCCAAATGACAATTACGATCCAATACGAAATTTTAGCGACACTGATAATCAAAGACTCATAGACCAAATCAATCTTTCGTACCATTTAGATAAAAAAACAAAAAAAGTTCTTGGAAATGCCATAGAAAATTCAGTAGTTAACGATCCTCAAGAAAGAAAACAAGAGGTGATAATTGATGCCTGCGATGAACTTGCAGAACACCACAAACTTTCATAAGAGAAAAATCAAAGAGGGGAGTTATTAGCCTTTTATTCGAACATTGGTTTAAATAACTAATCTACTATCAAACCAAAAATCTCCCTCTACGGACCAACCTGTTCCAATATCTCACAAAGAGGATTTCCTCGATCTCTCACACTTAAAAATCCTGCAACCTGAACAACTCCAGCAGTCTCAACACCATAATGAATCGCATGAGGATCACCAAAACGATATCGCCCCTTCACCGTTCCCGTCGTTAACTCAATCCTTGGTGTAACCGGTTTCCCTTCACACAACACTTTTTGATAATTAAGAGCACCAAGCCCGAGCGTACACTCCTTGATCACAACACCATTAAGTGGCGACAACAAATCTAATGACCCTGCATAAAGAAAACAAATCCTATCTCTCATCGAAAACAAAGGAAAATATCCTTCACACTCCACTCCTTGTTTAGATCGAGGAAAAACTCTCGAAGGTTTAGTTTTATAACAAAAACGATCAGGAACAATCAAATCCCCTGTCTTAAACGTCCCTTCATCTCCTGTCCCATCACCTGGCCGAAATAAGATAACATACAAATCTCCTACTTTCTGCTCATCACACAGAACCGGTACCACCGTACGAGCCGTATTAGGTTTATCAGGAGTCAACACAAAATCACCAAACCAACTAAATCGAAACGCAGAATCAACCAATCGTTCATACCCACGCAAAGCATTCTCTAAAGGTTCTCGTAATAATGTAAGATCAAGATCACCTGTGGTCATATTATTTTGGTTTTAGCCTATTTTATAAATTATAGTGTGATGTAACTCTAAAATCTCGAAACCCCCCTACCTCTTTCTCCTCTCCGCCACCCACACCAACATATGCTCCCGAAAGAAATTCATCGCTTTAGGCAACGTATTCTGTCCATCAATACTCTTTTTATATGCTCGACGTAGATGATTAGCCTCTTCCTGTGTCAACCCTGATGTTGTAACATAGGATACTTTTGGTTCAAGAACCGTCCTTTCTTGTAAAATAATCTCTGTAATACCAACCTCCTCAGGCCTAGAAAATGCCGGAGCTCCATTCTGCAACCCAAAAATCGACGTTAAAATGAGATCATAACAAGACGTATTCTGTTTCAAAAATTCCACTGTCTGTAAAAACTCCTCTTTGGTCTCCGTAGGAAACCCAAACATGATATACAGCCCATTACAAATACCAACCTCATGCGAATCTTGAATCACTCCCAAGGCATCCGAAACATTAGTCCCTTTCTTCATTAAATCCAAAATCCGCTGACTTGCCGACTCCATGCCCCACACCACAATACGCAAACCACCATCATATAACATCTTTAATGTATCTCGATCCAAATCTTTCATCGGTCGCAACTGACATATCCACTTCACACCATGTCTTCGACAAATTGCTGCGAGCTCCAATAACCGTTTACGATGAATCATCTCATCAATAAAGAACACATACTTCATCTTGTTCTCAACAATTGTCGCTTCGATATCCTCTAATGAAAATTCCGTATATTTTTTACTTTGATGATGCGTACAGAATGTACACTGCATATAATAACAGCCAACCGTCGTTTTCAAAGGAAACACAGGTTCAGGTGTAAAATAACCCGAAAGATCAAATCCCGTAAAATCCAGAGGAAACGCACTCTTCAACGTCTCATGCTCGACTTCTCGTCCTTCAATAAAATTCAATAACTCAATCTCATTTCTAAGAAACAATGTCGCCGCCTCTTTTAGATGAGTAGTCAACGCTCCTCCACCAATAATAGTAGGAATACCTTTCTCTTTAAGTTTCACAAGAAGTGGCAAAGTATAAAACGCCTGACTTGAATACGTCACACTAAACGCCACCATCGTCGGACCACGAGCTAAAATCTCATTCACCATCTCCTCAACCAATTCTGGATCCTGCCCCGCACGAATCAATTTATGGTTCTGTGTATACACCTGCGCACTATCTCGCAAAAACTCATGACTTTGTTCATCATAGTGTTGAAAATCATGAATGAAATGTTTGCTATAATCATAAAATTGTGGAAAACGTTTCTGATGCCACACCAAATTAAGATCAAGAATTTTAATCTCCCTTTCAGAATTATGCCTCAAAAAAGAATACAAATACGAAAGAGCATACGAAGGACCGGCAGGCGTACAGAATGGCGGATTAACAAGTAAAATAGTCATTAATACTCAAAATCAATCTCTGTTTTAAGAAAGTATTCTTTAAAAGACAACAATCTACTTCTTCCCCGGCTTCAACATCCACTTCAAAAACTGCCCTGTATATGACTCTTTAACCCCTGCCACCTGTTCTGGCGTACCCTGCGCAATAATTCTGCCTCCTTTATCACCACCTTCAGGACCAAGATCAATCAGATAATCACAGCCTTTAATCACGTCCAGATTATGTTCAATGACAATCACCGAATTGCCTTTATCAACAAGACGATTCAACACTAAGATCAGCTTGCGTACATCCTCAAAATGCAATCCAGTTGTCGGCTCATCTAAAATATAGAGGGTATTTCCTTTCTTTACTTTAGCGAGCTCACGAGTCAATTTGATCCGTTGCGATTCCCCACCAGAAAGAGTTGTAGAACTCTGTCCCAGCTTAATATACCCTAACCCCACATCATAGAGCGTCTGTAATTTACGTTTCATGTTAGAAATATTCTCAAAGAATGTTAATGCTTCTTCAACCGACATATCTAACACATCAGCAATAGTTTTCTCTTTATACAAAATATCAAGCGTGTCTTTGTTATACCGTTTTCCTTTACATTCTTCACACTGCACATACACATCAGGCAAGAAATTCATTTCAATTTTAATAAGGCCATCACCTTCACACGCTTCACAGCGTCCGCCTCGCACATTAAATGAAAAACGACCTTCTTTGTAGCCGCGAGCTCGTGATTCTTTGGTAGCTGCAAACAATGAGCGAATTTCGTCAAACAATTTTGTATACGTCGAAGGGTTAGAACGCGGTGTTTTCCCAATTGGATCTTGATCAATGACAATCAAATCTTGCACTTCATCCGGAACACTTAAACTCCCATACTCACCAATATTTTCATGAACTTGTCCAAATTCTTTTTTAAGTGCCTGTCGTAACGTCTGATTAATCAACGTCGATTTTCCTGAACCAGAAACACCAGTAATACCACACAATATTTGAGTCGGAATCTTAACACTCACATTCTTAAGATTATTTTCTTTTGCTCCATTAATTTCAATAAATGACTTAGAAGATCGTCGTACAGCAGGAACTTCAATCTTCTTCAATCCAACCAGATACTGCCCCGTAAGACTATTTTCATTCGCAGCAACTTGTGCAGGTGTCCCCTCCGCACACACATACCCTCCATGCACTCCCGCACCAGGACCCATATCAATAACATAATCTGCTGCGCGAATCGTATCTTCATCATGCTCAACAACGACCAGGGTATTTCCAATATCACGCAGGCGCTGGAGTGTTTTGATCAGTTTATGATTATCTCGTTGATGCAACCCAATTGAAGGCTCATCAAGAATGTACACAACCCCCATCAAATTCGCACCAATCTGTGTTGCTAGACGAATCCGCTGTGCCTCGCCACCTGAGAGTGTTCGCGCACTACGTGAAAGAGTGATATATCCTAAACCTACATTATACAAAAATGCTAAACGATCACTAATCTCTTTAAGAACCTGTTTTGCCACAGTCTGTTCTTTAACACCTAATGAAGAAGGAACATCATGAAAAAAATCTAAGCTGTGTTCAATACTTAAATCAGTCACTTCAATAATTGATTTTCCCTGGACTTTAACAGCAAGAATCGTATCCTTAAGGCGCTGTCCGTGACAGGTTTGACAAGGTCGTGCCACCATCATTTTTTCAATATTATCTTTACGATGAGCCGATTCACTTGACTTATAGAGGCGCATGGTCTGCGGAATAATCCCCTCCCACCCTTCTTCCATATTCATCGCTGCGCCATTGCTCCAACGCCCTTTGAGTGATTCAGAAGTGCCATATAACAATACTTCCAACTGTTTCGACGTTAATTTCTTGATAGGAGTAAACAAATCAAACTTATAGGCTTTCGCCACAATTGCAATCTGTTGTGCACGCCATTTCAAATCAAACTTCCCATAAATCGCAATCGCTCCATCCATGATACTCAAATTGTTATCCGGAATAAGTAATTCGGGAGAAATTTCCATGTGCTCGCCTAGCCCTAAACACGTAGGACAGGCACCAAATGGCGAATTAAATGAAAACATGCGTGGTTCAAGCTGTTCAAAAATGACATCTGTGTGAGTGGGACAGGCCCCAAATGTTGAATAAATAGTCTCCCCTGCTCCTCGTTCCAACTCTTTCTTTTTGATCTCTTCTGATTTTTGATCAGGATCAAGTACAATTAATGTTCCGTTTGCTTTATGCAACGCCTGTTCCACTGCCTGACTCAATCTCAAACGATTATCATTATTCACCGTGATCCGATCAACCACCGCTTCAATCCAATGCTTTTCGTAACGCTCGAGTTTAACTTTCTCTTTCACTTCATCAAGACGATAAATTGTTCCATCAACCCGCACTCGAGTAAAACCATCTTTCATTAAATCTTCAAACACTTTCTCGTGCGTTCCTTTAATACCGCGAATGATAGGTGCAAGAATGAAAATCTGTTTGTCTAGATCCGCAAAAATAAGATTCACAATATTTTCAGGAGACAGCGGCCGCAGCGTTGCATCACATTTAGGACAATGAATCGTACCCACCCGTGCAAATAACAACCGTAAATAATCATAAATCTCCGTCACCGTTCCTACTGTCGAGCGAGGGTTCTTACTTGTGGTTTTTTGCTCAATAGAAATCGCCGGCGAAAGACCCTCAATTGAATCCACATCAGGTTTACTCATTAACCCCAAGAACTGTCGTGCGTAAGCGCTAAGAGACTCAACATAGCGTCGCTGCCCTTCAGCATAAATAGTATCAAATGCTAACGTCGATTTACCTGAACCAGAAAGACCAGTGATCACCGTAAATTTATTTCGAGGTATTTCTACTGTAACGTTCTTAAGATTGTGTTCACGAGCTCCCCGGACGATAATTTTATCTAGCATGGTATAATATGTTTTGCAGTGGTTGTTTTATAAAGGTTCTCAAAACTCTTTTAAGGGGAAAGAGTTTTTGGAACCCCGAAAAGCGTAGCTTTTGTATGGATTATGTGCTGATTTTGGAGGAAGGGATTTGAAATGAGCTTATTGCTCATTATCTTCTTTTTTCAACTTTTCTAACAGGTTAAGAGAGCTTTCATTCATTCTTGAAAATGCAAACCATCTTTTTCCAAGATCTTTAATTGATACTCCAATATGATAAACCTCCTTTTTGTCAATTATTATAAACCGGTCATGTGAGATAGTCAATTCTTTTATTTTTACTGGGGTATACTGTGAATTATATTTTTCAACATCTAATCTTAACTGTTTTGAGATAGTGTTTGTATAAATTACCACAGAAACATTTTTCTGGCGTTTGGAAAGCAGAGTTAAAACAGAATCATCAACGTAGTTGTCAATGAGGTAAATTGAATCTTTTGCAGACCGTATTAAATCAGAAAAAAAATGGTACGCATCAAAAATCTGTCCATCAAAGAAGATTCCCTGTTCTTTATGGATTGTTTTATTCTCTATAGCCTCAAATACTCTATCAAAATTTTTATTCGTTTTAATCTGAAATTCCAACTGTCGTCTTTCAACAGAATTTAATCTTCCAAAAAGTTCAGCATTTTTAAAAAGAAATTTACGCATGGATACAAACGCCCGCATAACTGTGATATTGGTCTCTATTGCCCGTTTACTTTTCAGAACTCCTGAAAGTGTTGCAATCCCTTGCTCTGTGAAAGCATATGGGCAGTTAGAGGAAAATTTTAGATTCTCCAGGTGGTCACAAAATGTGACCAGCTTGTTTTTCTCCAATTTTGTGAGCTGAAACATAAAGTCTTCTGGAAATCTCTCTTTATTCCTTTTTACCGCTTGGTTTAGAGCTTTTACGGAAACACAATAAAGCTCAGCTAGATCACTATCCAGCATCACTTGGACGTTTCTAATAGTAAATATCTTACTGCTTACCGTTTGTTCCGATAAAGTTATTACAATGTCACTCTCGTTGTAGGTAGGCTTGGGAACCATTTAGTCTAAACGAGAAAAATAGTTTATAAAACGATTTAGGACTTGACCAGTGTGTCCAGTGGACAGTTCCGCTGGATACTCAGAACGCTCGTTCTCGTGCGGAGTCTAGGAAACCTACGAATTTACTTCTTTGTTCAACAAGTCATAACGCATACTGACATGATGATTTTTTTATATACCAACCTACATTCTTCTAAGAATTCTTCTTTTTCTTTGCTATAGGTCACACTATTCATAAGCTCCAATACTTTTTTTCTGATCCCGCAAACAGTTCAGATCAATTTTAGTCTTGGGTCTTGAGTTAAGATCGTCATCTGCTCGATGGCAATAACGTTGAGTTTTTCCAATCTCTTATCTTTATCTATACCCTCCTTGATAAATAGCGCATTAAAATTTTCGAGATTAGCTAAGCACACGAGTTGTGAAACGTTCGCATAGTCTCGCAGGTTTCCCTCTAGTGAGGGGTTATTTTCTCTCCATTCTTTTGCCGTCATACAAAATAAAGCTAAATTAAGAATGTCTGCTTCTGTTGCGTAAATAAGATTTTCTTGACTTCTTGAGATTTTTTCTGGGATGAGATGTTTTCGTATAGCCTCGGTATGGATCTTATAGTTGATTTTTGCCAAATTTCGTTTGATGTCCCACCCCAGTTGCTTACGCTCGCTTTCTTCTTCTTTTAATCGTTGAAATTCTTTGATGAGATAGATCTTGAACTCCGCACTTATCCACATCCCAAACTCAAAAGCAATATCTTTGTGTGCATAGGTTCCCCCGTACCGTCCCGCTGTTGCTTTTAACCCAATTGCATTTGTTTTTTCAACCCATTCTTTGACACTTATTTTGTAATTGTTTAAACCAGCGTTATTTCTAATTGTGGCAAATTCGCCATAATTAAACTCAGGGTTGTTAATCCTCTCCCAGATTCCCAGAAATTCAACCGTATTTCTGTTTCTCAACCAATCTGAAATAAAGAAATCTCCATCTTTTGCTTTCAACATATCGGTTAAAGAAATAAACTCTTGATTTTCAACATTGATTATAGTTATCTGAGTACCAACCACATTTATTTTTTTCATGAGCAAGATGGTTCTATGTGGTTTATAAAGAAAACTTGGACTTGACCAGTGTGGGGAGTGGCTTATAGTTGGGATAAGATTTTGTAGAAAAGTTTGATTCTGGCGAGAAGACATTTTCAACATGGTTATCTAATCAAAAAGATTTATATCTTGAAAATAGTTACTCTCTAAAGTGGATAAAAAAGGAGAAATCTATTGGGAAAGTAAAGTTTTTGCAATTCTTATTCTCATTTTTATATTATGGCTATTCGGAGCTTTTGATTCAGAGGAGACTAGTGTATCGATAACACCAAATTATACAATTAAGCAAAAATTAGATTCGCAGGATGTATTAATCTCAAATGCCCCATGTGATAAAGTTAGAGATTTAGCGCTTCAGTCTTATGATGGTGATATACAAAAATATATACAAAGTGGGTGTGATTATGTATGCACTAAGAATAGTCTAACCTTTTCAAAAGAATATTTTTGTGATGCCAATACAAATCTTATTGGTTGTAGGTGTGAAAGGTATACTACTATCTCTTAATAATTTTTTCTAAATTAAATAGGAAAATACACCTCATTTATGAATTAAATATCTTATGTGGTGGATTATATCCGGTTTATTTACGGGATTGGACTTGTAAGAAGTAGTACCGGAGTTAACTAGTCTCAACATCTATCTTACATTCAACCTTCATCCAATGCTGTCGTCTCTCTTCTTTCATTTCCAAATAACCTAAATATTCTACATCATATTCCATATCCAATCACCATTCTCTCAAAACCATCCGAAACTTAAATACCTCCTGCAGCACACCACCAGAGCCCATCATCATAAGCTTTTTAAACACCATAAATACCTAAAAAGTATGGTTGATCTCGTCTTTAGTCCTGGCTGGTTCTACGGAAAAGATATCATTATCGACGCCGTAAGCATCGTAGTGCTCACGTTGCTTAGCTACTTCACCTTCCGTTGTTATCGCTCAACCAAAAAGAAAGAACATCTCTGGTTCTCTATCGCCATGGGCTTACTCTCACTTTCATTCCTCTTCAAAATTCTCACCAACTTTACACTCTATCAACACGTTCTCGCAACACGTAATCTCGGTCTTTTTACCATCACCTACCATACGGTTGTAGAAAATGAAGCACTTGAAATCATCGGCACGATGGTCTATCGTCTCTTGAGTCTCTTAGGACTCTACACTCTTTTTTCACTCTACTACAAACAACAAGATCGTGCCAGCATAATCTTAATCATTTATTTCATCATCATTACCACGTACTTCACCTCAGCAGCGTATTATGTCTTTCACATCACCTCTCTGCTTCTCCTCGTATTCATCCTCTTACATTACCATCATAACTATTGTCACACCAAAGATCGCTTCGCCAAATTAGTCTACATCAGTTTTGGTATCATCGCTTTAAGTCAACTCATCTTCATTTTCCTAAGAATAAACCTCTTCCTTTATCCTATCGCAGAAACAATCCAACTCATCGGGTATCTCCTCCTACTCCTCAGTTTTATTTTGGTACGCTCTCATGGCCGCAAAAAGAACACGAACTGATATCGTCTGCGATATTCTCAGCGTTATGCAGGCAAAACAAGGGCGGATGAAACCGACCCATATCATGTACAAAGCAAACTTGTCTCACGATCAACTTACATCGTACCTCGAAGAACTATTAGGCAAAGAACTCATTGAAAAAGTCGCCTCCGATGCTGATCGCCAATATTTTCTCGTCACCAACAAAGGTGAAAAGTTCGCTGAAAAACTCCGAGAAATGCGTCAATTCGAGAAGAGCTTTGGATTTTGATCAAAAGTTATATAAACTCTAGTTCATACATAAAAACTAAAATGGATTTATATAAACTTAATTTTACTGTTCTCCAAATGGAGATTTTTCGTTTACTCTGCATTAAAACGGGACAAAAATTCAATCAACGTGAATTAGCTACTCTTCTTTCAGTTTCCCCTACAGCTATCGCCAAATCACTCCCCAGCTTACAAAAAGAAGGATTACTTCTTCTTACAAAAGGAAAAACGAATCTCAATAGTATAGAATTAAACCGTAAGAATAGAAAAACGTTAGAACTAAAACGTGCCGAGAACTTTGTCCTCTTCACTCAAAGCAACATCGTGGAGTATTTGGAAGAAAAATATCCTGGATGTAGCATCATTTTATTTGGAAGTTATGCACGAGGTGACGATCTTTATACTTCCGACATAGATCTGGCTATCATCGGTGCAAAAGAAAAAAAGCTTGATCTCACCTCATTTGAAAAAATGTTAGAAAAAGAGATACGAATTAATTATTATGAACACCTCCGTGATATTAATCCTCATCTTAAAATTAATCTTTACAATGGGATCGTCTTAGCTGGAGGTTTTGAGTAATGAGGCATATTCAAGATTTCGAAACGTACTTAGAGACAGGAACCGTAAAAAAACAAAGTAAAGACCCACAAAAAGCAAAATCCCTCTTCGAAAATTCCAACGAATCATACGAAATGCTCCACGTGTTTATCAAATCAGTAGGTATTTCTGACAAAACTGCCAATCACATTGTCAAGAATGCCTATGATTCTATTATGGAACGAATTCGAGCAAAAATGGCTCAAGAAGGATACAATGCTTGCGGAAATGGTGCACACGAAGCCGAAGTGTCTTACATGAGAAAACTAGGGTTTCGTGAAACAGAGATTGATCTTGCTGACTCTCTACGTTATTTTCGAAATGGCATCCTTTATTATGGAAAGAAAACTGACGCACAATTTGCTCAAAAGATAATTATCTTGCTTGACCAAGTAAGAACCAAATTACCACCTTAATCAAATCCTAGAACGAATCTAACTAATAACCTAGAATCTAATCAATAATCTATCTTAAAAAACGCTTCAAACCATTGGTATTGACCACCAATACTTTTTTAACGTTCTTGCTCCTACTCCTAAAAAATGCCCACCATCACCTTTATCGCAGCACTCCTCGCAGGTCTCTTCTCATTCCTAAGCCCTTGCGTTCTGCCCATCGTTCCTGGTTTTCTTGCCTATCTCTCAGGCACAACACCAAGTCACGCTGACGGTGCAAGACTCAAAATCTTCATCAACAGCCTTCTGTTCGTTCTTGGCTTCTCCACTGTCTTTGCCCTCTTTGGAGTTTTACTTAACAGCGTGCTTGCCAACATCTCCACCACGCTTCAACTCTGGCTCTCCCGAATCGGCGGAATAATAATCATTCTCTTCGGCCTTTTCCTTGTAGGGCTTCTCAAAATTCCTTTCTTAGATCAAGATCATAAAATCGAATACAAAAAAAATTCTAAATATCCCTACATAAGCTCATTCACCTTCGGTGCTGCTTTTGCCATAGGTTGGTCACCTTGTGTTGGAGCAATTCTAGGATCTATTTTCACTCTCGCTATTACCCAACCAAGTCTAAGTTTCATCCTCCTCTTACTCTACGCTCTCGGACTAGGCATTCCTTTTCTTATAGCTGGTCTCTTCGTTTCTCAAGCACTCGTCTTCATCTCCAAATTCAAAACATTTTTTCGCTACTTCAACATCATCGTAGGAATTCTCCTAATCTTACTTGGAATCCTCGTATTCACACAACATCTTGCAGCCATCGCTAATTTCTCCCTAGTCAATCGCGTGGTGTTATCATGAAGACTTCAACGCGCCGTATCCTGTTAGGCATCGCTCTTCTCCTCATCATTGTAACCATTATCTACCTAGAATCAAATAATTCCGCTTCTCCTCTTACCCCTGATCAAATTCAAACCCTCGAAACACCTTCAACAACCTCAACTCAATCTAAAACCTCTTCAAATCCCGTAGCCGTCGAACTCGTTGATCCCGAAGGCTATTTCAATCTCCCTGTTAATGCCACAACTAACACCACAACGCTTCACCTTCAAGACTACGTTGGCAAACAAATTATCTTGGTAGACTTCTGGACATATTCCTGCATTAACTGCCAACGCACCATTCCTCATCTCAACGACCTCTACGAAAAATATCATAACCAAGGTCTCTTAATGGTTGGTGTTCACGCACCCGAGTTTGATTTTGAAAAAGACCCTCAAAACGTCAAACGTGCCATTGAAAAATTTCAAATCAAATACCCTGTCGTTCAAGATAACGACATGCATACCTGGCAAGCCTACCAAAATAGATATTGGCCACATAAATATCTCATCGATCTTACCGGTCATATTGTCTACGATCATATTGGAGAAGGAGGGTACGAAGAGACAGAAGCAGTTATTCAAGACCTTCTCCAAAAACGTGCCACAATTTTGGGCACTAATCTTACCACCACCAATGTAGAACATCAACCTTTACCACCAGAACCAACCTACAACCATCCTCTTACGCCAGAAATCTATATGGGTTACGCCTACTCCCGCAATCAATTCGGAAATCGTGAAGGCTGGCAACCCCAAAAATCAGTCAACTACTCTTTTCCTTCTTCATTAACCCCCGATTTATTCTATCTCGAAGGAACATGGCTCAACAACAAAGACAACATGATCCTCCAAAGCACTTCAGGAAGAATTGGTCTTCGCTACAGCGCTCGTGCTGTCAACATTGTTGCAGGCGCCGATTCACCCGTCAATCTTACTGTCTATAAAGACGGAAAAGAATACAAAACGCTCACGATCAAAAATTACGACTTATACCCTCTTATTGATGATCAAGAATACGGCACGCATGAACTAAGCATCAAAGTGTCTCAACCAGGATTAATGGCGTTTACTTTTACTTTTGGATAAAGTTGTCTCCATTCTCGACCAACCTGCGACTTCTCAAACTTCAACACCTCAGGCACCTCTTTTATCCCTCTCTTCTCCAAATCCAAAAGCATATTTCTAAAAACCTGCGCCGTTGCCTGTACATCACCCATAGCACGATGTGCTTGAATATTTTTGATATTCAAATGCGAACACAAATCACTCAATCGCTTCCTTTCTAACTCTGGATATAATCGATTCGCTAATTTACGAGTACACAACCGCGAACTTGTCAGCTCCCACCCTTGCTGCTTACAATTATGTTCTAAAAATCCAAAATCAAATGCCGCATTGTGGGCAACAAACACATCTTTACCCAAAAAATCAACAAACGACGGCAACACTCGACTAATCGTCGGAGCATCACGTACCATACTATTACTAATCCCTGTAAGTCGAGTGATAAAAGCAGGAATTGAAGACTGTGGATTTACCAACGTCTGATACGATTCAACAATCTCCCCGTTACGTACCTTCGCCGCCGCAATTTCCGTAATCCGATGATAACTCTTTGAAAGCCCCGTCGTCTCAATATCTACCACCGTATACATACTAAGAAAAGAAAACCGTGCGTTTATAATCTTGTGTTAGACCTATGGTGTAGTAAATAATAAGTTGTGGGTAACTTTATAAATCCAAAAACTTCTCTCTATCCCATGAAGAGAGGTGTAGTTGTAGGTGTACTAGTCTTAGCTCTTCTTATCCCTTTATTTCTTGCTGCAATCACAACTACTGGAAGGTATGATGACTTTACAACTAACGCCACGATCGCCGAATTTAACAATGTAACCTGGCAAACAGGAAACGTTTCGTTTACCAGCAATGCCACAAGTGCTTCAATTAACATTTCTCAGAATAATACTCAAGTGATATCTTTATCAGAAGCTACTAGTATTAAAGGTATTGCCAATAATGGCACCCACCTCTTCGTTAATGATGCTGGGACACGCATCAAAATAGCTTTATTTAACGGAACGGTTCTTAGTAGCCATTCTGTTGGCGGCCTTGCTGCAGAGAACAACGATCTTGCCTACAACGGACAATTTTTGTACTCGCGTATTGGAGACACAATTTACCGGATTAATTTAACTAGTAACACCTCCACAGCTGTAAACTTTAATTCAACATACGGCATTTTGACAGGTGATAGTTGGTTAAATGGGAATATTTTCGATATGCCTGATGGGAGAATCGGTACAGTCGGATCAGCAAGTACAAATCCTTTTACGGTTCGGCTCTTCAACGTTTCCGCGAATGGAACCTCGTTTAATTGGAGTGAAGATATCAATATCTCTGCATCATGGAATACGGACAATCACGGCTTTGCCTCTGACGGAACATATTTAGCACTTATTTCGTTTGACTCTGGCCACAAGGTGTATAATCTTGTCAATCGATCTGAACATCATGCTAACACTGCGTGGGATATTCGCCCCACTGGCATTGGTAACCCCACATTTATTACCTATGATCACACGAATCATCGTATATTAGTGGGGGACTATGGTGATCGAGATTTTATCATCTTTAACGGAGGAGTGAAGAGTGCAAATTTTGTGTCTACTACAACGATGACTTCCGAAACGATTCTTAACGTGACCAACGTTTCGTGGTCAACCACAGGCGAGAGTACAGGCAATACAATTTCAGTGCAGATTTCCGTAGATAATGCCACGACCTGGTACACCGCCACCAATAATCAAAGGCTAAGTCAGAACTTTGACAATCAAAATCGTTCGCTTCTGTATCGTGTTTTGTTTTCAGCAGATACGAACAGTACTTTGACAATCGATTCAATCTCCCTAAATTGGACGCAAGGAAATTCTGATGCATCACCTCCACTCATTACAATCCATAATCCAACAAATGCAACCTATTTCTCCCTTCCCATCATTTTTAATATCAGCTCTAATGAAAATAGCACAGCATGGTATTCTCTCAACAACGGACGCAACGTCTCGTTATTGGCCAATAACTCTGGCACTGGATTCACACAGTCGAACAACACTCTATTGGATGGAAATTATAACTTCACCATCTACCTGAACGATACCAACGGCAACATCAATCTTTCAACCGTCGTATTTCACCTTAACACATCTGATCTGGATGGTGATGGTGTGGGTGATAGTAACGACACCTTACTCTATAACGAATCAAACGTAACCACCACTGGTCTTACCCAACTTAATATCACCATCGCAGGGAACCGAACCAACACATCATTCGCCGGTTTGCAAGATGTCCACTTCTACGATACCACTACACAACTCCTCAACTTTTCTTATAATTTCAGTGCCGGCACTTTAGATCTTAGTAAAATTCGCATCAGTAAAACCAGTACTTCTTTACTTGTTAATATGAGTGGTCAGCTCAATGGTATCACCAAAACGCTTTATATCGACAACGACAACTATGCCTCGTTGTGCGTCAAAGATGCTGACATTTCCTCAATTGATGCAATGGCGAGCGATTGTACAGGCACTAATGAAACCGTATTTACAACCTGTCTTGGTAACAGCACCGGACTAACCATTAATGGGATTACCTGTGTTGACAGTGGGACCAGGATTTCATTATCTAACCTCACACATTCGGCGATTCGTGGGGCACAAGCTCAAAGTTCTTCAGAAAGCTCGAGTCGATCAGGTGGAGGAGGTGGTTCTTCTTCTTCTTCTTCCTCGTCTTCATCAATACCCACTCCAGAACCAGCTGAAGTTGAAGTTATCCAGGATGGTCCAATTAGTGTAGGTACTAAATTACTCCAGCTCACCTTACGTCAGGGAGAAAGTGTCACTCGCTCCATAAGCATCAGCAATCCTTGGGATGTTGCCAAGTCAGTTCAATTCTCTACCGATAACACCAAGTTCATCACTCCTCCTTCCAAGATATCACTCGAACCAAGAACCACTCAAAATACTCAACTCACACTACATGTACCTCGTGATATGGGTACAGGTATCCATGTCCAATCTCTCTTTGTGAATGATGGTGATATTCAACGTGAAATACTTATCTCTATCACGGTACTGCCTCACTCTTCTCTGTTTGATATTATTCTGGATCTAGATGATAATTCTATACTCACTCCCAACGGCGTGATTGTTGCCAAGGTCCAATTACTTAAACTCATTGTGGCGCAAGCAGAAGACGTCCAGATTTTTTACCGGCTCCAATTTACCAATGGTACCGTGATCCAAGAATATAGCGACACCAGGGCCGTAGAACAAAAACTAGAATATCAACGTGAAATTCCTCTCCCTGAATGGATCACCCCGGGCGATTATACTCTTGGTGTGCAAGTAGTTTATCATGGCGAAACTGCCAGTGCAAGCGTCCCACTACGAATCATTAACCAGAACGATCACCACCCGTTAGTATTGGCTACAATATTAGTAAGCATCTTAGGTGTTGCCTTGTGGTATATCCGCACGTTATCAAAGAAAAAACGATAACTGTGCAACAAAGACATTTGAATACATAAAGAACGAGCCAAAAAAATATGAAAATTCACCCAACCTGCTTAAATTCTTTTTGATCAAATACCCAATGAATATTATATCTCTTAGAGATAACTTCCATTACATCCATATGAAGCCTACTCTCTAATTTTTTCATCTCTCCTTGTATCTGATTAAAAGAGCCTTGTCCATTTCCTATTAAGCCTGCTATTCTCTGTAAACTATCATTTTCAATCAAGTGGGTTTCAACTCCAGATTTATCTAAAAATGTAATTGCATTAGGATAATTCGTCGTTAAGTAAAACACCTCTGAAAATTTAAGTAAAGAAATAGTTACTGCACAACCCTCCAAAATAGACAAAAATTTCCTACCATTCTGTTCTGAATAAAATCGTATCTCTCGAGGAATCCAATACTGGTCATAACAGTAATAAACAATAGATCTCTCTTTAGTTAAAAATATCTCTTTGATCTGAAATTTATAATTCATATTATACATCATGCATGTTGCTAAACGTTCATTTCCTTTTCTGGGTTCAACCTTCCACCAAATTGTTCTTCCAACCGAACTGTTTTTAGAAGATTTTACGACTTCCCCTTGAATTTTTCCGGCCTCATCTTCTTTTAGTTCTAAAGTTAATTCCTCAAAACAGGGTGCAGAACTAATGTAAAGATATGCACCAGAAAGATTTAGGCCTTGATTAAGGGCCTGTGTAATTGCACTGATTTCAGCATGATAAGGGGAATCATCTTTTCCAGAATTCGTTCCAAAAACACGTTTGTACTCACCTCCTTTCGAAGTAACGATCATTGCAGCAACGCGCAAACTATTTTCTTGTAAACACAGATTATACGCTGCTGTCAGAACCGCAAGCCCATCAATAAGCCAGGTTGTACCCTCGTGGGGATTTCCTAACCTTTGTTCTAAATATTCTATCCCCTGGGAAGCTAAAGTGTGGATCATTCCACAATTAACTTTAAACCGAGAAGGATCAGAAACGAGACGCTCAATAACTATAATTTGTGCTGAGATTTTTTGCGAGAGCCCAATAATTTTCTCTTCTTTTTCTCGGTTTGCTATTCTATAAAGGGTCTTATTTTCTCGAATAAGCAAACGCATTAACGAACTACGCTCTTTATTTTGGGTACTTGTTTCTAATTTCAAAACGAACGATTCTATTGCTTTTAAAACATCCACCAACGAAGTCATATTAAAAAGATAGTGTGAGGCCTAAAAAGCTTTGCGGTCTACTTCTCATACTTCATGCCCACTTCCTTACGAAATCCACATTCTTTACAATACTCGATCTCGTACATCCCATCGGCAAATTTATGCTGCCCGCTATGAAGCGACGAAAGGCAGTCAGGACAACGATTGCTACTAACCATGATGAACATAAGTACTCAACCCATTTAAGAGCCTTTTGGTTTGGGATTATTACTCTTATTTTAGTGGGAAAAAAGCATCACAAAGTGAAAGCATTGCAGGATATTCTGAATCTTCAAAAAAATTATCAAGTTTTCTCTCTAAAGCTTTTCCAGAAGGCAAAGATAATTCTAACCAGCCTCGAAGCGCTTGAACTGTAGGAAGATGGTTATTGGCATAATGTTGAACCAATCTAAGATAGTCCAAAACACATCCTTCTTGAACTGCAACATGAAATGTTTTGTAATCTTGACCAAGAAAAGTTGTCCGTAGAAAAAGCATTTCCAATCCCTCCTGGCTCTGGACATATAGTCCCTCTACATCGGACGAGGCCCCATATCGAACAAAAAGACCTCCCAGTTGTGCTTTAAACCCATCCTCTACTGCTTCAGAACGAATACCTCTTTCTCGAGTAATTTTACGAAACATTAATTCTAGAACTGTCATTTTCACAACTCAATAATTTTACCTGTCTTTCCGACATTAATCACTCGTGTTTTACCAATCATTTCTTCAATACCATGAGTTTCATGGATATGGCCACAAATATGGATATCGGGCTGAAACTGTTCAACTGCTTTACGCACACCTGTACTTCCCGGAAATACTAAACTAATAATTGTGTCAGAAGGTTGAACATGCGTTACCATGATT
This sequence comes from Candidatus Woesearchaeota archaeon, assembly GCA_023265685.1. Taxonomy (GTDB): domain Archaea; phylum Nanobdellota; class Nanobdellia; order Woesearchaeales; family GW2011-AR9; genus JACPIK01. The sequence continues at coordinate 18,172 of JAHFSP010000011.1, read as the reverse complement.
GTTTTGGTGACATCATGAAGCTTACTGTGGGCTTCTTTGAGCGTTTTAAAAAATTGATCATCATTCAACTGATGAACCCCAATATCACCATAGCCACAGCCAAAAATACCAATCTCTCCTTTCTGCATAGTATACCCATGTAAATTCTTCGCACCATATTTATCCACTAAAAAACCAACTTCCCCCATCCCCTCATGATTCCCAGGAAGAACTGCAACCTCCAATCCCTTCTCTTTAAATGGCCCCACGAGCCCTTCCACATTTCCCTGATGGTCCGCAAGATCACCTGCAAGAATAACGAGATCTACCTTCTCATCCACGCCCTTTTGGGCCATTCGCTGCATAAACTTTCGATCACCATGGATGTCTGAGAGAGCAAGGATTTTCATAAGAGGTTTAAATGAGCTTTTCTTTATAAAGATTTTGTAATAGTCACTTAACAGTAATAAATTTATAAAGTAGGGGGTGTTTTTACATCCCTATGAATTTTTTCAAAGACTGGATGAGACGGCGTTCTCTTTATGGAGAAATTGAAGAGATAATGAGAGATCTAACTCAAGGTAATTCTGCTCAAAATGAGAAATACCAAGTTCCTTATGATATACTTCGACAAGAGGGTAATATCGAAGAGATCCAGGATTGGAAAGTAAAGTTAAAAGAAATATGGTTTGTGTATAATGATTTAAAGAGTATAAGAGAATCTCAAGATCATCTATTATCGGCAAAAGCAAAGGCTCTTCAAGAACAACTTAACCCAGAATGTAAAATTCGTGATCTAAAGCACTATGTTCGCTGTATGAGGTTGTTTGTTCAAGATCCACGTTATCGCCAATTATGCGACACAGAGGAATTTGAGTTAAAGGGAGATATTGCTCGATATGCTGCAAGTTCTGTTGAACTGGGTGGAATCGTTAATGCAGTTCGTGAGGGAAATAAACTTGTTTTAGAACCAATTTACACCATTACTGGTTCATCATTTGACATCAAAATCAGCGGACCTCTTGGCGAACACGGAATAGGATATTGGCATACTCATCCCAGCGGGATTCCTATCCCTAGTAAAGCAGATATTTTCCCAATGTCAGGGATGTCTTTCCATACTGTTCCAAATATTATTATTGCCTCTAATGAAACCAGACTTTATCTCTCTGAATTTTTATGTGGCCTGTTGGAACAAACATTCAAAGGAAAGTTACATCCATTTACTACTCTTGATAGAGATAGAGAAATTAATCAATATGGTGGTCAAGCTGACCAACAAGATGACAAGTTCATGCATTCCATGCGTTATATTACATTTGACAATCAATCAGGAATATAATTCAAGATATGAAACGTCGAGAATCCAAAATACTCAACATCATCAATCACATCATGGAACTGTGTTTTAAGTTCGTTGATCACTCGCAACAGATCTTGAAAATCCTTCACAATCACTTCTATCTCAAAATTAGCTCCTCCAATCGATTTGTTGATCTGGTAGATATACGAATGCTGTTTACAAAATTCAAAGAGTGCTGCATTTCGTTTCGTTGAAGTGAGCTCTATGTCAACACGATACCCAACATATCCCAAGCTATGTACATCAAGGCCGATTTTATATCCGCAGATAATTTTTCGCTTCTCTAATCTTTTGATTCGTGATCGAACTGTATCTGCGCTTACACCCAACTTCTTTCCCATTTCAAGTGAAGAAAGTCGTACATTCGCAGCATAGAGTTCAATGATTTGTCGATCAAGATCATCAACAACTTCCGCAACCCCCCCGCCATACGTTCGTACGATCACTTCTTTTTTTTCAGGAACAAAGAACGTTCGGTTAAAGTTATAGATGGGAGCGTACACTGCTACATTGTATCGTTTTATTTTCTCTTTGAAGTGAAGCATGATCCCGTCCCAAATTTCATGAAACTCCATGATCGTTTTAACACCCAGAAAAAGAGCATAATCCCACTTCTCGTGCATTGTCGTGATTGTCCAGACATGCGGATAAGTGTCTTTGACGAATTTCACAAACGCAATACTCTGATCCGTCGTCACCGTATGCAATTTAAAATAAACGCGAAACGTAAAATAGCCCAACTTAGACATATCCACAATTGCGTTATATCCTGTGATAATACCCTGCTCTTCGAGCTTTTTCATTCGATACAAGATGAATTGTTTTGAGCGTTTAAGCTTCTTGGAGAGCTCAGCGAGAGGCAGGTTCGATTTTTTATCGAGTTCATAGAGGAGAAGTTGATCATGCCGATCCATGTTATTTATAATTACTAATTTATTTATAAAATATTCGTAAAAATTAAAGAAATAATGCTTTATATTTTATATCTCCTGTCGTGAAGCGATTATTGGTGGTCAGTGTGAACTCTCTATGACTAACGCTCACTACCCTGACAAATCTGCTGTTCTTCTGCGTCCTGCGTATCCATATGGTAAAACACAGACCTGGCTCCCCATGGATTTGTATAAAGTTGCTGCTAAGCTTGACGCTGTGGGTGTTCAAACAGATATTGTGGATTTGAATTTTGAGAAAGTTCCTGATGATCTTGCTCGGTATGATTTCGTTGGAATTGGCGTTATAGGTCCACCATATGTTCCAATTACAATAGACTTAGCTAACAGGGTGTACAAAGAATTCCGAAGAGTTCCTCTAATAGGTGGACAGGGTGTTGAGTATCTCTCTCCAGATCAATTTGAAAAATTATATCCTCATGCATGTCAAATCAGAAACGATGTTGATCTTGAAGCAGCAATTGGAAGAAAAGTTCCCTCTATTTACTCAACAAGTATAGCACAGCGAATCCAAAATTTAGATGATATAAGGGCAGGGAGATATCTGAGTTCTGAGTTTAGTTTTTTTGTTTCGCAGGGGTGCAAGCACGCGTGTGGATTTTGTCAAGCGGATCGCTCTCGGAGAGGTCAGAAAGCAGTAGAAAAATTTAATCAGGTTATGGAAGCAGATTTGTCATCGTTGATGACACGAGCTCGCAAAGTAGGTATTGGGACTCTTTCAATGTATCTTAGTTCATTGGATTTATTTCAAAATCCTTCCTCCATTGCTGAGACATTGGAGTTATTTTCGTATGTTAGTGCACAATCCGGTACGAAAGTTAATCTTCGGGGATTAAGTAGAGTTGATTCTTTTTTGGATGCATTAAAATCAGAAGAAAAACTTAGTAAGTTTTTTTCCACTTCTCTTTTTGCCCCTTCCCGTTTGAGGACAATAGGGTTTGGAGTGGATGGAACAGCAGAAAATGTATGGCGTAGTCAACATAAAGGAAAAATAAGTCTTTCAGAAGTTGATCGTGCGTTTAGTATTTGTTGGCAGTATGGGATCACAGCTGAGGCCCTATTGGTCATGGGATTTTATGATGAAAAAGGCAAGCCGGTCGAAACAGCAGAAAACTTGCAGGATAATCTCTCGTATGCCGTCCATGCTGCGGAAGAATTAGCCGTCGTTGCGAGACCTCACGTTGCGAAAAATTTTGGTCCGGGAAATGATGGGTGGAATAATCCTATCTGGGATACTCAGCGTCAACACCTTCTCGATAACCCCCAATTGTTCCGAAATCTAGATTTTGTAGCATTAGCCTCTTGCTTAACTCATCCTGATGCTGATTTCCGAGGAGCGGTCAATAATACATATCTGGAGATCGTAAAACGATTGACTCCCATACGTCGTTGTGTTACAACCCCGCTTCTTCCATTAGTAGAATCTTTAGATGAATTGATGGTAGATCCCCGATTGCTCGTTGACACGTTCAACCTGCTTGTGCCATTTGATAGGTGAAAATGATGGCTATAATTAGCGGTCTCGAAAAAATTCTCGGAGAACAACGAACTCAAAAGCTCGTTGAGAGCAAAATATATTGTGGAGTTGTGGACGGTATTGCCAATAATGTTTTTTCCCAAGTCTATATCCTTAACGAATATTTTATTGCTGGTCTTACGTTCACCCAAGCATTGCAAACACGAGCTGCTGCATTTGTTGGGAACATGATTACGGGCCGACCATACGGAATGTTAGAAGACTACGTCCATCAAAAATTCCATATTATTGAAGACGGTCCGCACAAAAGCCACTGGCTGAAACGATATACTGCGAGTGTCGCAACATTCGCTGTTGGGCAATCGTGGATTTACGCTCTCTATCTTGCTCTCCCCGTTATCAGTCGTGAGATATACGAAGGAATTCGCGACGCTGACTTCCACCAAATATGTTGTTCTTATCAAGCAGTAGATTGGCAGAAAGTCCGTACCGGCGCACTATCTCTAACACTACTCGCTCCACTTCTTGCACGGCCGCAACGCTGGACGTATCGAAAAATAAGAAATCAATTCAAAGTTGAAAACACAAAGCCTACTCACAACTAACTCGTCCACGTAACTTCAGATCCAACATCAGATCTTCTAACTTACGAAGTTCATACTTAACAGCATCAACTTTACGTCGAATCTCATTATCGCGAAAATCAAATTTCAACATTTCGCCATAAATAGAATCAACTGTATCGCGAATCTTAGCAACTTCATCAACACGTCCCTTTCCTGCTGCAAAGACAGCACGTCGATTAAGTTCGCCAGGAAGATCACAAAGACCTAAAATATAATGTTCAGCTAACACCTTAATCTCAGAAATAATCCCCTTACGTACAAAATCATAATACAAAATTGCTTCCACGTATTCTTGAATGGCAATCTTATAACTTCCTTCATACGCCATCTTGGCATTATGTGTCGCAATCCGTTCAAGCTCTTTACGTTCTTTCTCAATCTCTTTCACTAACACCTCTGCATTTTTCATCTCATCACGATGCACCGCGTAAATAATCTGCTTACTTAACTTAAGAACATCCCGACTTTTTTTAATAAGGTGTTCACGTTCTTCATCATACGCTTGAAATTCTTTTTGCAGTTTAGAAAAATTGATCATATACCTGTAAAATAGAGACTGATTTATAACCTTTTGTACTTAACTACTTTCAACAAAATCCATTCAACCATAATCTTAATTCGCCGATACATTTATAAATCACCTCTTTTCCTGTAAGTCTACTTAGAAGAGGGGGTACTCACCATGGAAGAATCACGTCCTTTGGATGCATTAAATCACGCTCGTAACAAAATAGTTATGGTTGACCTGAAAACAGGTGTACGCTACGTTGGAAAACTCAAAGCGTTCGACATTCACATTAACACAGTCCTTGATGATGCTGAAGAGCATTATAACGGCGAAATTCGTCGCAAATTAGGAACAGTCTTCATTCGCGGAGACACTATAACCATTATCTCTCCTGCATAAGGTGATTATACATGACAAAAGGTACAGCAAGCCACGGCCGTAAAAGCGGTAAAAAGACTCACATCCACTGCCGACGTTGTAGTGGACATTCTTTTCACATCCATAAAAAACGCTGTGCTAAATGTGGCTATGGAGCTACACCTCATACTCGTAAGTATAATTGGAACAAGAAAATTACTGCGTAATTTTCGGTTCAGAAAAACTTTTTTTTTCTTGAACAAGAAACTTACAGTATGAGTTTCTGGCCCAAAAATTTCTTTTAAATTTTTGAGAACAAGAAGCTTACCCTGTAAGTTTTTTTATATTCTTTTTCTCAATATTTGATGTAATAAAAATAGCTAATTAATTGTTAGAAAAAATCTAGTTCTTTAAACAAACCAAAAAAGAAAATCACAACTATGCTCCCGTAGCATTCCCTTCACTAACAGTCTCATCCTGCACTAAAAAAGAATTCTGGCACTCTTCTCTAACCTTGGGATAATCCGCTTTTGCACAAATACTTACATCATCTTTAATCTTAGCCAGTTTCAAATAACAACGTGCTTTGTAATAAGCATCATTTGTAAAAATCTTCTCACAAATAGTTTCATCCTTGAGTGCAACAGCAATCTTACTCACACATTGATAATGCAAATCAACTGTCCAACGACATAACTCTGGATCATTTGTTGCATAGGCAATTTCTTGATAACATCGTCTTCGTTGATCCTCAAAATCAATAAACCCACATTGAGCTGGAACAGTATACTTAACTGCCATCTGAGCATGACAGTTATTCTTCCAATAAGTATCATTAATCGCATTACAAGTATGAGAATCATTAATATCGTTATGAATCAATGCTGAAACTTGGCAATAAGCTTTATTTTGTGGATTTTGAAATGTATCGCACAGAGCAGAATCACCGTTTTCTTTTACCTGATTCACAATACAACTCTCTTTAAAATTCTGATTTTCGATTTTGTCACACTGAGAACTATTTGTATAACACTCGGTTTTTGCCGGCTCATCTAACGACCCACAGGTATCATTAGGATCAACGGTTTTACATCCACTTAGAACCAGAAGAACTCCTAACACTACCATAACTGCAATCGTCACAAACCCGCGTTTAACCATCTACGGTAAATTTTTTTCCAGTCTTATAAATCTTATGGAGTCAAATTGAAGAGAAAAATGGTGCGGACGTCAGGATTCGAACCTGAGTAAGCACTAAGCTAATAGGTATCTTTTAATCATGGTTGATATTTCCCATGAATAACCTAAGCCTATCCCGTTAAGTCGAATTGAATTCCAAAGAACCCAATTCATTGACCACTCCGGCACGTCCGCATTAATTATATGTTCTACGTGTCGGTTTAAAAACCGTTTTGGTTTTTTGCTACCGGCACGTCCGCATTATTCGTAGATACACAGAAACAATAAAGTCTCTTGCACGCCCACTATAGAAAACATTTTCCAAAGAGTCTTTTTATATCTTTCTATCAATCCCTCCCCTTCCTCTAAACAAGATTTTATAACTACCTAAAACATCTCTCAAAGATGAAACCTGTAACTCCTCTTTTAATCCTATTACTCTGCATGGTATTTCTTGTATCCTGTACTCATTATTCTGCCGACCAAATCAAACAAGAATCATTTATTGGCAAAGAAGTCACACTTGAGGGAAAAGTAACGCAATCAATCAAACTAGGTGATCTCTCTGGCTACAAAATCAAAGATGAACAAGGAGAAGAGATCGGCGTATCAGCGCAGAGTCTTCCTCAAGAAGGAACGGAAGTGAAAGTAACAGGAGTCGTTGCTCGCGATTCTCTTTTTGGGTATTATATTATTGAAACAGAACGAAGTGAAGAATAAGCTAAACTCCTTTCGGTGTAACGATTTCTCCCTGGTCATTAAAATAATACAATTGCGATCGTGTAACTGGGGTGCGTGGCGCTTTGATTCTTTCAATGATTTGGTTGTCTCTCTCCCACCAAACCAAATGTTCTAAATTTCTAGGACCTGAACGTAGACCTTGAACCTCGCTTGGCGGTATTAGCTCAATACTCCAGATTCTATTCCCAACATTATATTGCCGTATTCGGACATAAGCATCAAAAAATGTTGATGGATGGAATCCATAACGTGCGCCTCTCAAAAGATTGCCTAAAGGATTATTATCTATCATTTCTTTGCACCAAATAACTTCAACTTTCCTAAAAACTCTTTTTCAAAATCGACACTCACCAGTGCACCTACAGCAATATACTCAATATCTTTCGTCTTCTTGGCCCCATATCCTTGCTGCATCTGTTTGTCAGTATGTGCGCCACGCATAATATCCGAGAAATCAAAAAATTGTACACTCGCATCATAACATAATTGAGCAAACATTGCCATCTCTTTCTGACTTCCTGCAAGATTAGTCATTGGATATAAACTATCAGTGTAATGGATTCGCTTTTCTGCATCGTGTAACACGGTAGTATCAAAGAGTTTCTCTGTGCAATGACCGCCAATAGCAATACCTAATTGGCCAATTGCATTTGCCACAATCCCTGAATTTTTACTCTCATCAGCAATAACCACTATCTTTTTGGAACGATACAATTTCTCAGCATCTTTTTCAGACACCTCAGTCTGCACGGGTTTCATCGTCGGAAACAACAAAACATCGCGAATCGAATCTTGTCCAGTGAGAAGCATTACCATTCGATCAATGCCGATCCCAATCCCTGTATTTGGTGGCAATCCATATTCCAACGCGCGAACAAAATCCTCATCCATGGGATGGGCCTCATCATCGCCACCGCGACCTTTCGCAGCTTGTTCTTCAAGCAATGTTCTCTGTAAGAATGGATCAGTTAATTCAGAATAACAATTTCCAACTTCCCACGCATTAATGAATGGTTCTACCCGCTCAATGAGTGCCGGATCTTTACGATGAGGTTTTGCCAGAGGACAGGACTCTTTAGGATGATCAATAACATGGGTTGGTTGAATCAGTTCTTTCTCACACAACTCTTCAAACAGTCGAAAAATCATCAAACCGCGATTCATATCCCCTTCATATTCAATGTCATGTTTACGAATCTGTTCAAGAAGTTGTTTATCACTAAGTTTATCCACATCAATTTTGGCAAGCTGTTTAAGCCCTTCTTTCATACTCAACCGTTTCCAAGGAGCTTTCAAATCAATTTTACGATCACCGCACTCAATGATGGTCGTACCATTAACTTGCTTGGCAACATACTCCCATAACTCCTCAGTGAGTTTCATTGCATCATTATAATCCGCATAGGCCCATTGAATCTCCATCATGGCAAATTCAGGGTTGTGCGTACGATCAGCATCTTCATTACGAAAACATGAATTCAAATCGTAAATTTTTTCAAAACCGCCCACAATTAAACGTTTAAGATGTAACTCATACGCAATACGTAAATACATCTTCATATCCCAAGCGTTGATTTTGGTAACAAATGGGCGAGCATTCGCACCACCATATTCGGTTTGTAACGTAGGTGTACGAATCTCCAAAAAGCCTTTTTGATCGAGAAATTCACGAATCGCTTTGTAGATTTTTGCTCGTTTGATAAACACCTCTTTCACTTCAGGATTAACAATAAGATCAAGATAACGCTGACGATACCGAATCTCTTCGTCTTTAAGACCGTGAAATTTCTCAGGCATCTCATGAAATGATTTTGCTAAAAACGTAACTTCCGTTGCATGAATTGTTAACTCGCCCATGCGCGTACGAAAAATGGTTCCTTTCACCCCAATCATATCGCCTAGATCAAGATTCTTCGTAAGAAGATCATACTTCTCACCCAAATCATTCAAACTAAGATATGCTTGAATTTTACCAGATTGATCTTGAAGAGTAAAAAAACTCGCTTTTCCCATCACTCGCTTGAGTCGAATCCGACCCGCAACGCTTATCACATCGCTCTTTTTTTCTTCGTTCTTAAGAGTAGCATATTTTGCGAGAAGCTGTGTCGCATGATGAGTTTGATCAAACGTATACGGAAACGGATTAATACCTGCGCTCTTAAGTTCTTCAAATTTACGCAGGCGATTGGAATCAACATCAGGGGCCATAAACCAAGATTGTGCCAAGGCTTTTTATAAATGTTTTGAGAGGATGAGCTTATATGGTAACCATCCTTATTGAAGAGAGTATCCCCGAAAAATTCGTTCTAAAGTTGGACGTTGCGATACAGTTATTCTTTGTCTTAAACTTTCTTCAACTTCAAAGATATCTTCTTCTCCAAAAAGTAATCGTTCTACTGCACCATTAATAGCTGTCCCTTTGAGAACTCTAAGACTCTCAGGATCATTTAATCGTCGAGAAAGTGTAACATTTTCTACTTTAGGGATGTATGCGCGAGTCCCCTGCATTATAATCATATCCACAGATCCACCACAGTGAAGATCTTCTAAACAAGCAACCTCAACACCATGCAATGCAGCACGGACTCTTTCAACTGGTGAAAGTCTTTCTCTTTTAGAATTCTTGAATCGCTCGTCGACGGCGTCAATCGCATTTGAAGCTCCCGAGCCGATTCCATAAAAAATGTCACTAGTGTATTCTAATACTTTTTCCTTTTCAGAACAATGTATTGCTACGTTACCTTCTTCATTTCTTGCGACAAAAACGAACCCACTATCTTTAACATATTCTTCTCTGCGTTGTCTTTTGGATTTATCTTTAACCATAGTATATTTTACAATTTCTGCACTAAGTGAGCTTTCCACTAGTTCTTTCCAATTTCTATACTCGAACTCCGTCTTTCTCTTAATTGCTTGATATAAATTTCTACGAACTCTCTCTAAGAAATAGTCTATGCCTGCCTCTCCCATGAGTGCAATTGGAGTTGCATAATGTCTTACAACTTTAATTTTCGTATCGTATGTCTTTTCATCCTCTGCCGTTACTTGCCGATCTGCAAGAATAGCTCCTCCATTATTCCAACGAACTGCAAAAGTAATTGTCATAGTAACTCCTTCAAGAACACATCAAACCGCACCACATAAAGATAAAGTGCCCTGGCCGGGATTCGAACCCGGGTCACTGCCTCTCTTTGACATAAAAGTCTCGAAAGGGCAGTATGATAGTTTACCCTTGTATGCCAAAACACACAATCCGGGCTACACCACCAGGGCGGTTAAGGCGTTGGAGCGTGAATGATTTAAAAACCTTTTGTCTACCATGACTCAGTAGAAAATATAGTTGCTATCCTTTGCGAAGGGCCTTCAATGACAACATCCAAAGCGACAAAGGGGACGCTCCTCCCGAGAATGACACTAATCATTCTGGGACCCCAGAAATTAGGAGAATTTCTCAGGGATCCGGGAAATGTCGCTCAACCACGTAATGCAGCTTGTCCGAAGCCTGATAGCAACC
>JAHFSP010000011.1:0-7378 GCA_023265685.1 Candidatus Woesearchaeota archaeon | reverse complement strand
CTTTACTCGAACACTCACTCAAGTCTCATAAACTATTTAAGTCAGTGAAGATATCAGCTCCACCAGGGGTGGGTATACATGAGACGGTGGCTTCCAATTATTCTTGTAATATGTCTTATCAGCACTCTCGCAACCGCGCAAGATCTCGTCATTAACATCGAACATAACAATCAGCCTCTTCCAACGCAACAACTTCAAGGCAATCTCTATTTATGCGGAGAAGATCCCGTCGGCGTCTCACCCGTCCAAGCTGGGACAAGTAACGACCTCAAAACCTACTCAGAACATGATGTTGATCGAGGCTGTTTTTGGCAACACAGTCCTTTGGAATTAACCTGCGAACAAAGCCACTGCTCATTTTCTTCACAGCAACCCATAATCACGCCGTATCGAGTAGCAGTTTTCATACCTTCTTTAGAACGACTTGTCGTTGCCCAACCCCCTTCTTCCGTTACGCAAGGCACACTCCTCCTCTCCATTCGTCCTGACGGCTCAACGCTTCTCACCGACCATACTTCATTTTTTGAAACCAAAGGCTGGTACTGGTTTATTCGACTCGCATCTCTCGCACTCATCATCGAACTACTCCTGGCTTTTGCTTTTCTCAAATTCTATCGTCTCTCTCTTGCACCACTAAGCCTCTTATTTATTCTCGATCTCATTTTCCTTCCTATTGTCTGGTTCACTGGCTTATTCATCTACATTCAAGCCGGATTTCTCTGGAGCCAAGTCCTATTGCTTCTTCCTCTACGCTTCTACCTCACCCAAGAAATTCTCTACCAACAACATCACCATATCTTCGTACGTCATGGTGCCATTACCCTCACCCTCATCACTCAAATTACCAGTCTTATTGCTGGAATCATAATGGTAGTCGTGCTCTAAAATCTGAGTTTTCCACTAGTTTTTTTTCACTGGTGGCGTAGCTAAGAAATTTGCACTCCAGTGGAAAAATCAGGGTCAGAAAACCGAGCGAAGAGAACATACTGCTAGTGGTCGGTTTTCATCGACCATCTTTTCCAGATACGCTAAATTTAAAACAATACTCCTCAACATAAGTACTGATGGCTCTTGATCTTATTATTGTTGAAGACGATTTTAAATTTAGAAGACATCTCGCCCTCGTAGCTCAAGAGGATGGTCTTCGCATACAACATTTTGCATTGGGACGTGATTTCATAGATTACTCTTCTCAGGGTGGAGAGCCAGCCAATCATTATTTAGTTGGATTTATCAGTCCTACAATTGGCAAAGAAGAAGGTCTTCACATACCCGAAGGTCAACGTATCTATCAATTTCTTCGTAAAGGAGAGATCCCATTTCAAAGTTACGGTATCATGAGTAATTCAGGATCACTTAGAGAAGCTTCACGCGTTTTCCCAGATCAAAATTTCTCAGATATAAAAAATCTCCCCTGGTTAGACAAATCAAGAACAGATTTTACAAAATACATCGAAAAAATAGCAGCAGCTAAACAACAATAACCCTACTTCTTGCCTTTCTTCTCAATCTCTAAAATTTTATTCAAATCATCAATAATATCAGACGCAATAAAACTATATCCGTGTTTTTTCTTCAAAAGCATATCCGCAACATAACCATTAATATACGACGCAGCAACCGCACTCTTAAACAAGTCTCCAGTCTTAGCCAAAAAGCCAACACAAATTCCTGCCAGAACATCTCCCGTTCCAGCTTTGGTCATGCCTTGGTTTCCGGTTCTATTAAATGCGATTTTATTTTTTGAAATAATGATATCTGTGGGGCCTTTCACGATCAACACATTATCATTTTGTAGAAAGTATCGTAAATTACCCTGAAGAATGTCTGCTTTCTCTTTAGGATTAGCCTCACGTAATTTTGGTAAAAGAAAATCTTTATTGCTATTAATCAACATCTGCTCAAGTTCTTTCTCATGGGGGGTCAGAATTGAATTACTAAACTCCTTAAAAGACAACCCCTTAAGCGCATCAGCATCAATCACTTTGTATTTTGGACACTTACGAATAAAATAGTGGCAGAACTTATCGGCACGTTTGGTAATTCCATTCCCGATTAGGATTGCATCATACTTCTCGACTTGCTTAACCATATCTTTAGCTAATTTAACCGTAAATGCAGCTCGAACCTTAATTGTCATTAAATCCGGAGAATACCTATTAACTGCCCACGCAACCTTTTCAGGAGAAGCAACCGTTACTAAATCACAACCAGAACGCAACGCTGCAAGACCGGCAAGAGTAACTGCACCAACATATTCTTCAGAACCTCCGATAACTAAAGCATGACCATTCTCGCCCTTGTGGGAAGTCTTCTTCCGGTCCATGAGCTTACGAAGTTGATTTATGTTCATGTGTGCCTCTTTTCAAAAACAAATACCTCTTTTTTCGTTTATATATCTTTATTGTAATCAGAAAGTAGTGTATTGTGTTGTATCTCCAGTTGGCACCAAATTGGGCTGTTTTAGCGAACACCAGCAAGAAATGAGGGCATCTTTAGGAATAACTGGTTGCATTGCATGCTTTATATAATGAATAATCTCGACAGAGTTAAGATCATAGATAAATTGACACAACTTCATCTCTTCACGTACTGCCTTCCACGTTGTATTCTGCCTATCGCCATCCGCATCTAAACAACGAACTAATCCCTGGAACGGAATCTGCACGTGTCGTCCTTAAGCGTAGGATTAAAAATAAAGCTAAAAAGAATGGCCCCGGCGAGACTTTCCTCTCTTTTCAGATCTGAAAGAGCATTTGAACTCGCCACCACCGGCTTGCTTCTGCAAGCGCATGGAACGCTGCCATATAAGACCGGCGCTCCACCAGGCTAAGCTACGGGGCCACGTCGTTATAGAAAAACACCTGCTTTAAAAGATTTTAGGAACCAAAAAAGAGAAGCGCAGAAAATAGGGTAAACTAAAAAACGATTTCTCCTCATTTTTTACCGAACCTGTAATTTTCAGTTTATAAAAAAAGAACTCCCGAGTTGGGCAACAGAATCCAAAATAACATCTGCTTTTTTCAATTCAAAACCTTCACGCGTGACAATTCCAGTACAAACTCCAATAAAGAAGATACCTGCCTGTTTTGCCGCGTGCATATCATAAACACTATCTCCAACGTATACCACTTCATTTGGTTTATATTTTTCAAAAAAAACACTAAACGCACGAGGATCTGGTTTGTGATACTCTACATCCTCGTATGCAATCAGCGATTTAAATAAACCTTTTATTGCAAATTGCTCAAGATGTTTTATCAATGATTCTCGCCGACGAGATGTTAAAATATGCAGCTCAAAACTAGCCAGAGATAACTGCTCTAACACTTCTTTTGCTTTTTCAATAAGTCTTACATTATGTATCTGATATACACCATTATAAACCTCAACGAATTCTTCAGGATTGGCAAATGGCCAGAACGTCTCAACGATTAACCTTAATGGCCGCCCAAACATTTCAATAATCGCTTCCCGCTCAGGGCAGGGCAAATCACATATTTGGGCAGTATGTTCAATAGCTCGCACAACTTCTTCACTCGAGAGAGCTAACGTGTCGTCAAAATCAAAAATGATCGCTTTAATGTTGTTCATATTTCTCTCTTGAATCGCAGGTACTCTTCGATTTCATCAATCGTAACGATCGGTATTTTAAAACGTTTGGCAAATTCTTCCAAATCACGACCTCGCATCATCGCTCCATTCTTATTCATCAACTCACATAACGCACCAGCCGGATACACACCTGCTAACCGACAAATATCAACACTTGCCTCCGTATGACCTGCTCTTTCCAAAACTCCCTTAGAGTGCGCCCGTAAAGGAAACACGTGACCAGGTATTACCAAATCTGATTTCCCCCCTTCCATTAAAGTTCTGATAGTTAGTGCTCGATCTCGTGCACTTACCCCGTTATCAAACATATTTTTCGCATCAACCGGAAGAGTAAACGGCGTTCCATGCTTTGAAGTATTGTGCGCAACCATCATCGTCAATCCTAAATCATCAAGACGTTTCTGCTCCATCCCTACACAAATAATCCCTGAGGTATGTTCTAACATAAATGCAATTTTTTCATCAGAAACAAACTGAGCAGCGAACACCAAATCTCCTTCATTCTCTCGATCTGTTGCATCTGTGATAATAATAAAATCGCCCTTCTGTACTGCCTCAACTGCTTTAGTTATGCTCACACCAACACCGCCTTGACAAAAATATCCTCTCCTCTTTTCTCGAAAGATGTAAATCGTAACTGGACTCCTTCTTTGATACTCGTAGGAGAAAAACCCTTCAAGAGGGGAATTGCGTTTTCATCACCCAGCAGCGTAGGCGCAATAAATAACCATAACTCATCAACCAACCGTTCCTGAATAAAACTACTAAATACGCTACTGCCTCCCTCTATAAGAAGACTTGTAATTCCTCTTGCAGCAAGTTTTGAAAGTGCATCATGTAAATTAACTCTCCCTTTTTCATCTGCTTTACACACAATTTTATTATTCTCGATCTTATTATTCTCAATCTTATTCTTCCCAATTTTATTATTCTTCGTGCCTTCTTTCGTCATGGTTGTAAGTACCAACGTTTCTCCCTCTTCATGAAAGACAACGAAATCATCTCTTAGCGAATCAACTCTTAGCGAATTATTACTATCCAACACTATTCGCACAGGATATGAAACCGTATCGAGTCGCGCATTCAATTGGGGATTGTCGTGTACAATAGTATTTTTTCCAACCAAAACTGCATCAACTTTACTTCGTAATTCGTGTACCAACATCCGTGACTCGTCTCCACTAATCCATTTTGAATCATAGTTTGAACACGCAATCTTGCCATCAAGAGTAAGCGCAGCTTTAAGATACACAAATGGCCGCTTTTGAGTAATAAATGTCAAAAAGTGTTTATTCAATTCTTTGCCCTCATCCTCAAGAACCCCAACAATCACCTCAATTCCACAAGAACGTAATTTCTCAATCCCTTGACCATTCACCAGCGGATTTGGATCAGTGGTGCTAATTACCACCCTCAAAATACCTGCTTTAATCAACGCATCAACGCATGGTGGTGTACGGCCGTGATGAGAACATGGCTCGAGATTAACATATAGCGTCGCGCCTGTCGGATTGTTACCCTTCAACTCACAATCACGCAATGCCTCAATTTCGGCGTGTGCCTCTCCTACTCTATGATGGAATCCCTCCCCAATCACGCAACCATCTTTCACAATTACACAACCAACGTACGGATTAGGAGAAGGCGTACCTAAACGCGCCAACTCAAACACGCGGTGCATATATGTTTTATGAGATGTCATAGAAAAATTCCCCAAATTAAATTACTACAATTATCTACTTTTGTAGAAGTTCTACACACGCAAGCATTGCTTCTTTACCTTTGTCAACCCTCTTCACGGCCTGACGAAAGCTCATCTTAGGTCCAGTAATACCTAAGGTAACCGGCTTATTGTACTCACAAGATAAATCTATGATTTTATTGCCCACAGTATACGTAATCAATTTATCATGATCCGTATCTCCTTCAACAACAGCCCCCAATGTGACAACGCCCGCAATATCTTTTCTCATTAACAATTGTTTCGTACCAAACGCAATCTCCCAACTACCGGGGACTTTCACAACTTCCACTTGAACATTTTTTTCAGCTGCTGTTGTAAGAGCAGAGTCTAACATTTTACTGGTGATCTCATCCCAATACCACTCTGCCACAACAATACCTATTTTAAGAGGTTGATCTTTATGCAAACCATCTCTAGGTATTTTTTCTTTAGTTTTAATTTCAGTTTTTAATCTCATTTTATTTCCCTCATCTAACTACTTCACTCTATCTCCCCCGCATCAGTATATCCCTGTCTCTTCCCTTTCCCTGCATTCTTTCGTAATGCTTCTTTTCCGTCTAACATTTCAAGTGCATTCAAAGTATGCTTGTGAACTCGATCAATGCAAATCTCTTTTTGTTTTTGAGCATTCTCCACTGCTTCTTTCTCGTGAAAAAATACTTTCAAGATATGTGTATTCGTCATTAATTCAGCTTGAATCAATCCAATATTTGCTTCATGTGCACACACTTCATCAATATCTTCCTTCCCTACCCATCCACAGGCGAGGACGATATCACAGTTGTATTTTTCAATCAGAATCTTACATGCTACAGGAAGATCTTTGAAACCAGGCACAGTGTATCTCTCGATCTTTATCTTCTCTTTTTTTGCTTTATCTCCCAAAGTCTCTACAGCAATCTCGCCCATATTTATTCGTGCAAACATCGTGTCAGCCACTCCAATAATCTTACCATTATCTTTAACCATGTGCTAAAGTCACCACCGCGCCATTTGTGATTTTCCAGACTTTACGTACATGAATTGGACAGATTATTTCTGCCACTGCTTTGGTATGAACCGTTCGCTCAGGCATAATCAGATGCCCTGATACTTTTTTTGTACCAAGAGAAATAATTATGGGATATGCAATCAATCCTCCAAAAGTCCGTTGAGATGTTGTAAATCCTTCAATTCGAACAGAAGGCAGTGCCGCAACGAACGCCTCTAATTGCGCTGGTTGAACAGTAAGATTTAATGTCCCCTCAAAAGGGATATACCCTAATCTCTCTTGAAACTGCTGTTTGTACCCTTCAAGAGACATGTAATATTTTCCTTCACCTAACCCTGAAGCAATAATCCCTTTAAGCGAAATCACTTGTTGCATCTTGAAATATTTAGAGAGAATCATCTGGTATTCACGCAATAATGTAACTGCTTTCTGCGTAAGAGTAATAGTAATCCCTTGGCCATGCACAGTACGAGCAATTAAACCTTCATCTTCACATCCTTTTAGCTTACGAGAGACACTCTGTTGTGAAAGCCCAACTTCTTGAGCAATAGATAACGTTGAAAGGTCTATCTCCTTATTCCCCTCGCTTCTTTTCGCCAGATAGAGGAGCATAGCAGCAGTATCGTCCCAGTTCATAATCATAAAAGAAGACCAACTACTTAAAAATGTTATGGTACTTAAAAATGAGTAATCTCATCTTATTCAATCTAGAGAAAAAATCAGGCAACCTTACCTTTATGTTATTTGAGACCTGTAAGCAACTAAATAAGATTTATAAGGTGAAATTATTTACTCTATTCAATGACCTCACTCAAAACTCTTCAACCCTATGCACCAGCAATTCTACGTATAGGTCTAAGTCTCGTCTTCCTCTGGTTTGGCTTCAACCAGTTATTTTTACCTGACGATTTTATGGGCTATCTCCCAGATTTTATACTCCAACTTAGTTTTGCCAAAAATCTAATCTATCTCAACGGTGCAGCCGAAGTTATCCTTGCAACTATGTTTTTAATAGGGATCTTTGTACG
>JAHFSP010000055.1 GCA_023265685.1 Candidatus Woesearchaeota archaeon | reverse complement strand
TCAGAACTCCTGACCTCTTAGAGACAACTTCTCTATGGAGATGTTAGAAAAATCAAGCTGTCAAAGTGATTTTTCAAAGTCACTTGTCATAAAATATTTACTAAACTCATCCAAGAGACCTGATTCTGAAGATATTTCTCCAACTCTCTTTTCAATTTTTGTTTTTACTTCCATTTTCCACCTCTATAATTGCTGTAATTTTTTTTGTGTTCGATAATTGAATATTATCGAACACAATCGGAAATTGCAAAGATT
Source organism: Candidatus Woesearchaeota archaeon (assembly GCA_023265685.1). GTDB lineage: Archaea > Nanobdellota > Nanobdellia > Woesearchaeales > GW2011-AR9 > JACPIK01. Next base: position 2,778 of record JAHFSP010000055.1, on the reverse strand, counting down.
TCATGTGTTTTTTTTGCTGAAAAAAAATTAGCTTAATCTCGCCTATGTAAATTTTTTATTCGTCAATCTGTTCGCGTAAAGTAAAAAATACGCTTACTATTTTTTATCGATGCTGAAGGGACAAATAACATAACTTCTAGATAGTTCTCTCAGAGCCAACTCTCTACCAAGCGAATGTCACTTCATTCAACTTAAAGTTTTAAATCGCATGGTAATAATTTATTTTACTTAGTTATTAATGCAGCAAAAACGTTAACATGTATAGTTTATTGCATTATTTATAGGTTTTTATATGCAGATGCTACTTCCTATCTTTTCTTCCGGTGTAAGGCATATCAATTCATTATTATCTTTTTTAGAAGAAGATGGTACGGTGTATTACTACCATGGGGTATTACCAATCTTCAGTCATGCTAAAGATGACATTGCTACTTTTAAAATGTTTACTGCAATGTTATGCGCTAATGGTAGCGCTAAACAGATCGAAATTGTAAAAGCATTTGGAATCTGTGGTAGAAGCTTAATACGCGCAGTATCTGTTTATAGGAATGAGGGAGTAGCAGGTTTTTATAAGCCAAAAAAACCGAGAGGTCCCGGTGTTCTTACGGAAGAAGTTAAGACAACTGTTCAAAAAATGTTGGATGAAGGGGACTCAGTTGTCGAGATAGCAAAGAAAACAGAAATCAAAAAAAACACCTTAGAAAAGGCTATTAGACGCGGAACTCTCCATAAAAGCGTCTTCATTGAAAAAAAAAAGAGTTTTTGAGATCAGAAAGTCAAGGAACAACTAAAAGCGAACGAAGTATTATTGATTCAAGAGCAGAAATGGGAATGGGAGCAATCAATATAACAGGACGTATAGCTTCCAGCTTGGGCGAATTAGGGCCTGTAGAGCCGAAATTTGAAAAAGCATTTGATTTACCAAATGGAGGTGTCTTGGTTGCTTTACCTGCATTGATTGCTTGCGGGCTATTTCATAATATTTCAAACTATTTTAGTTCTGTAAATGAAAACTCATACTACGGCATGAATAGTGTTTTTATAACCATTGCATTTATGGCATTAGCTAGAATTCAAACAATAGAACAGTTGCGTTATTGTTCTCCGGGGGACTGGGGTAAACTTATTGGTTTGGATAGGATCACATGCGAAAAAACTTTAAGAGGAAGAGTTTCGGAGATCTCTCAGCTTAACATCATGGGGTGGAGTTCAGATCTTACAAAAAAATGGCTGCATGAAAGTTCAGATGAATCAATGGTGTTATACATAGATGGGCATGTAAGAGTCTATCATGGGTCTCAAACCAAGCTTCCTAAACACCACGTATCACGTCAAAAGCTTTGCTTAAGAGCCACAACAGATTATTGGGTAGCCGGAATGGATGGCCAGCCATTTTTTAAAATAAATAAAGCAGTAGATCCCGGCATGATCAAAACCATTGAAAATGATATCCTGCCTTGGATGAAAACACAAGTCCCTAATCAGCCCACAGTTAAAGAATTGCAACAAGATTCATTGTTACATCGATTCACAATAATAGGGGATCGAGAGATGTATAGCCCACTTTTCATGTTTCAACTAAAAAGAGAACGCATAGCCTTTCAGACTTATAACAAATTTCCTAAAGAGAAGTGGGATGTATTAGAATTTCAAAGTCATACTATTGAACTAAACAACGGGTCTCTGAAAGATGTTATGTTGGCAGAACGAGGAACCTTTCTTCCTATAAAAAAGAGCGATTTATTAAATCTACCAATAGATAATACTATAAATACACTTACAAATCCTGCCAAAGCAGAAGAGACTACCTATAGATATGGCATTTGGGTAAGAGAAATTCGTTCTCTGAACAAAAGTGGGGGGCAGACAGCCATTTTATCCGGGAACTATAAAGAAACCAAAATAAGTCGTTTAGCAGCAGAGATGTTTGCAAGGTGGTGTGAGGAAAATTGGTTTAAATATGCCAAACAACATTATGGATTGGATAAGAGGACCGATTATAAACTAGAAGAAATTCCGGAAGCAGAAATTGTAAATCCGAAATTTAGAAGTGTGGATGGGGAAATTAAAAAAACGGCAGCATTGCTCGGCAGAAATAAAGTTAAATTTTACGCAATTCTTCTGAAAAAAAATATAGAAGAGAAGCATGTAGTTGAATATGAATTAGCAAAAAAAGAAAGCCAAGAAGAAATAGAGCAGCTTGAAAAAAAATTAGAAGAACTAAAGGCTCAAAGAAAAAACACTCCTAAACGTGTACAAGTAAAAGACCTGCCGAAGGAAGATCAATTTCAGCAGCTGAGCAACCATAGTAAGCATTTTATCGACATGGTCAAAGTTCTGGCTTATAGAGCCGAAACTGCGATGGCAAGTATCATAAATGAAGCAATGGCTCGAAAGTGTGATGCGCGCAGCTTATTGGTTGCTATATATAAAAATGAGATAGATCTTATTCCCGATGAGAATGCAGGGACCCTTACAGTTAAACTGCATCATCTTGCTAATCATAGCGAATCCAGAGCGATGGAATATCTCTGTAAAGAACTCACAGAAACAGAAACAATATTTCCTGGAACCAATTTGAGATTAATTTATGAGTTGGTATCTCCTGCGAAGGAGGCTCCTGCTACTTCTTCATAAGACGTATAAATCGTTTATTTCGATGTTTGGAGCGTTTTTAAGCGAGTTGGGTAGTATGTAGGTGAAATTTAAAACGCGCAAAAAGCTGATTTTTGCTTTTCACGTACGACAGGTCAAATTCCTCTGACGTCAGGAGTTCTG
>JAHFSP010000010.1 GCA_023265685.1 Candidatus Woesearchaeota archaeon | reverse complement strand
ATTTAAATTTTTGTAGTTTTAAGAATTATGTACCTAGGTTTCTAGTCCATAACCTTTATAACTTCCGATTTGGGCTCTACATCTATAAAAAGTATACAACAAGCATTACAACAAACAGAGGTATATTCCCATGAATTCAAACAACTGTACTATTCACCCATCGATGTTTCCTGTTGGTGATTGTCCTATTAAAATTGGCAAATTGACTGTTGGTCCTGGTTATCCTGTTGTGATGATTGCAGAAGCAGGCGTTAATCATGATGGTGATTTGGAGAAAGCAAAAAAGCTGATTGATGTGGCTGTTGAGGCTAAAGCGGATATCGTTAAATTTCAAACATTTAAAACTGATAAACTTCTTGTTCAAAATCTAGACAAATGTGCGTATCAAAAAGTAGGAGATGGTGGTGGGTCGTATGCAGATATGATTCGTCGTCTGGAACTTAATGAACAAATGCATAAAGATTTGATGACATATTGTAAGCACAAAGGAATTATGTTTATGAGTACACCGTTTGATGAGGAGTCTGTTGATATGCTCGATGAGTTGGGTGTTGAAGCATTCAAGATTGATTCAGGGAACTTAAATAATCCCTATTTGGTTCGACATATTGCCTCCAAACAAAAACCAATTTTTCTCTCGACAGGTATGGCTCGTATTGGTGAGATTGACGAAGCGTTACAAACAATTTATAGTACGGGTAATCATAAAATCATGTTGCTACACTGTACCTCAAATTATCCTCCGGCGATTTCGGATGTTAATTTGTTAGCGATGAACACGATTAAAATACAATTTAATACGATTGTAGGTTATTCTGATCATACTCCTGGGTTACCCGTTTCTCTTGCTGCGGTGGCGCTTGGGGCGTGTGTGATTGAAAAACATTTTACTCTCGATCGAAATGCTAAAGGGCCTGATCATTTAGCGTCGGTTGAGCCGCATGAATTGAAAGATTTAGTTGCGGGTATTCGTATGATTAGTACTGCACTGGGTTCATCTCAGAAACATCCAGTTCCTGCAGAAAAAGCAGTAGCACAGTCTTTACGACGTAGTGTCGTTTCATTGAAGCCGATTCATAAAGGAACGGTTATTACCAAAGACATGATTGCGATCAAACGTCCTGGTGATGGAATTGCTCCTAAGTTTTTCGATCTGATTGTGGGTCGAGTGGCTCAAAAAGATATTGATGGCGATGTGCCGTTAAGTTGGGATCAGATATAGGTGTGGGTATGGTTGATTATCAACAAATTTTACATTTTTTGAAAGATAAGCCCATTGTAGCGATTATTCCTGCGAGAGCGGGAAGTAAGCGTGTTCCACACAAGAATGTACATCTGTTTAATGGAAAACCATTGATTGTACATACGTTTGAGGTTGCGAAAAAATCGAAACTGTTGTCGCGCGTTATTGTTTCTACTGATGATCCAGAAGTTATAGCATTGGCTCGTGATCGGGGTATTGAGGTACCGTTTGTACGCCCTGTGCAATATGCTGATGATTTTGCTACTGATAAAGATTGGATTACACATGCTGTGGGAGAGTTGGGTAAACAAGGTTTCCATCCATATTATGTGATGATTTTACGTCCGACTTCGCCGCTTCGTCGAGTTGAGGATATTGATAACGCAATTATGCAAGTTGTCAAAAGTGGTGCTGATTCGGTTCGCTCTCTCACTAAAGCTCAACATCATCCGTATTGGATGAAAAAATTAGATGGTGAGTTTGCCGTGCCATTTATTGATCTTGGCAAGCCTGATGAAACATTGCGTAGTCAGGATTTGCCGCCTCTGTATCGACTCAATGGCGTTGTTGATATTACGCGTGTTGCAAATTTGTCGACGGAGTCTTTGTATGGGAAGAAAATGAGTTATATTCTCATTGAGGAAGAGCGGGCACTTGATATTGACACATATGACGATTTTGCGTATGGGGAGTATCTGGTTGCTAAAAGTAAAGAAGATGGAAGGGATGGTGCGTAGATAATGAAACGTATTATTCTTGTTGGAGCGCGTGCTGATGGGCAAGCAGGAGTTGTATTAGATATTGCTCGTGAGTTTGGCTTATTTGAGGTTGTGGGATTTCTTGATGATAATGCTTCATTACATGATACTTGTGTACTTGGGTTGAGGGTGTTTGGTGGAGTTGCGGATGCAGTTCAGGTTGCTCGTGAGCAGAACATTGATGGCTTTCATCTGTGTATTGGGGATAATACTTTTCGTGAGAAGTGTTTTAGAATGATTGTTAGTGCTGGTTTGAATGTTGTGAACGTCATTCATCCGTCTGCTGTCGTTTCAAAGTCGTGTGTTCTTGGTTGCGGAGTGTTTATTGGTCCAGGTGTTGTGTTAACACATAATGTTCAGGTTGGTGATAACGTGATTATCAATACTGCTTCCACGGTTGATCATGATAATGTGCTTGAGGATGGTGTTTTTCTTGGTCCTGGTTGTCATCTTGCGGGTCGGGTGAAGGTTAGGCGAGGGGCATTTTTAGGAACTGGTGCGGCCGTTATTCCTGATGTAGTTGTTGGAGAGTATGCTGTTGTTGGAGCTGGTGCGGTGGTTATTCGCGAAGTTGTGGCTCGAACAAAAGTGGTGGGAGTTCCTGCGAATCGAGTGATTTGAGAGTGATCTGATAGAATCAATTAAATTGAGTGATTTTTTTATTACCCTCAAAATAATCTTACCATTCCATAATCTTTAAAAAGTGGGTTTTGCCCCAGATTTCTATGAGAATACTGGTTACGGGTGGAAGTGGGTTTATTGGGAACTGTTTTGTGAAATTGTTGTTGGAGAAGTATCCTTCCTATCAGATTATTAATTTAGATAAGCTAACATATGCAGGAAATCGTGATAATCTGCGTGATGTTGAGCATGATCCTCGCTATACTTTTGTTCAGGGAGATATTTGTGATCCTCATTTAGTTAACAAACTATGTCAAGAGGTTGATTGGGTGGTTAATTTTGCAGCGGAGACGCATGTTGATCGTTCGATCGTAAGTTCTGATTCGTTTGTACGTACGGATATTTTTGGGATGTATGTTTTGCTCGAAGCGGTAAAGCGTCATAATGTGAAAAAGTTTTTACATATTTCTACTGATGAAGTGTATGGTGATATTTTAGAAGGGAGTTTTAAAGAAACTGATCGGATGTTACCGAGTAGTCCTTATTCGGCGTCGAAAGCGGCAGCAGAAATGTTGGCGTTAAGTTATTTGCGCACTCATACAATTCCTCTTCTCATTACTCGTAGTTCTAACAATTATGGGCCATATCAACATCCCGAGAAATTAATTCCTTGTTTTGCAACTCGTTTATTGCAGGGTAAGAAAGTGCCTTTACATAATCCTACGCCGATTCGTGATTGGATTTATGTACAAGATAATTGTGAGGCTGTTGACTTTGTGCTTCATCAGGGGGTTATTGGTGAGGTGTACAACATTGGCGGTAATAATGAGCGAACAAATTTAGAAGTAACACAAGAAATTCTTCGTGCATTAGGGAAAGATTCAAGTTGGATTGAGAGAGTAAGTGATCGTAAAGGTCAAGATATGCGGTATTCTCTTGATTGTTCTAAGATTCATACGTTGGGTTGGCGCCCAAAAATTTCTTTTCAAGCAGGTATTGAACACACCATTGAATGGTATAAGACCCATCCAACATGGTGGAATAAGATCAATAAAATTGTGATTGCGGGTGCGAATCGCGCTGGTCATGCTGGTGTTGTGTTTAATACATTGACGTTACTGAGTGACCATTCCATTGCAGGATTTTTAGATAAGAATCCTCATGTTGAGCGTCCTTCTGATTACCCGATTTTAGGGAGCACCGAAGAGTTGCCGGAGTTAGGAGGTATTGAGGGTGCTGTTGTTGCTATTAGTGATAATGTTGGACGTGCTGCGGTGAGTAGGCGACTTAAAGAGAAAGGTCTGAAATTGTTGACGTTGATTCATCCTCATGCTTTTTTGACCCCGGGTGTTTTAGTGGGTGAGGGAACATTTATTGGTCCTGGTGCTGTGATTAACGCGAATGTTCGTATAGGGAATAATGTGATTATTAGCGCAGGATGTGTCGTTAATAATGATGTAATTATTGAGGATGGGGTATATGTTGGTCCTGGTACTGTAGTTGATTCTCGTGCTCGTTTACGTGAGGCCTGTTTTATTGATGCAGGTCATCGGATTAAAGTGGATGAAGTTGTGGCTGCTGGAGAGAAGAGGTAGAAGATAGGTAAAGAAAGGTTTGAAAGAGGTTGATAATCATGACTATGTATGATGCTTCGTTGGGTAAGTTAGGAGTGGAAAATATTGATGCTCTTTTTTCTAAAGAACCATTTAGTGTTCGTGATGGTGAACATGGGGGACGTCTTGCTGGTTATAATCATAATGGGAAATGTTTTGATTTCTTGGTTTATGATCCAGGTAGTGTAACGGTCTGTTATGGTTTGATCAAAGGTCTTCCTGAACAAGTCCAATCTCAAATTTATTCTGGACTCAAAAGCATAACTCTTCTAGATCAGATTTTGATGAACCATAGATAGAACTTAATTTTTTCTTATCATTTTCTGTTTATTCTATCTTTCTTTGATGATGCTTACATTTCTGGTTCTGGTTTTCTTTGGTTCTGTACTGGGAGCGATGACGTGTTGAATAGTTTCGAGGATACGCTGTGGTGCTTTACCGTCAATGAGGAAGCAGTGGTCATGGACAAATTGTTTACGTTCTTTTTCAAGAATGCGAGGGTTGTCGAGAGCTTGTTGAACGATTTCATCGATGTGGTCATTGTAGTGGACTTTGAGTGTGGCGGGACTGGTGCGTACGAATGTGTTAAGGGGATTTTTTCCGTCTTCAAAGAGATCAATTGTGACGATGGGTTTTTGGAGCATCATTGCTTCAAGAGCGGTGGTGGAACCGTAGTTGAGAAATACACAACAGTTACGGATGAGCACAAAGTGGCGTTCTCGTGTGCTTTCTGTATGTACGGTTGCGTTTTTGAGACCTAGCTCTTGAATGATTCGTTGATATTGATCAGCGTGTTGTTCTCGGGGATGGAGTTTGAGACTAATTGTACTTTCTACATGAAGTAGTTGTGCAAGAATGACTTTGACTTTTTTGAAATAGTCTTCTTTGCTAAGAAAATTGTCTTCCACTATGGGTGAGGTCATAAATAAGATGTTTTTTGATGTACTTGTTGAGTTGATTTTTGATGTATTATTGTGGTGCTGTGTAGAATGATGTTGTGTAGGTTGGTGTTGTTTAGGTTCTGGATGGGGTATGGTTTCAGTAAGGTAGGGCACGATTTCATCGAAGATTAAGGGGCCGGTTACGGCAATTTGTTGTGCGGCGATGCCTTTGGCAATTAGATCTTTTTGATATTTTGGTCCCATGACGCAGAAATGCATCCCATAAAGATGTGATGTGTCGTTGGCCGTAAACCCTGTTGCAATACCATGTTGAATCATGAATGAGGGGATATGTACTGATGATGCAGCAGCCAAGAGACATTTTTCGTAGAGGCTACTAATGGCAGTAGTCACGACTGCTTTTGTTGAGTGTTGTTGGAGATAGGCTTTGAAGGCAAGATAGTATAGGTGAGTTAGGTAGAGCATTTCATATGAGAAAAAGAATTCAAGGTAGTTTTCAAGATAAGGGTAGAGAGATTGATTTTGAAGAGTAAGGAGTTGTTGTTTGGTTGATGTGGGGATTTTTCTCCAGAGTTCATGGTGCTGTTGGGCGTTTTTTGTGGCTTGCGTTTTTATTTCAGAGGTGATATATGGGGAGAGGGTGTTAACTTTACCCAAGAGCTTTTTGTCTTTGGCGTTGAGATTGTCAATAACGATGACACCGCATGAGTAGGGCGAGCTTTTTTTACATTCTTGAATCATACTATCTAATCGAAAGTAGGAAAGGTTCGTTTTAGTAAGATTTAGGTTTGTTTTCGTGGGGTTGGTCTTCGTTGAATCTAGTGCGTTTTGTGAAGATATTTCTCGTACTTGGTTGAGGTAACTGAGGAAAACGATATCTTTGTTACCTTCTTGAGCTTGTTTGTTGGCATTTCGTTCACTTTTATTTTGGTGATGGAGAAGATATTTTTGAAAGAGAATGCGTTTGGTTTTACGCTGGAGTTTTTTGAATGCGGGATCAAGAGTTTGATTGTTTATTTTCTCGAGGAGCTGTTCGATGTTGTTCTCAAATGGAAGAAAGTTAATTTCGAGGAGGCGTTCATAGAACCACCAGAGAGGGACGTTGTCGAGGGTGAGACTGTCGTCGATAACAGTATGGTCATGTTTTTTAGCGGTCCAGGTTCGCAGTAAGTGTTGAAGATTTTCGAGTGTGATCATGCGTTTTCATCTCCGGTGCGGGATTGTATTCCATAGCTTTCTTTAAAGCTATTTATAACTCTTTTATTTTGAATTTCTTTTTTAAGTTTGGGTATGTGGGAAGTGGTGAGGAGATTCATGATTTTACTCGCAAGTTCATCAGGTTTTTGTGGAGGTACGAGGAATTCTTTTGGAAAGAATTCACTAATTCCGCCAACATCGCTACAAATAAACGGCGTTTCAACTTGAATTGCTTCAATTAAAGAGAGAGGAATGGAGAAAGTTTCTTGAGCACCATGGACTGGGTAGAGATAGATCCAGGCTTTGGAAAGTTCTTGCTGAGAATCCACTTTGCCTTTGAAGGTTACGCCTTTGTTTTCGAGATTGGCAATTCGTTGAGTATATGAACGGTTTTGGCGAATGGAAGAGTCACAAATGGTGAGAGTTAGGTCAGGAATATTCTGTTTTACTTTTTCAAATGCATCAAGCACATCAGCAATGCCTTTGTATTCACTCAAGTGACTCATGAATAGAAGTGAAGGTTGCTGGGTCTTGACTGCAGTTTTTTTGTAATGGGGAATAAGAGGAGGAATTCGCTTTAGTGAGATGTCTTTGAGCATGGTTTTGGTGAGATGGTCTTGCTGATATTGGGTTTGGATGGTGATGAGATCGAGTCGTTTACGAAAACTTGGGCTGAGAAGGGGGTACCAGGCTCGTTTCCAAAAGCCGTTACAATTTCCGTCGAAGAAGGTAAGAATCTGTTTTCTGGCTTGTACTTTACGTAGCAGAGGGTAGAACAATGGGGAAGGATGAGAGAGATAATGCATAACGTCAGTGATGACTTCTGGGGGGGTGAGAGGTTTAAAATAGCGAATCGTTACTCCATCGCGTGCAAGAGTCATTGTTTTTTTCCCTGTCGATACTACTTCTACCTCGTGGCCTTCTTTACGCATGGCAAGAGCCATCCACCAGGCTTGTTTACGAATGCCTTCTACAAGGGGAAAAGATAAGTCGTGCACGTAGTAGGTGATTTTCATACAGAATTAGGGGTAAGAGGAGTTTTTAAGGTTTGTTGAACTGGAGACGTGCTGTGATTGGAAGAAGGTAATACGATGCTGGTTGCCATGCTTTTGCAGTTAGTTGATGATTTAGTTGATCTTCTTCTATAATTCCGTTTGGTACCATTCGTATCCCTAGTTGTCTAATAGTTTTCTCACCATTTGCTTCATAAATCAACACCCTTTGAGTAAGCTTAGGTTGTAGTTGACCAAGTCGTTGACCTAGGCGAAAAGGAGGGGCAGTTGGAGATGCGTTCGAGAGATAAACCTTGTTGTATTTCCCAACTTCTCTTTCCATTACTTCAAAAAAGTTTCCTTCTATAAAAGTGATATTGTCTAGATTTTCTTTTATTCTCTCATATCTTCGTTCATCTTCAAAATATTGGTTTCGTGATTTTATATCTTTGCCACGTAATGGATCGCTTATTGGTTCTTGAGGGAAGTGTGTACAAAATCCGTAATCTCCATTCAAATTATCGCGTGCCAGTGCTTGTGCTCTTTGCTTTGCAAGTGTAATTTGCTCTGGGTTATGGTCTACTGCAATTACTCTTGGTCCATATTGCGCCAAAGCAAAAACTTGATCTCCCGAACCACAGATTGCAAGAATAATGTCTTCGGGACAGGGACGAAGCCGTTTGACGATATCGTCTAGATCTTCATTGGTAGCATAGTACATTTATCTGATTTGTGTTACCTATTTTTTAATAGTTTCTAAATATTTACAACTATCAAGTAATTACTATCTGGCCGCGTATCCTTTTGCCACGTCTTTCCAGACTACACTTAATATTTCATCACACACTTCATCAATACTTTTGGTTGTATCAATGGTTGGGATATCAAGAAGGTGAGCAAGATGTGTATATGCTTGCAGGTGGTCTTGGAGTTGCTGGGTACTCATCTCTTTTTTGCGACTTTCAAGTACCTCAAGAGGGGCTTTAAGCAGGAAGATGTAGTCTGGTCGAGGGTAAATGTTGAGCAGATGTTTGAAGAAACCACTGTGGCGCGCACCTTGGTAATGAACATACATGTCATAAAACCAGCGATCAACAAAAAGAAGACGACGTTTTGCACGTTTAATCCCAATGACTGCAAGATACTTTGCGAGATAATCAATGAATGTGTATAAGAGCACAAGATTTGTCTTGAAAGATACTTTTTTTGTTGCGGATGATGCTTTGTTTTGTTCATTAAGAGATTCAACAATTTTGTAATCTTTTTTCTTCATCATGCCAGAAATTAATTTTGTTGTTGGTAAGAACGGTCGCCATCCGAAATACTCTTTTTTTGTTTTGAGGTTGAATTTTTCGAAGAAGAGGGGGGAACGTTGTTCTATCTCTTTGATGATGGTTGATTTGCCAACACCGTCAACACCAATAAAACAAATGGTTGTGGTGCGTTTATAGGGAGCGATATGTCTAATCCCATAACGAATAGTTCTGCCTATTAATTGAAAAAAGCGAGGTACGCAGATGCTTGAACGTAATAAAGAACTTAGAACCTCAAGATAACTCACATTGATCGTTGAGAGATTGCGGTCTTGGAGTTTAGTGATCAGAAGGTTGTATCCTGCATTCCAACGGTTCTCGCTGGTTTGTGCTAAGATATATTTGTAGTCCAGTTTTTTTTTAAGTAGCAGGTGCATCAATTCTGTCTTGTATTCGTTGAGTCCATGATTTTTGAAGAGGGCTTGAGCGAGGTAGATAAGGAGTTCGTCTTCATTACTTGGAACGATGATAGTTGGTTCTACGACGCGTTTTCTCTGAAATAGCTGATCTTTTTTGAGTACTATCCACCCTAACCAGGAGACTTCTTTGTAGAGATCGATGACGAGAAGAGTATTGCCTTCTTTTTTTGCAAGGAAGGTGCGGTAATGTTCTTGGTCAATTTTGATAAAACCCTCGTGGATGAGGAAATTTTTGGCTTTGCGATAGTCATCTTGAGTTTCAACAAGAATGTCAAGATCGGTTAGCGAGCGAGGGAGAAGATGAGGGTAACGAAGAAGAAGATATGAAATTTTCTTTTCATGAAATTGGCTGATGATCTGGCGGTATCGTTCTGGAGATAGGGACGATTCTTGCGACATAGTTTTTTGAAGTATTTTGCGTCTTTTATGTGTTGTGGTATTGAGTTTTTTAATCCATAACTTTTATAACCTGTTTTTGTCTAGATCTGATTATGCATAAGGTCAATTTGGTTCGTCCGAAACTTCATGATTTTAATCTCTTTTGTGAGCGTGCTAAAGCTGCTTTTGAGAGTGGAATTCTGACGAACAATGGTCCGTTTGCGTTGGAGTTTGAGTCAAAGGTGTCAGAATATCTTAGAACTCCTGCGTTGGCGTTTTCAAATGGGACGTATCCCATCACTCTTGTTTTGCAAGGTTTGGGATGTACTCGCGGCGAAATTATTATTCCTAGTTTTACATTTGTAGCAAGCGCGCATGCGGCAGTGGCTGCGGGATTAACGCCGGTGTTTGTTGATGTTGATCGTGAGACATATACGCTTGATCCACACGCTGTTGAGAAAGCTATTACTTCCAAGACGGTTGCGATTATGGGAGTACATGTGTTTGGTAATCCATGCGATATTGATGCGTTGCAACGAATTGCCGATATACATAAAATTCCATTAATTTTTGATGCTGCACATGCATTTGGGTCGACGTATCGGGGTAGGAAAATTGGTGGTTTTGGAGTGGCTGAAACATTTAGTACTCATGCGACGAAGACGCTTATTTCTGTGGAGGGTGGATTGGTTTCGACTAGTGATATTGGGTTGTTAGAGTATTTGAAGAAGGCCCGTAATTTTGGTTTGTATACTGCGTATGATAGCGAGTTTATAGGTACTAATGCTAAGATGAGTGAACTGCATGCGATTGTGGGATTGGATAGTATCGCCCATATTGATGGGGCAGTTGCTCATAAGAAACATGTGGTGTCGCTGTATAAAAAATATTTAGAAGGCGTTGCTGGTGTTCATTTTCAACGTGAACAACATGATTCTTCGAATGCGTATTTCTTTTTTAGTATCATTGTGGATTCGATTCGCTTTGGGATGAATCGTGATCGGTTGGCTGAAGAACTGGAGAAGAATGGAGTCATGGTGCGTAAATACTTTTTCAAACCATTACATCAACATAAATCTTACCCTGCTTGGAATGAGGTGTCGTTGCCTCATACTGAATGGATTGCTGAGAATATTCTTTGCTTGCCAACGCATACGTCGCTGAGTGATGAGGATGTGAAGTATGTGTGTGAGATGATTAAGAAGTGTAAAAATTAGAGTGCTCGGCGGATTTCTTTCACAATTCGATCAAAATTATCACTATGTTTTTGAATAATTTCCATGCTTTTTTGATTTGAGATCAAAACTTCTTTTGCCATTCTTTGAAGTTCTGTTTTTCTAACTTTTTTTTGCATGGGTTAATGATTCTTTTACATTATATAAATCTTCTTGGGACATTAGCTTTAGTATTTGGTTATTTTCTCTCGTGATTCTTTCACTTTCTTGAGTTATTCTTTCTTTTTCAAATTCTCACTTTGCTACTTTATCTTCTAAAATATGAATCCTTGATTCCATGACCATTTTGTGTATTGAAAATATAGTGAGAATTACCACTCCAAATACGGATACAATTAGATTTATTTCTTCAGGAAAGTAGTAAGTACAAAAAATAAGACCAAACTGTACTAAAAAATAAATTAAGATAAATGTAAACTCGGCTATACTTTTATTATAAAAAAGGAAAGTACGTAGATTAAACCATTGTTCGTCAATTTTCGGGTATACTTTTCCTAAAAATGAAGTCATAGCTCTAATAATAATTTTGATTATATAAAGTGAACAGATTGCATTTATGGGAGAAATCTTTTTAAACAGCTCCTCGAGAGTAGTTGCAACGTGAAACGCGCTCTCATTACTGGTATTACTGGCCAAGATGGTCCTTATTTGGCAAAGTTCTTGTTAGAGAAGGGATACAAAGTGTTTGGAACGTATCGTCGTGTGTCAACTCCCAATTTTTGGCGTCTGCAAGATCTTGGCGTTTTGAATAAAATCACTTTAATTCCTGCAGATATGAGCGATATGTCGTCTCTTTTAGAGGCAGTGACAATTGCCGAACCTGATGAGGTGTACAATCTGGCAGCACAAAGTTTCGTGGGAAATTCTTTTGATCAACCGTTGTTGACAAGTGATGTTGATGCGAGTGGTTCAACACGGTTTTTAGAGATTATTCGTCATTTAAAGAAAAATATTAAATTTTATCAAGCATCTACCTCAGAGTTATATGGGGCGTGTGAGAAGGTTCCTCAGGATGAACATACTTTAATGATCCCTAATTCTCCTTATGCTGCGGCAAAACTGTATTCTTTTCATATGACGCGCATTTATCGTCATTCGTATGGAATGTTTGCGTGTAACGGTATTTTATTTAATCATGAGAGTCCATTGAGAGGCCTCGAGTTTGTTACACGTAAAATTACGAACTCGGTTGCGCGCATCAAATTAGGATTGCAACATGAATTACGTTTAGGAAATTTAGATACCAAGCGTGATTGGGGGTATGCTCCTGATTATGTTAAAGCAATGTGGCTTATTTTGCAACAAGACAAACCTGATGATTTTGTAATTTCAACAGGAGAAATGCATTCGGTACGTGAGTTTGTACAAGAAGCGTTTAATGTTGTTGGTTTGAACTGGAAAGATTTTGTCGTTTCTGATGAACGATTAAAACGACCTTTAGATGTGTATCAATTATGTGGTAATAATGGTAAATCACGTAAAGTGTTGAAATGGAAGCCTGCTGTGACGTTTAAAGAGTTAGTTAAGATTATGGTTGAGTCTGATTTAGGTCGATGGCAGCGGTATATGGAAGGAGAAGTCTTTCCGTGGGATGCGCCAAATCATTCTCATGAAGTAGATATTGTTTCTCGTAACGTTGTTCGAGATAAAGAAAAAGAAGCAGGTAAGTCAAAAGGTAAAGGAAAATTTTCTCTTAAAGGCTGGTAATTATCATGGATCTGCGAGAGTATCAGACGTTATATTCGCTTGAGGAAAACTATTGGTGGTTTGTAGGTCAGCGTTGTGTGGTGGAGAAGTTTCTCACTTCATTGGGTGCTTCTTCGCCTCATCTTCTTGATGTTGGCTGTGGTACGGGTATTAATCTGGTTCTTTTAGGTAAGTATGGTCATGCGCAAGGAGTCGATTATGCTCATGAAGCAGTTGAGTTTTGTTCTCAACGAGGTTTAAAGATTGTGCAAGGGAACGCGCTGTCGTTGCCGTTTAAAGAGGGGATGTTTGATGCGGTGACGGCGTTAGGTGTTTTTTATCACAAAGCAATTACGGATGATGTTGTGGCGATGAAAGAAGTGTATCGTGTTTTGAAACATGGTGGAAAATTTTTGCAACTGGATCCGGCGATGATGTGTTTGTGGGGTAAGCACGATCTTGCTTTTCATGGTGTACGACGGTATAGTCGTAAAGAGTTGATTAGTAAGTTTGTTTTTGCGGGATTTACTGTGGAGCGATGTCGGTATATCAATACGGCAATTTTTCCGTTCGTGTGGATGGTGCGGAGATTGGGGCGGTTTTCGTCTGCTAAACCTACCTCTGATGTGCAGCCGATGAATTCTATTTTGAATTGGATTTTAACAAAGTGGTATTGTTTTGAGGTTAGGTTGGCGTGGTATGTGCCATTGCCCTTTGGCGTGAATGTGTTTGCGGTGGGTAGGAAAGGGTCTGGGAAAGGGAAATAGATTTTGGTTTTTTGTATATACTCTTTACATAATGTTTAAAAAATAGGCTTTGTTTTGATAATTTAGGTTGATAGTGTTCTTGAAGGTAAAATTATGACTACTACACAAATACAATCTTTGGATCAATTTATTGGAAGGCCACTTTACAAGATTGAAAGAACAGGTTTACATAGATCAGACGCTCTTCCTCATGAACTTGAAGGTTTGATCAGTTTGCTGCCTGGTGCTTCTGCGTACGTTGCTAATCGCGATTATTCTGTATGTGTTGGTCATGGTCAAAATGGCGCTCTTTGGTCTCCAGTTTCAGAAGAAGTATCTGCTCGTCTTATTCCAAGGAGTAGTGTAGAACAACGTGTTCAGGTAGGTGAGTCTTTTAATTTTCCTGTTGGTCATTCTGGTTTTGTTAGAGTAAAAAAAGGATCTCTTTCTGTTGTCCTTTCGGATCCTTTGTATAATAATAGTATATCCAGCGATATCTTTTCTTGTAGAGATGATTCAAAGTTGGTCGTGAAACATGGTGGTAATGATGATTCTGATTACTTAGCTCAACATGGTTATCGTCGGCGTGTGATTCATGATCTTACTGACAATGTAAAAACGTATCAAGTGCCAAATGACCAGAAGGTTGGTCCAGAAGTGTTATGGGGATTTGGATTAGGAAACCATTATCATCCTGAAAATCCTGATAAAAAGAGTAATGAATATCCTAATGGTACACCTATACATGAGAAGTATATAGCTCTTTCACCAGATGGTTTTTACTGGGGCTTTGAAGCAGTTGAAGGAAATAAAAATTTTATGGTTGGAACTCGATTTGCGGGTCATGTTCCTCAATATCATGTCTTAACTGTTCCCTCTCGTATGGCTCATGTTGTCTCACCAATGCCTGGATTGAAATTTTTAGGCATTACGAGTGATTCTTACAGTAAAACTGAAGCAGGTGCTGTTCGCCACCCTATGGACTGGTTTTATCCATTACGAGAAGAATTAATGGTGCAGGCAGCAGTTACTCAACGTTAGAACACTTTTGCGTCGTTAAGAACTTGTTTGACGTAGGGATGGAGCGTAGGTTCTATTTTGTCTATCCATTTGTGTTTTTCTTGTGTTTTATCTAACGTGATGACGATGTTTTTGTCTTTTGGTTTGATAAGATAGCAGACTGAAAGGTAATGGACACCGGTTTTTACTTCTGGGAAAGGTGCATTGTCGAAAAAGACTTCGTAGCAGTTGATTTTTCTGATAATTTCTACTTCAATTCCTATTTCTTGCAGCGCTTTTCTTTTAATAGCAGCTTCGAGAGTTTCATTCTTTTGTATTCGTCCGCCGGGGATCCACCACTGGCCTTTGGCAGGTTCGTCTTTACGCAGAGCGAGAAGAACTTTTTTTTGATTTTGAAGGACGAAGTCTACAGCGGGAATTGGCATGTGTTCGAGGATTTGCGTGTAGAGGGATTGAGTGATTGATTGAGACATGTTTTTCATATTGCCTGTGGTATTATAAATTTTCTTACGTATTATTTATAAAATAGAATTGTTGAATGGGAGATAGGTGTGGGTGTTCTTGAATTGTTTAAAGTGATAAAACATGGCATACAAAGCTATCCTTGCAGATATTGATGGAACGATGATTGAGGTAGGAGACTTTCGAACAATCCCAATGAGTTTAGAATTAGGAGTTTATAAAATTCGTAAGCAGGGTATTCCTTTTAATCTTGCATCCGGTCGTGCTTATTTTGAACAAGAAATGTTCCATGAATCACTACGTTTTGGGATCGAGCCATTATCTAACGAAGGTATTCTTTATGAAGCATCATGCGTTAAGCTCTTTGAGAGTGATGTACATCATCAACTTGGTGGTCTGACGCGTGAACAGCGAGAAAGCATCAATGTGTTTCTTAATGAAAATGGTTTAGTTCAAGAGATGGCACCTCAGGTTAATAATGACCGTTATGAAACAACGGTGGGGTATGTGACGCCGACGTTTATTTTTGAGGGTAAGACTGATACTACGCTTCTCGAACGAACGTTTAACGTTGTGAAGCCTGTATTAGAGTCACAATTTAATTTTTTAGAAGTTGTCATGACAGCTGATGCTATTGATATTAATGCAAAAGGAGTTACCAAAGCTAAACCTACAGTTAAATATTCTCAATTAACAGGTATTGCGCTATCTGATATGGTGGCGATTGGTGATTCTGGAAATGATATGGTGATGTTTCAAGTTGTTGGTGACGCTGGCGGGTTTGTTGTATATGTGGGAAAACGTGAAGATCAGGAGGCGATTGTTCGGGGTTATCCTCATCATTTTGTTCCTGAGACGCGTGGACCGGTTGGGACGGCGAAAGCGTTAGAATATGTACTAGCGAATATGTAGTTCTGTCCATAATATTTATAAAATAAGGTTGTTGAATGGAAAGTAGGTGTGGGTGTTCTGAGAATTATAATTTAAATGGAGTGATTGAAAATGGCAAATGATACGTACGGAGCGGTGAAATTTATTGATAACCGTAGTCCGATGGCACAGATTAGCTATTTTAACAGAGCTTATGCTTTACAAGCACATTCTGTTGTTTTTGTAGAGGGAAAAGTACGTGCAAATTCTGAGTTAGATCCTCATTTAGATCGTGATCAAGATTTGAGTGTATCTAAATATGTTGACAATGTTTTGGTTCCTGCTATTAATTCTGGGCAAGTTGCTGATGGTTCTCGAGGCCCATTTGATGATCGTAAACATCGGGTTTATGGTTTTTCTCTGCGTAGAATGGGTAATATGGTTGAACCTGTCTTTGTTGCTCGAACTGCTCCTAGTACATATCAAGATTTCAAAGCAGAATTAGAAGCTGAATCTGACCCTAATAGAGGGAGAGCATACTTTGAAGCGCTTAAAGAGCGTGCAAGAAGATCACTCACGAATGAGTTTGGGTTTCACTCTTGTATTGGAGGAGTGGGCGGATTAGTATTTTCTAAATCCGGCACTGCTTATGTTGGTACTCGTGCAGAAGGGAATGATGTTGCTGGTCTTGCTGATGCTGTGAGTTCACACATGCCATTTTTTGGTTATGATCCTCGTAAAATCGATCTTAAACTCGCTTTATTAAAAGCTGTTCAACGTGAACGTGGTGTACTTGCTGGAGATATTGTTGCTACAGAATTTTTAGGTGCGGGTGGAGACAAATTCCGAGGCGACTTTGATTTTGTCTGGAATATTTTCACTTCATTACCTGACGATCATTTCACTGGTGATGCTTGGAAGCAATACGCTGGAAAGAAACATGCACAAACGAGATTAGTTGCAGTTAGATCAATAGAAGATGCCGAGAAGATGTTGTGCACTGATCAGCTTCCAGATGGAACTGAAACTCAGGGTATGCATTATACTTTAGAACACGCATTACGAAATTTATATGATAATGATTTTAAGTCTCGGTAAGTCATATTTTCTTTCTCTTTTTTTCTCTGTCTTTTTCTATAAACATTAGAATATGATTAAGAACAAAATCAAAACTCTACTGCTTTTTTGCTTCCCTTTCCACAATTAAAAAGCTAATTGCTTTTTGTTGTCCCAGAAATGTGCTCATTTCTCGTGACTTCTTCCAATGCAGCGTCCATTAAGATTTTCACGAGCTGTTTGAATTTGACGTGAGGGACCGTACCAATAGCGTGATGGAGTTTGGTGGTGTCACCAATCAATACGCTGGTGTTTCCTGGACGAGCAAAACGAGGGTCGAATTCGACGTAATCTTGGGGTTTTAGCCCAACGTAGGCAAAGGCTTCATCAAGAAATTCGCGAATGGAATGAACTTCACCAGTACAGATAACAAAGTCATCAGGTTGGTCGAGTTGCATAATTTTATGGGCGATTTCCATATATTCTTTTGCATATCCAAAATCGATCTTGGTGTCAAGGTTGCCGAGTA
This sequence comes from Candidatus Woesearchaeota archaeon, assembly GCA_023265685.1. Classification (GTDB taxonomy): domain Archaea; phylum Nanobdellota; class Nanobdellia; order Woesearchaeales; family GW2011-AR9; genus JACPIK01. The sequence goes on along the minus strand of JAHFSP010000010.1, from coordinate 21,344 downwards.
GGAGTTTTTGTTGTAGGCCTTTCTTGATGCGGGCAACGCCACGAACGATTTTACCTGTTACATACTCTTCAGTGCGTCGTGGTGATTCGTGATTGTAAAAGATGCCAGTATAGACAGGCATTTTGAAAACGTCACGATAATAACGGCATAAGACATAGGCAAAAGCTTTGCCGGCTCCGTAGGGGCTTTGGGGACGTAATGGTGTTTCTTCGTTTTGAATAGCATCTTTACTCATCCCGAAAATGTTGGATGAGACTGGTTGAAAGAATTTGATTTTTGGATCGATTTGTTTGATGATTTCAAGGATGCGTCCAACCGCGGAGCCTGTGATATCACATGAATAGCCAACGCCATCGTAGCTCCAGCTGACATGATCTTGATCAGCTTCGTTGTAGATTTCATCAGGTCGTAGCGTGTTGATGACTCGATACAGAGAGGTTGGATCTGCTAAATCTCCTCGATGAAGCGTGATTTTGTCAAGGATTGGTTTAATGTTGATAGTATTACCTGTGGCTGAGCGGCGATAGAAACCGTGAACGTCGTAGCCTTTCTCCAAAAGGAGTTCTGCAAGGTATGAGCCGTCTTGTCCTGTAACTCCTAGAATAAGAGCTTTTTTCTTGGTAGTTGGATTATGAGTTGTCATGACGGTTCTATTTGGAGACTGGTTTAAAAGGATTGTGATGGAAATAGATTAGTTCTTTTTTCGCTAGAAGAATTTATATAGTTTTACAGTTTAACTGTTTAACATGGATAGTGATCTCGTAAAAATGAGCCCGAAAGGGCAGCTGGTTGTACCACAAGATATTCGTGATAGAGAGGGCTTTGAAACAGGTGATCGTTTTGTATCTTTTCCAGTAAAAGGTGGAGTGCTCTTTAAGAAGGTAAAAATTCCAGATGTTAAAGCTGAATTTGAAAAGCTCCATGCAGAAATTGGAAAACAATTTCAAAAACAAAGAGTAACTCCAGAAGATGTCAATGAGGCAGTTCGATGGTCACGCAAAAAGTCGTCTTAGATACTAACATCTTTATTTCTGCTCTTGGTTGGAATGGAAAACCAAAAGAAATCTTTCTTGCATGCGTGCGGGGTGAGTATGAACTTGTGACATCTTCTGCTCAAATTGAGGAACTACAACGTGTTTTAGATTATCCTAAATTCTCATTTTCTCAAGAACAAAAACAAATATTTATGGCGATAATTCTGGAGATTGCAACATTTGTAGAAATTTTAGGTAACATCACAATCATTAAAGATGACCCCGATGATGATGTTATTCTCGAAACCGCTTTAGTAGGTAATGCTTCTTATATTATTACGGGCGATCCTCATCTTTTAAACTTAAAAGAATTTGGTTGTATTAAAATTGTTACTGCCCATGATTTTCTAGAAAAATAGAATGAGAATCATTCCACAACCCTAAACACTGGTAATGGCACAATAAATTTGCCACCGTTAGCACGCCAGTCTGCTTCGCGTTCGTACATCTCTTTGAAGAAGGCATATGGGAGAACGAGGAAGTAATCGGGTTGGGCTTGACGCGCTTCTTCTTCGGAGACGATAGGGATCATGCTCCCAACAGTGTATCTACCCCATTTGAATTGCGTTCGTTCGGCAGCTTTTTCGATAATGGTATGATCGAGTCCGTAATATTGTAAGATAACGTTGCCTTTGGTTGAGGCACCATACACCCAGACTTTTTTGCCTTTGGCGACTTCGTGTTTGATGAATGAGACACATTTGTGTTTTTGTTCTTCAATACGATGATAAAAATCGAGGTATGGTTGTTTTGTTTGGAGATTTTGCTCTGCTTTCTTTATGGTGTTGAGACGTTGTTGAGAACCAGGGAATTCATTGGTTTTTGCACCTTGGCGTCGTGCATAAATGCGGTAACTTTGTCCGTTGACTTCATTGATCTCAACATCAAATACTTCTAAACCATTTTTATTGAAAAGGTATTCTAATGATGCGAAAGAATAATACTCGAGATGTTCATGGCAGATGTTGCCGACATCGTTGGTGTCAAGCATGTTTTTGGCACACATGAGTTGGGCGATAAAGACGCCATCTTGCGTAAGTGCTTCTTTAGCATCTTCGACGAATTGATTAGGGTCTTCCATGTCATAGAACATGCCAATGGCAGTGACAATTTTTGCTTTGGTCATGAGATGTTTATGGTAATTTTGAATAGTCCAAAAATCATGGATATGGTGAGTGAGACCAACTTTGCCTTCTTCTACAAGGTTATTTGCTGGCTCAACACCTACAGTAATAAGGCCTGGGACTTGATAGGTACGTAGCATGGTTCCATCGTTCGAGCCAATGTCTAGAACAACATCACCGGCTTTAAGATGTTGTAATTGTTCGGCTTTGTGGGTAATATCACGCAATGCTTTTTTCATAGTGTCGGTAACGCCCGATTTGTACCAATAGAATCCTGCATAGAGAAGTTCTTGTGGAGCAGTATGTTTGAGTTGAACGAGCGAACAGTTTTCACAGAAGACCATTTCAAGTGGTGCTTTAGGGCAGCGAGCGAGGTCTTCTTTTTTTTCTAGAAAATTATTGACGTATTGATCACCGAGGGTGAATAAGAAGGTAAGTTTTGGGGAGTAGCAGACACGACAGGTTTCGCGTGTAGTATAATTTTGAGGAGTTTGATGCATGGATGTTTGTCCTCTGTGAGGATATTTAAAATTATCTGTTCTTGGGACTGCTATTCTATAGGATTAATTATTTTTCTTTTTTCAGAAATACTAATCTTTTGTTGAGGAAGTAATTGAGTACAGAGATGATACCTGCACTAAGAATAATCGCAAGGTATTGGTATAAATGGAGAAAGTTTGTGAGTATCCACACGAAGCCAAAATTGAGAGCGGTGATAAAAATAATAACCAGAGCAAAGGGAATAAACTCGCCTTTTTTCTTAAATGTAACAAATGAATGGTAAACAAACAAGAAGAGGATTTCGAGAAGGAGTACAATCCCAAATGAAACAATGAATGGAATCTGAAATTGTTGAGTAAGCAGATACGTCAAGATGAGATTGATAACGAGACTTATTCCACCACCAAAAATGAATTTAATATAACGAAAAATGTCTGCTTTCCATTGGTTTATGAATGTGCGTAGGGTCATGGTTTTGAGAGTTTTTTCTACTTTAACTTAGTTTAGTTAGTCCTGTTGGTTTTTCTCTTTTCCAAACCTGATTTTGAGAATGCGCCAGCCGTATTGTGCACCTGCCTTGAGTAGATGCCAGAAACTGGTGTCTAGTTTTGATTTACCACCTTTACGATAGTTGTAGATGTAGCCAACTTCTAGGATGTGATACTTATGTTGATGTGCTTTGTAGAGAAATTCGGCAAAATATTCTCCAAACCCATGGGGAGAAAAATGAATTTTATCGGTGACTTCTTTTTTCACAGCGATAAATCCAGAGGTATAATCTCGGGCATAGAAACCTAAAATGCAGGAGGCATAGAGGTTAAACACCCAGCTCATGGCAGCGCGCCATTTAGCTCGATTGTCTTTGCCGTGCGGTGCATAGCGAGAGCCAACAACGATGTCATTATGAGCGTTGAGGTGAGATACTAGTTTAGGTACATCTTCAGGTGGTAATCCTAAGTCGCAATCCATCCAGACAATGATACTTCCATTTGCTTCTTGGATACCACGATCGAGTGCACTGGCAAGTCCTCGTTCATGCATGCGGCGAATAACTCTTACTTTAGGATTTTGGAGATCTTGGGCAAGTTTCCAAGTTAAGTCGGGACTGTTGTCATCGATGATAATAATCTCATAGAGGTCGGTTTTGAGAGCGTTACTGATGCGTTCAATGGCTTCAACGATGTTTTCTTTTTCGTTATACGATGGGAGCACGACAGAGACTCGACCTGTGGTGGAATACTGTAGGTTTGGTAGATCATGTTGATCTGGTATATTAGTATCTGTTGTACTGGTGTTTTTCTTGGTTTTAGTTGTTTTACGTCCCATGCGAGTAAAGGCTCATATGTGAATTATTTTGAGATTTTATTTTTGATGTTCTTGTTGAATTGCTTTAATTGTTGCGACGATGTGATCGATTTCGGATTCTGTTAAATGACTTGATGAAGGGAGGTAGAACCCATGAGTTTCAAGGAATTCCGCATGTGGATAGGGTCCAGAGCAGTGGGGTTTATTTTTTCCGTGGTAATTGATATAACAGGGTTGTTTGTGCATGCCGATAAAGAAGGTTCTTGTTTCAACTCCTCGTTTGGAAAGTTCTGCGCATAATTGGGGCATGCTGAGTCCGAATGATTCTTGTACAAGAAGGCCATACATCCAGTAGACATTTTTGGCCCAAGATGCTTGAGGTGGAGTAATGAGCCCGCGGATACCCGCAGCTTTAATTTTTTGATTGTATAGGGCAGCGTTGTGTCTACGAGCATTAACGAGTTGATCTATTCTTTCTACTTGTGCAAGACCAATTGCTGCTTGGACGTTGGTGAGTCGGAAATTGTACCCCGTTTCTTGATGAAGAAAGCGTGGTTGGCCAAAAAAGTGGTTACGCAAGTTTTTTGCTTTGGTTGCCCATTGTTCATTATTGGTAACAACCATACCACCTTCTCCAGTAGTAATAATTTTGTTGGCATAGAAACTAAAACAGGCAATATCACCCAGTGATCCTATTTTGCGACCTTTGTATTCTGCACCGTGGCCTTCAGCAGCGTCTTCAATAACGGGTATGTGGTGTTTATGCGCAACTGTGAGGATGGGATCCATGTCGACGGGATGGCCATAGGTGTGGACGACCATAATAGCTTTGGTTTTGGGAGTGATTTTTGATTCAATTTGTGCTGGATCGATATTCCATGTTTCAAGTTCTGAATCGACAAAGACGGGTGTTGCACCAAGTTGAACTATGGGGTTACACGACCCAATCATCGTAAAACTAGGAAGAATTACTTCATCGCCTTCTCCGATATTCATTACCGCAAGTGCAAGGTGAATGGCAAGTGTTCCATTGGCACAACTCACACCATATTTGACGTTGCAATATTGGGCAAATTTTTCTTCAAATTGCGTAATGTATTTTCCCGCAGAAGAGATCCAACCAGTTTGAATTGCGTCAGTAACGTATTTTAACTCGTTGCCATTAAGGGTTGGTTCACAGACAGGAATGGTGCGTTGTTGAGGAGTAGTTTGGTTTGATTGATTTTGGGTCATAGTTTTTACCTTCCGTTTATCCTGGGAAAAATTCTTTCTCGATGTCGCGACCTCGGTAGGGGCCTTGCTTGAGTTCGAGCATTTTACAGTCTTCAAGAAAGACAACTTTGTGTCCGCAATTGAGCAAAAGAGCATCACCTGCGTGCATAATGATTACGCTGTGTTTGATTTTTTTGTTGTACAATGTGACTTCTAACTTTCCTTTAACGAGATAGAAAAATTCTTGAGCTGGGAGGTTGGTGAGTTCTTGGAAGGGAATATGTTGGTGTGGGTCAATCAGAGTTCCTTTTGGTCGGATATGCATCCCTAATTGGAATGGAAATGAATTCGGAGTAAAGAAACTAGCCCCTGAGGTATCGAACGCGTCTTTGATGTGGATTGCGAGGATTTTTTCTTGTCCATTTTCCACGTCGTTGTGGTCTTTAATTATTATGTTGTTCATGTTAGTAATGTGGTTATTGGTTTTAGATTTTATTCGTTCTGCTCTTTGATGTTGTGTTCTTCGATTTCTTTTATTTTTGGTTCATTAGTTGTATGTTGTTCATGATGTTTTTTATTATGATGTTCGTGTTCAGAATACGTTTCTTGGTGATGCTGTGCGGGCTTTTTTTCGTCTTCAATTTTTTTGGTGAATGGAAGATAAAGTATGTATCCCATTATGATCAGTACAAAGAGAAGTTCTATGTAAAGTACCAACATTCCAATATAATGGATGAGGACATTTATCCCTTCTGGTTTATAATAATCAATGTTTATTTCTTTTGCTCTCCATGCTAATGAATATCCCCAGAAATTATTTCGTTTTGATATTGTTTCATAGATGCTGGGCGGGACTTGAATTTGGCCCTTATAAATTATGAAATGGTGTCGAGCGCCTGGTTTTTCTTCATTACCGGAGATTTCTGCAACTTGATGAAGATTTGGGGTGATTTTAGCACTGAATTCTTCACTGATTTTGGCAACGCTGTCATAATCCTCTTTGCTCCAAGCACAAGTTGTTTCGTTTCCACATTCTACATAATAAAATGGAATCGTGATTTTATCTTGACTCTTAGCAAATTGGGGATAGGCTTTAATAAAATCGTCAGTCGTGAGAAAATATTTTCGACCAAATGCCCAGGCGTGAATTCCTAGATATACACGAGGGTCAGGTATGATAAGAGCATTATCTTCAACATTTTGATGTACATATTCTCGTAGCCCTAAGACTGATGAGTTTTCAGTGAGGCTGTGGCGTAGCAAAACGACGGTTGCGATAGTAATAGTTATGAGGAGAAGTATAGTCAAGATTTTTTGATAGGTTTTATGGTTGAGTAAAGAGAATAACCAATTTGCACCAATACCTGCTATTATGCTGAGGATTAATGGTATGATAAGGTAATGAGTGGGACTTCCGGTTACACCGGCAAGATAGATAAGATAGGGAAGTACGGCGAGAATTCCAAATTGGATTATCTCAAGGTGTTGTTTTTTCTTGATAGAATAGATTGTTCCAATGATCGCGAAGGTGAGGAGAATAAAATCAATGCTTATGAATTCTATTCCTCGACTATGCCAGATATGAATTAGATTATCAGTATCCCACATTTTGTTTTGAAAATTAGCTAGTGCGTTTTGTCCGATTCCTAGAAAGTCAGAAACATAATAATCGGTAATCCCTTTGTAGGTATAAGTGAGGTAGTTATATGCGATGAGGGGGGTTAATGTAGCGATAGCAATGAGAATCGCGATTCCTAGACGCTTTCCCGTTTTTTCAAATTCTTCTTTTTGATTTTTATTTTTGTAGATATTTTGAATCAAGAGAATGACAAATGCAGGAATCATTAAGAGGACAACGTTACGGGTGAGAAATGCAAGTGTGAAGAATAGAGCGGTGATGTATAGGTCTCGTGCTTGATGTTCTTTGAGATACTGAAAGAAAAAATATATGCTAATAAACGCAAGTCCAAATCCCATCATGTCCATTTCAATGTTATATTTGATAGCAAAGGCACTTATGGAAAAGAAGAATGCTGTAAAGAGACCTATCTTTTTGCTGTTAAGATGGTCTCGTCCAATGAGATAGAGCATGACTACTGCAAGGGCTGCAAAAAGAATTGAGGTGAGGCGAGCAGTGATTGCTGTGGGGCCAAAGAGTTCGAACCAGATATCAGTAAAATGTGAATATAATGTGCCCTGTTGAACGGTTGAGAGAACATTTGCTTGGTTGATGTTAATGGAATTAACACTATAGATCATCTCGTCTGGTTTCATTTCAACGTTATTGGCTGCTATAATTCGTAGAATTAGGGTAAGAGCTACAATTAAGAGTAAAATAAGGCCTGTTTTTGATATTTTCATGAACGGGTATAATTGCGTTGCCTGACTTTTAAATATTTGGGTGTTTTGAAGCTAAAAGTGGCTGGTTTTTGGCTTTTTTTAGATTGCTGCTTATTTTATGTAGTTCTGTATAATTCTCGAAATCGTTGGGCAAGTCCTTGATAGAAGCGTTCTGTGAATACAGTTTGGTCGTCAAGATGGGGATTATATTGCCTGATTCTTCTTTGTAAGTCTAATCTTTTCTGATCTTGAGACTCACCTTCAGCGATCGGTCGTATAGCACGTAGTAGCATGTCGGCAACAACTTTTGGTCCTCGTAGTTGTTCGATTGAATATAATGGTCTGAGTTGATGAGGTTGACTCATTACATATTCTGGTTGAGCATTGCGTCTTGTTTTTGGATAAAGTACTTCAAGGCCGTTACTCTCTCCTGTTGAAATTACTCTTGCGCTACTTCCTGCAAAATTTTTGTGTTCACTTATCAAAACTTCGTCTCCAAAACGTACCGAAGAGGGTGGTGCTGGTGCGATAATTCGTATTCTTTCTTGGTTACGGGCAAGATAGGTTTCAAGATTTTCGGTTATGTTTCCACTTTCTTCAATTTTAAATGCTGCTTCGTACTCTGCTCTGGTTATCGCTTTGTGTTCTGCTTTGCTTAGTCTGAGTGCGAAGTCAGGGCAGGAGGCAACTTTTGCGATTACTTGTCCTGGTTTGTTGAGATGCCGTTCAATGCCTTTGAGAGCGTCAGTATAGTTAAGTGTGTCAAGAGCAAGAGCTCCTTTGAAATTGGCTAGTAGTTGACGATTCATCTGGAGATCTCGTTGAATTAATCTAGTAATCTCATCTTCTCTCATAACTTCCTGAATAGCTTGTGAATATTTTTGAGGTGTTAGTCGTTCTAGTGCTCCATTTTCAAGTGTAGTGGGCGGGGTAGTGAGCAAGTCAGATGCTCGTTGTACGATTCTGGCATACATTGTGTCGAATGCTTGTTCTTTTTCTGCCCACATGCCTACAAAATTGTCTCCACACACGAATCGTAAAAGTTTTTTCCATTCAGATGTTTCTACTAGAAGGGGTTGGTAGGTTCGGTTATTGTTATTGACTAGGAGATTACGAACTCGGTCTTCAAGTTCTCGCTTTGTTGGTTGATATTGGAGGCCTTGGGCAGAGTTTTGTACGATTTGCCAAAGTATATCGGTTTCGATCTGGATAGCATCACTTACAATTTGAGGTCGTCGGTCATGTTTGAGTTGCGTAATTCGATTTGCTGTTGCTCGTTCTTGTTCTTGCTGCGCTGATCTTTGTTTACTTTGGAATGTTTTGTATAAATTAGGATTATCGGTGCATAAACTAAAATCTCTATATAATTGGTCTCTGATCAAACTTACTGTTTGTTCTCCAATTACTCCCTGGGGCTGAACTAGTTCTACTACTCCCATTACTGTTTCTTCTAAAAAGATTGTAAGTTGTTCGAGTGATCCTTCTCCAGCATCAATTTTTGTTTCTATTTTTTCTACTCTGCCTGATGTATTGTAATCACTACGAATTGCCATTTCGATTTTATATTTTCCATCACCCGGGAGAAATTTTTTTAATCCGGTTCTATCTGGTTTGATAACAGTTCCTGAAATTTCAGGAGAATTTGGGTCTGAAGAGATACGAATTGTAAATGCTTCAGAGTTAGGGTCTATGGCCATTGGTTTGGGAAATCGAGGTCCCTTTAAAAAGATACTTCTTAAGAATGACAAATATGCCGTTGTTGTTTTTTTTTCTTTTTCATAATCATTATAAAGATCTTTGGTGGTGCTGGAGATATGGTTACTCTGGCACTTCCGGCTCTTGCAACAAACGAGGAGCAGACGCGCTATGTGGTGTCGTTACTTGAGAAGCATGTGCGGGGTTTTGGTCGAGGGATTCAACTTTTGTTGTTTAGTAACGTTTTGGATAATGCTGTTCTTGAGGAGGAAGTGGTGAGAGTTTCTACGACAGTGGTTCCTGGTTCGTTTCGTAAGATTTTCCATGCACCAATTGCGCCACATCATTATGATTCTCGGTTGAATTTGTCTTGCGAAGAGAGTGTTGAGGTGTATGTACATCTTGCTCGTTTGGTTGCTCGTTGTGGTGGTGAAGCGATGATTATTCATACGAATTGTACGTATGAACCGGATCAATGGGAGTCGGTTACACGTGCTCACATTTATGACAGGATGTTACAGAAAGTGTATGGGCATCTTAAGGCAATTATTGCACAAAGTCCGGTGCCGATTTTACTTGAGAACTTACCCACTCCTCTCAAAGGAGATGTTACTTCTGATTCTGCTACTTTGGTTTTTGATCCGTTTTTGGGAACTGTTGAACAAATTCGTGAATTTTATGATGGAGCTGTTTGCGGGTTGCAGTTTTGCTTTGATACGTCACATTATGGAATTTTACGTCGACAAGTAAATAATTTAGCTATGAAATATGGATCTGGTATTACTTCTCATGATGTGAATAAAGAAGGTTTGAAAGTGTTTTGTGAAGATGTTGTAATGCAACCGGGACTTGAGGGGTTATATGCACAGCTTCGGGTGTTGATGGGCAAGAAGATGACGTGTGTGCAATTAGCGGATTACAAAGGTGAGTGGCGTGCTGCGCATGGCAACGATAAAGGTTCGATTTTTGAGGAAGGTTCAATTGTTGGTGGCGGCGATTTTGGTGAAGAGTTACTTTCGTTTACAGTTGCGTATGCACGTGATTATCCTACAGGGATTATTTCTGTCGATGTTGGGGTTGAAGATTTCTTAAAGCGTGATGAGCAGATTGTGAGCTTGCAACGTGTGGTTGAAGCATTGAAGAAAGCAGGGGTTAAGGAAGAATGAGAGTTCATGATTTTGTGTTTCTGGCTTTTTGATTATAAAAGAGAATTAAATGAAAATAAAAAAAGTGTTGTTTACTTGCGTTTGAATAATGCTTTGTATTTATCCCAATGCACATAGCCCATGTAGGCGTTAAGAAGACATACCGCGATTCCCATCGGAAGATTTGCTGGTGAAATCATAGCGTTCACAATGATAATACCAATGGCGATGGGTGCAATAATAAGTGCTGCGAGTGCGGGAAGGAAGTTTATGACAAGCATTACGCCTGCAACGATTTCAGCTATTTTGATATATTGAAAGATTCCTGTTGACCAGAGGGTTTGCATGATAGGGATCATGGATTCTGGAACGCCTTGCATTGATTTGCCTGCGAGCAGGCCACCGACACCGCTAAAGACCATGAACAATCCAAAGATGGTTCGAAGGGTGTGGACGAGGTATTTGTTTTTAAAATTCATAGGTTTTGGTTATTTTTAGGTTTAATTAATGTTTTGATTTGGAGAATTCTTTGGAAAATTGAAAACTTAGAGAGATTGAAAAGATAGGTTTCTTTCATTCATAATCTATATAAAGCCATTTTTGGATGTTTGTCTTATGGATGTTCCTATTCGTACTTTTGATAATCGTTCTCAATGGCCCGTGGTGTTGTTATGTGGTGGTAAGGGCACGCGAATGTGGCCGTTAAGTGAGGATGTTCCTAAGCCATTAATACCTATCGGTGGCAAGCCTATTTTATGGCATATCATGGATCGGTATGCTTCCTATGGTTTTACTCATTTCATTGTATGTCTGGGGCACATGAAAGAGAAGATTCAAACTTATTTTTCTGATCCTGCAAATGTTAGTGCGTCGTGGAAGATTCAACTGGTAGATACTGGTGAAGAGAGTACAAAATCTGAACGTATTGCACAGGTTCGACATTTGATTACGACTGACAAGTTTTTACTTAGTTACGGGGATGATTTGTCGTCGGTTGATATTAATAATGTAGTTGATACGCATCTTTCTCGTGGAAAAATGGTCACGCTTACCTCTGTGCCTCTTCATTCTGAATTTGGAGTTTTGGAATTAGATGAAGGACACCATGTTCGTTCGTTTCGTGAGAAACCGCGGTTGTCTGAGTATTGGATCAACGGAGGATTTTATGTTTGCGATAAGAACGTGTTGAGCAATTTAGAGGGTGGTGAGTTTGAAGATGTTGTGCTCAAGAAATTAGCTGCAGCTGGCGAAGTGACAGCCTATAAATTTGAAGGTTTTTGGAAGTGTATGAATACAAGTAAAGAAGCCATTGAGTTCAATAAGATGTGGGAAAATGGGAATGTGCCTTGGAAGAAAGGTTAGATTTATGGTAGGTTAGATTTCTTATTACCTGGTTTTTATCTGAGTGTTTTTTATTTCATACTTTCTTTCATCCATGCTAATACTCGATCAACTTGTCCGGTTTCGTAAAATTGGATTACTGTTTTTCTTGTTGCAGGGTTGTTTAATGCGTGGGCTAATTGTCTTCTTATGTCGGTGTGACTTAGAGCGGCAGTTTGAGTTTTGATGATGTTTTGTGCACGTTGGCGTTGTGCTTGTTGGTCACTTGGTGGAAAATCATTGCTGTGAGTAGGAACATATCCGGTTGTTATTTTTCCTAATTGGGGTACTTTAAGAGCAAGATAATAATCCATGGCAAAGCCAGTGAGATGTGGTGCATGTAGTGTGATATTAGCAACTAATTTTGGAAATTGAGGGTGTTGTGTGTTTACAACATAAAATCCGGGAGTTGTTTCTCCGAGTTGTGCATAACCTGGGGTTATTCCGCTGGGTCGTGGATTGGCACGATTTGTTTCGACTTTGTAGATGTCTTTACCTGCAGCGATAGCGTTGATTAATTCATGGATGATACGTAGTTGATTTGCTTCGTCGTCTGTAGAAAGACGTACCTCACGACTACGTGATCCAATTCCCATTAAGCTATTATCTGTCCCTACACTTTGTATGAAGTTGATTGTTTTTTCGTATTCTCTTTCATCACGTGGAATATATTGGTCAAGATCAAGACTTGCGACGAGTGCTTTTTCTCCCCAAAAACTACTATTGAAAAGAATTTGAGCAAGACTGGTTCCTGCACCACGATCTTGTGGGTCGTAGAATTCGAGAATGTTGCCATTTTCTTTGAGTAGTGCTCGTGTATTGCCTACTGCTTGGTGTTGGTGATAGGGCGGTGTAACGGTGAGTTTGATTCCAACAGTGATATTATCTTTTCTTTGAGCTACTATGTCGTTGAAATCAACAAGACGCTCAATACCTTCTTCAAGACTTTGAGCTGTACTTTCATTTCCAACCCATTGACGAGCGATGATGTAGGTAGTCATGAATGAACATTAGGAGATGACTTTATAAGATTTATCAAAATTTTACTACTTTTGAGAAGTTACTTATTGGCGGCTTTTGGCAAAATATTGTTTATACCATTCCAAGGTCTTGGCGAGGCCTTGTTCGAGGGTGTAGTGGGGTTTCCATCCGAGAAGTTTTTCTGCTTTGGCACGGGAAAGATATTGTACGTCGATTTCGCCTTTGGCAAGTCCGAGAATTTTAGGCTGAACATGTTTTCCCGCAACTTTAACGATGGTGTTAACCAGTTCTAGAACGCTCACGGGTTTTTCTGAGGAGAAATTAAACGCTTGTCCAACAATTTCAGGACGGTTCATGTTAGCTGCTAAAGTAAGATAGGCTTCTACGGCATCTTCAACGTACATGTAATCGCGTTGTGGTGTTCCGTCGCTGCGAATAATGAGATCTTGATTTGTGAGTATGGATTTGAATGTGTCGGGGACAATACGTCCGAAATTGATGTCAGCGCCGCCGTAGATATTGGCTTTGCGAGTGACGCAGATGGGGAGGTTGTACATTTTGTGATAACAACGTGCAAGAACGTCAGTGCAGACTTTGGATGCATCGTAGGGATAGATTCCTAATAATTCTGATTCTTCGGTATAGGGAAGTTTGGTATGAATGCCATAGGCTTTGTCGGTTGAGGCGACGATGAGTCCTTTGAATTTAGGCGAAGCCACTTCACGTACGGCTTCAAGGAGTGTCCATGTGCCTTTAATGTTAGTTTCGAAGGTTGAGAGGGGTGAGCGATTGGCAATTTGGACTAACGCTTGTGCAGCGAGATGAAAACAGTATTCGATTTCGTATTCGTTGATGATTCTGCGTAAGAGGGAGAAGTCGGTAATGTCACCGTGAACAATATTGACTTTGTCTTGGATGTTATGGAGTTTGAGGGCGGACTCTTTTTTATCGTCGCGGGCGAGGACTACAACATTGGCACCACGCTCAACAAGTACTTTCGCAATCCAACCGCCAATAAAACCATCGGCGCCGGTTATGAAGACGTTTTTATTCGACCAATCCATGGGCTGATTTGTGGTTAGTGGTTATTTAAAGGTTGTGGATGACCGTTTTGTCTTTGTGCTGGTTGTTATTCTTTGTTGAGGGTAGCGTTAGGTTTATATCTGTGTGTTTTCTTTTCTTTTTAGGTGATTTTAATGGATGTCAAACAAACTCTTTTACGTGATTTTCAGGCAATGCTTTCAAATGTTCAACCGTATGTGTTAGAGGCTCATAAGACGGATGCTTCGTCGGTGTCAAGTGTGTTGCGCACAGTGGAGACGCGAGCAATGCAGACAGGAGTGACGCTTGCCATGCCGGGGAGTGGTATTGCGAGTGATGATAAGAAGAAGGTTGATGCATGCTTAAAACAGATTCATACCTCGATTCGAAGTGTGCGTGATTTGGGAGAATCGATGTTACTTGCTGATAAGAATTCGCAGTATTTTTCTGTACGTATGGCAGATTTATCGAGATCGATTCAGCAGGGAGTGTCGGTTATTAGGGGGATGGGGTAGTTTTCTACTCTCTCTTTTCTTTCACCACTTCTTCATACACTTTCTCCAATTCTTTGCCGAACTTATCCCAGGTATACTGCTTGGCGAGTTGGGAATTTTTCTCTCCCATCTTTGCTGTTTGCTGTGGGTGTTTCATGAGTTTGTCGAGGTTGTGTACCATGTCTTCAATGTCACTAATCTTGCAACTATATCCCTCGTATTTTAATGGTACGGTGGAGACGATGGCACAGCCAGCAGCCATGGCTTCAACGACGGTAAGGCCAAATGTTTCGCAGTAGGATGGTAAAAAGAAGATTTGTGCTTTGCCATACATTTCAAAAAATGGTTTACCATCTTTAAGACGCATGGAAGAGAACGTGACGTTTTTTGGTGCGTGTTGCTTAAGTCTTGCTTCCTCTTCGCCCCAACCCATCATCACAAATTTGTGTTGAGGTAATTTTGTGGCAACAGCAAGAACATCATCAACGCCTTTTTGTTTGGCAAAGCGACCGCTGAATAAAATAAATGGTTCTTTTGGGAGTGGTTTGTAGTGTTGGGTATCAACCCCAGAATTGATGATAGTACTTTGTTGGACGTTAATACCTTGTTCTTGGGCGAATTTTTTGGAAAAGTCGCTGATGAAAATTTTTTTGGTATAGGATCGGTTTACCTGAATTCTTTCGATGGTTTTTGAAATGAATCCTTTTATTTTTCCGCGTAGAGCATACCATTGCTTACCCCAGAAACTCATGACAAAGAGGAACACTGGCTTTCGTTGTAGTTTTCCTACGATCCACGATGGAAAACAGCCGTTGTAGGTGGCAGTCTGAATAAGGTCTGCCCATTTTGCTTGTTTATAGATAGAATAGAACGCAAGGTTGAGAAGAAAGCGGTTGCGTTTGAGACGTTTTGTAGGAATATTTTCGTAGTGGGTGCTTGAGGGGTTTCCAGTTGTGAGTACACGTACTTCGTGGCCAGCATTAATGAGATGTTTTGCGGTTTCGTAGACGAGCTTTTCTCCGCCGCCGGCAAAGTCGGGCATGAACAACTCATGGACGAGGAGAATTTTCATTTTTCCACTCCTGTTTTCTTTTGTTTAGAATCGGGTGCTACTTTTTTTTGGAGAACGCCTGAGAGAAGAATGTGTCCCATCATTTGAGTAAGATGGTCTCCAACCAAATTGTGTTTTTGTAACTCATGAATCTCTTCAATCGTTGCCCAATAAAAATGATCTTGTGCTTCAAGAGGTTGCGTGATACGTACCAGACGATATTCATTATTTTTTTCGTAGAGCATGCCAGCGTCTTGAGGGGCAGCAAATTGAAACACTGGTTTTTCATTCATTAATTGTTTGTAGGGAATGGGATATTTGGCGATATTATCGTGACTGGATTGAATGGTGGTGGTGAGAACGATGTGTCCTGGAGTGATGTTACCAGCTTCTGCTTTTGCTTGCACTAAAAATTTCCCATTGTGTTCTGCTACAAGAACCATTCCGTGAATTTGTCGTTGGGCATGTTGATGTTGTGAAGTAGATCTGATCATGGCATTTTCATACCAAGGCTCTCCCGGTTTTTGATAGGCTACAAGAACTATTTCGTAATATTTTCCATCTTTTTTACTTAGTGTTCCTGCTGGGGTCATATGCCATTCTTTCGAATCTTTAAGAGAGATAATCTTTTTTTGCAATGTACTTTTCTTTTGCTCTGTTTCGAACCAGGTGAGGATATTCATTTTTTTGTGATTAATGATAGGTATAAGTTGAGGTACTCTTTAATGGTTTGGTTCCAGGAGAAGGACTTCTTTTCTTTGTGATGAAATTCTGCATTCATGGCTTTCATCATGGCGTTCGTAAGTTCAGGTACTGATCCTGCTTTGAACAGGAGATGTTTTCCATGAACAACTTCAGGAAGTGATCCGGCATCACTAATAATCAACGGCTTTTCGAGACTTGCTGCTTCAAGCGTGGTGTAGCCAAAGCCTTCAGCAAGTGAAGGGATCACGACACAATCTGCTGCGAGAATATAATTTCCTAGTTTTTCATAGGGAACAGAATCTCCAATTGTAATGTAGGGTTCAAGCTTTTTATCTTTAATTTTTTGATGGAGAGCGTCGTAGCGTTGTTTGTAGGAATCTTTTGATCCGAGGAGAAGAAGGAGTTTTGCTTTTGGTTGATTTGGTGTTGATTGCTGTTTTTGTACTAATTCTTGCATGGCATCGATAAGCGTTTCAAAGCCTTTGGACGCTCCTGGTCTGCCCCAGGCAAAGAAAAGAAATTCGTCCTCTTTTTTGTGTTGCGTCTTTACTTTGGTTGTCTCATTTTTAGCAAAATTTTGAGGATGCCAAAACGTATCGTCAAAGCCATTGTAGATGCGATGGATTTTAGATGAGGGAATATGGTGGGCAAGAAGATCGCGTTTGGTAGCTTCAGAGACACAGACATAGGCGTTGTAGTTTGTGATATAAATTAGACGTTCAAGGATGTTGTGGATGGCACTTTTGAGCAAGGAGAATCCGGTAATTTTTTGCCATTTACCAATCCAGACTTCATGAACGATGAGTACAACTGGTTTACGTCTGATTTTAGCAGCGATCCAGGCAGGGAAGGCACCGTTGAAGGTGGTGGCTTGAATGATATCGACGTGTTTTGCCTCTTTGATGGTGCGGTAGATGGCAGTAAAACTAAATAGGTAACGGGAGTTGGCGGATGAGACTCGTTTGATTACAACGACGTTATGGGTTTCTTGTTTTGCTGTTGCAGGGAGATGGTGCGTTACGACGGTTACTTGGTTGCCTTCTTTGGTAAATCCTTCTGCAAGATTTTTGAGAACAACTTCTGCGCCACCAAGGTGAGGATGGTAATTTTCGCAGACAACAAGAATTTTCATCGTTTTGGTTCTCTCTATTGATTATCTTCTATTTTCCTTTCTTTTTCATCTTTAGTTTCTTTACTGTCAGCTTTAGTGTTTTTACTATTCTCTGTGTGGATTGTATGGGTGTGTGAAGTATGGGGATGCGACACTGCAGTTTCTCGTACTAATTGTTCCATTTTGTGTTCCATCTTTTTGACTAGGCTGTAGTTGTAGAATGCAAGTCCGAGAATAGTAAAAAATCCTACCACCACAAAGAAGTCGAGACGGCGGTAAAAGTTAAGTGGTTTAATGATGGTATCGAGCAGTGATGGTACGATGGCAATGCCGATAAGGGCAATCCAACCAATCATCCAAATGGTACATTCTGTGTTACTAATCTCTTTGCGTTTGTATTTAACGAAGGTGAAGTACATCATGGCAACGCCGAAGATAATTCCAAGTAATTGTATCCAAAAGGTTGTACTCATCGAAAGACCCTCCATGCGATCATTTTTAGGACGATTTTAACTCCGTCAATAACGGTTGTGCCTTTGTATCGGTCACCATAAATTGTTTCAATAGGATATTGGGTGTGGGTTAGTTTGGCTTTGCCAGCATTTACGATCATTTCTGTTTCCATGAAATAGTCGGTTACGTGCCAACGAATTTTCGGATAGACGCTGGCACGAAAAGAACGATACCCACATTGACTATCTTCTATTTTGACGCCGTAGAGTACCCTGAGAACGAGATTTATAAACGTATTGCCAAAGCGAAAGATGAAGGGCATGTTTTTGGTGATTTTACGTTTTCCAAAGATGATATCATTAGTTTTGAGAAGATTGAGAAAAGCAGGGATCTGTGCAGGGTCGTGTTGTCCATCTGCGTCCATAACAACAATGTTGGTTGCGTGATGAGTGATGGCATAATCACATCCTGTTTTGAGAGCTGCTCCTTTTCCAAGGTTTACGTTGTGACGTAGAGCGGTGACGCCATGTTTTTGGGCAATGGCAGTTGTATCATCTTTACTGCCGTCATCGACAACAATGATTTGATGCACGGAGATGTGTTTGAGGGTGTTATTGAGTACCTGGCCGATGTTTTTGGCTTCGTTATAGGCCGGAATTATCACATAATCCATGCTTTTGTTCTCGAGAAAGTGTTTTATAAACGTTGTGAAAGTGTGGATTTAAAGGGAGATGTAATCATTCGTTGTTGGTTACTCTTTTTTTACTCTTCTTATCTTACTTTATCTGGTTAGATGTGCAAAAGGAGTGTAGTCTTGTGAACAGGTCCAATCGATTTTCCAGGTGAGGATGAGTTCTCCGGTTATCTGCTGTTTGTTGTCAAAGCGTTGGAAGCATTTGAGGCCTTGAGCATTAAAGAAGAAGAGACGAGTAAACATGCTTGAGGCTTGAAGAGGATCCGCAAGGAGCATGGCGTAGTCTGTTCCTGCTTCGTTTTGAGGAATAAGAATTGCTGAGAAGCCTGCTTTGTTACCAATTTGTTCTTTTTCTACGACGTCTTTTGTTGTTGCGTAGACGAGCGAGTTGGGAACAATACCATTGACTCCCTCAAGGGTTACGGTTTTTGTAGGTAGATCTACTTTGATAGTTACTTTTTGTCCTTGGAGTTGGAAAGAACAGGTGACGGTTCGATTATCGACGTTTGTACAGCCATTTGGTCCTGCAATGTATCCTGGCCACGGAGCGATCCAACGATCTCCAGGAGTGCTTTGAATTTCGTTATAAACTTGTTCTGCTTGCTGGGTAGTTTTGTTGAAGGCAGTAGCTAAATGGGCAACAGCTTCACCACGATTGTTCATTTTCTGAACGGTTTGGTAGGCTTGAGCGCGCTCAAAATCCCACGCTCCGAAATGTCCCCAGACTCCGCTTTTTCCAATCATGTCCTGAGAGGTTATGAAATAATTTGGAATAAAATCTTGACAGTGGGTGTAGTTGAGCATGATCTCTGCTTGTTCTGTGGTAAGTTCGAATTCTAGATATTTCTCACGTGCTTTTTCACGGTCAGCAATAAGATTAATTTGGTTAATGATGGTGATTGATTTTAGACTGTCGTGGGTAAACTCATCAAGTTTATGTGGTGCTGATTCTTGTGCACAATTAAGCATGCGCAGTGTTCCTATGGCTTCGGCTTCATTTTTGGTGAGCAGCGTTTTTCCTACCCAATAAATTCTCTCGCCTTGGTCTCCACCGTCAAACGTAACCATTCTTTCTGAGATAGTGTAGAACCAGTGTCCGAAATCCCACCAACTGGTGATGATAGCACGAGGTTCGTCGTTTTTGATTTTGGTAAGCATATCAACCCACGAATCATTGATATTGGGAACAAGATTACGACTTACATTATACGCATCACTTAATGGTCCAAGAAGAGTGGCGCAGAGTAAGATGCTGATGAGGATGATGCTTGCGACTTTAGGCATTTTCATATCCTGTTCAAACCATTTTCTGGCCCAGCGATAGATAAATCCGAGACCAAATCCGACGGCAAGCGCAAAGGCAGGTGCCATGAGGATGCCGAAACGTACACCTTTTGTTGAAGCGTAGGCGGTTCCTACAAACCAAATAAGGATAATGATTGCTGTGATAGTATCATCTTTTCGTTGTTTGCGTGCGTACCAGACGAGGCTTACAATTCCAAGAATGGCAAGCATAAAGAGTAATTTTCCTCCCATGCTGTTTATGATTTGATCCCAGGAGACGGTATTGAATTCTGCAACGGTGGTGAGGACGTTTGGCCAAATGGTTTTGATTCCCACTTCTTTGAGAGCGATAAATTGGAAGGGACGAATGAATGCGCGAGAAAAATTAGCGAAGTTCTGGAGCCAACTTACAAAGATACCTGTTACGAGGATAATTGTGCCTAGGATAAAAGCCCGATCAAGGAGGTTTTCTTTGAAAAGTTTAATTTCTCTACGGTGTTGATAAATCCAAAGGATTGTTTCGATAACGATGGCTGCGAGAATGAAAAGGAATGAATACCACCAGCCGGTCCAGGCGGTTGAATGGATTGCAATTGTAAGTCCGGTAAGAGCTGCAAGGGTGATGCGATATGAGCGCTTTTGTGCGCTGTAACTTTCGATAAAGAGCCAGACTGCAAGAAGGGGAAATAGGATATTATATGGGTCAGTGTCGGAAAATCCGGCAGGTGTGCGAACTAATAGAGCACCGTTAATCGCAAGCAGGGTGGCAGCAAAAAATCCTCCCACATTGCCTGCAATTTTACGACCAATGAAAAATGCGGGAATTAAAGAGAGACCGATAAGCATGATCGGTAAGAAGAACATGGCATGCATGAGGCTGATATTGGGGTTAAAAATTCTAAGCGTGTAATAAAGGTAAGCCCCAACGTAGGGGTTAAGTTGGACGGAAACTTGTTTGTCGTTGCGACCGTCACGTAAACTAAAATACCATTTTCCGTTCTTCTCTTCATCACCAAGGTGTCCGGTTTGAAGATAGTTGCGAGCTTCGCTATACCATAAGTAGGGGTCAATTTCAAGGAGGTAGGTGTCACCGTTGTCGTCTTGGAATTGGTCCTTATATTGTTGGGAAAGGGCTTTCACGTCTTGTTGGATTCGATCTTGGTTCTGATTGACGGCTTTTTGAAACTCTTGATCAACGAGAGCTTTTCGATTTGCTGGTGGGAGATTGGGATATTGTTGGTTAATCTGTTGTTCAATTTGATTGTGATAGAGGTTGTAGACGGTATTATGTGCCCAGTCTTCAGTCATTGGTAAACTTAGAGTTTGTCCACGAAAATAAGTTGAGAAACTAAATGCGATGATGATAAATAATAGGGGTATAATCCATTTGAGATGTTTGGTGAACATTACTTTAAGATCAATTTCTTGTGAAGAATGATGTGATTCGTTTGTTGAATGCTGATGAGTAGAATTTTGAGAGAGTGCTTGAGTTTTATGATTTTCTGGGTTTTTTTTTCTCTCGGAGTTGAAGAGTGCCTGGATCTTTTTTGGGATTGATTTTATGTCTAATGAAAAATCGTCTTTCTTTTCTTCTTGATTTACAGAATGTTCTTTATGTTCCTTGTCCACCTTGTTTGGCTTGGGTAAAGGTTGATTTATAAAACTTGTTGTGGTGGACAGTGCGTCTGAATCGTCAGATTAATATAGTATCATGCTTTCTTAACTTTTGAGGTGAATAAAATGTTTAAATGCCCTAATTGCAAAAAAACAAATTCTGTCAAAGCAGGTCTTAGA
>JAHFSP010000040.1 GCA_023265685.1 Candidatus Woesearchaeota archaeon | reverse complement strand
CAATTCTCAAAGCGAGTGAAAAACCACTCCCAGAAGTTCCACACGAAATCCTCCTTAAAATCCGAGACGAAATAAAACGTAATCTCTAACCACCCCTCTTTCTTTTCTGTGCCGGATTCAAAACGTGGTTGTAATTGTTGAAGAAATAAGAAAAAGAAATCAAAAATAAAAAATTCCTATTCAGCTAATGCTTGTTCAATAGCTTGTTGGAAAACAGAGAATGGTTGTGCCCCACTAATGATGTGTCCACTAATAAAGAACGAAGGTGTTCCTTGAACGCCAGCAGCACTTCCATCTTGCATATCTTTCTGGATCTCTTGCTTAATAGTAGGATCAGCCCGACATTTATCCCAAGTAGCAAGATTTAGGCCAAGTTCTTGGGCCCACTGTTTCAAACTTGCTTCACTAAGTGCTTCTTGATTTGCAAAGATTTTATCATGCATCTCAAAATACTTGCCTTGTTTACCAGCACAACTTGTTGCAATCGCACCAGGTTCAGCTAAGGGATGAAATGGTAAAGGAAAATCACGAAATACTAGTTTCACTTTTCCTGTATCAATATATTGGCTTTTAATTTGAGGCATAGTCTGTTGAACAAATCGGCCACAGAAAGGACATTGAAAGTCACTAAATTCAACGATCGTTACCGGAGCATCAGCACTTCCTAAAACGGGATCATCATCAACCAGTTGTTCCATATCTACTACAGGAGCAGGAGCGTCAGCGCCAGCTGCACTAGGAGCACTCGGAACAGCAGCAGCGCCACCACCTACAGAAGCAACCTTAAAAGCGATAAATATCAATAACACAATCTGAATCACAGCTGCGCCAATCAACAACTTGTGCATTGTTGACGAATGCTCATGTTCTTTATGATGAGCTTCATGTTTTACATCTTCCATAATTATAACCTCCTCTTATACGCGTATCGCGCGTCCTCATAATCTTAATTACTCTTCTTAAATCTTATGAAGAACCTAAAAATAAAAAAGAAAGTAAAATTTACTCTTCTACAACAATATGGCCCCGAATACCATAGCCTTCAGTCCAAAAATCAAAGGTACCTACCTCAGTAAAAGTGTATTGCCACTCTTCATCAGGACCAAACAATTTTCCTGCAATTAAAGCATCAATATCATCAGTTCGTTTAATCGTCATAACCATTCGTTTACCTGAAGGATCTTTGTTTACCCACGTAACGCTATCTCCTGCATTAATAGTCAGGTCGGAATTATCATAGCCCTCTTTTCCAAGAACTTGAACGGTTAGTTCATCAGCAGTTGGAGCAACGACTTCTGGTGTGGGTGTTACCTTTGCAGGTTGCTTAGGAATATCTGCAACTGCCGCACCCGTAGGAGCCACATCATTACCTGGCGAAAAAATCCATACCGCTAAACCAATAAGGACAACCAATGCTACAATCCCAATAATAATCAATGTTTTCTTATTCATGATACTCAAACCTCCACTTGAAGCTAAAAATTAACCGCCCTTTTTATAGCTTATTGTGCTGGAATAGAAGGAAGAACACACAATTTAATCTCATTTCAATCTCGCATAAAACCCTTTTAACACTGGTCTGACCAATTCCAACAGTCCACTTCCTGCTGCTGTATAACCCACACAATTAGCAGTTCCCACTGCAATATCAAGTTCATTCCCTCGAAGAACAACGGGACACCGCACATCATAATCCGGAAGAAAAAGACCGTTCTTATGTTCATGAAATTGTACCGCAAGATAATGCGGATGTCCACGACCTGCTCCAAAATCCAACCCTCTATCAATAAACGAAAAAGAATCCAAATCTAATCGAGTCGCGAGCAATGCCACTGCCCCATCAGGTTTACGAAGCTGGGCTCTATCCACAATAAGAACATCTCTTGCGTTTAATCCCCATTCTACTCTATCATATTCTATTAGTTTATGATATAACTCTGGTGCATTCATCTCAAAGAATTCCGGAATGTAGTTATTTATAATAATGTGGGTACTTGAAAGAAACAATAATTCACCAATATCTACTCTCATAATTCTTCTCTTTTCGCATCTCATCAAGAGCTTTACGTAGATTCCCTTTACTTTTACTCCATCCAAACAACTATTTAAGTGGATTTTCTGGTTTAGTGTCATTATCTACTGCTTTCATAGTTGGTAAAATGATGTTCAAGTATTTTTATCTTATCTCTCACTCCTAAACCCATCAATAAATTTATAAACAACTGTTCATTTTTCTAAACATATGTTCAAAGAATTAAACTATCTCCAAATCTTCCTCGAGGAACCAACGAGAAAATTCAATGTAAGAGAGGCTGCCCGAATCCTCAAAATAACCCCAGCAACTTCCAGCAAATTACTCAAAGCATTTGCTGCAAAAGGCATTCTTCGGCACGAAAAAGAAAGAATATATGACCTATACAGCGCAAACATAGAGAGTAGGACATATCGGGATGTCAAAGTGTATTACAACCTACTCAAAATACGAAATTCTGGACTCATAAAAGTGTTGGATGAGTTCTATATTAAACCTACAATTATCCTTTTTGGGTCTGCTGCAACAGGCTATGACACTTCGAAAAGCGACTTTGATCTCGTGATCATCAGCGAGAAAAAAAAAGAATTTCCAAAAAGAGAAGAATTTGAAAAAAAACTACATCGGCCACTTCAAATCTTTGCAGTTTCGCATCTTAGGGATCTTAAAAATCAACATCTCATAAACAACGTACTAAACGGGATCGTTCTTGAGGGGGAAATACAATGGATGTAGTGGAGTGCAGGGAGAAAGGCATTATTAGAATGAGTAGAATTGATACAAATATGGCCAAATCAATTCTTGAAATGTCTAAGATCAAAGAAACTATTGTTCAAGACGCAAAGTTGGACGAAATAAATATCAATGGATTTCTTCCTATGGCCTATGACTCACTACGAGAAGTTCTTGCCGTTATAAAGTAAACTTCCATCGATAACTTTAAATATCAATTGATAATTATTGTTATCAAATGTCAAGAAAAAATATCAAAAATATCATAAAAGAATACTTCTTCGTCTATCCTACGGCCAAACTCAGAGTGCGTGAAATGGAAAGACTTCTTCAACTACCGCTACCTTCAGTAATTAAGTATTGTCGAGAACTTGAGAAAGAAGACATCCTCTCAACACACAAGATTGGAACTGTTAATTTCTACACTGCAAGTCAAAGTCATGATTTCATTCTTGAAAAAAAATTGTACAACCTAAAGCAACTCTATACCTCAGGGCTTATCGAGTACGTACGCCAGGAATTAAGCAATCCCGCAATTGTCCTTTTCGGCTCGTATGCAAAAGGAGAAGATACACCACAAAGCGACATCGATCTCTATATTGAAACACCATCAAAAAAGTCAATCAACATAAACAGCTATGAACAAAAATTAAAGCGAAAAATACAACTCTTCCAACACAAAAGTATCAAAGACGTAAAAAATGTCCACTTAGCAAACAACATCATTAACGGCATCGTAGTACATAAACACATAGAGGTATTCAAATGAAAGAGACCTCTTGGAATGACTGCATATTCAATAATTCTGCAAGAAAAATTTCTCCAGATATACACAGAGCCGAGTCACTTAAAGAAACAGCAATGGAAAGAATTAGTCTCATAAAAACAATCAATGAAAAAAATTGCAACTTTGTTTTCGAAGACTATTATACCTCCTCACTTGAATTATTACAGGCATTAGTATTTAGAGAAGGCTACAACATCCTCAACCATGTCTGTTTAGGGTACTATCTTAAAGACGTTCTAAAAAGAGATAACCTCTACCAAATATTTGACGATGTACGATACAAAAGAAATTCTCTCACCTACTACGGAAAAAGGATGGACTTCGCAACAGCAAAACAAGCAATAGAACAATGCAAAAAGCTCATGAAAGAATTAGAGGTATAAATCAGTTAATCCTTCCTACTCCACCACTCTATACACAATAAAACATTCTCGCGAATCATCCACCGCAACATATCTTCCCAACTCTCCTTTCAACACAGAAGTAGGAATCTTCTCATCCAACTTCACATCATGGTCCAACGCTTCAAACTCCACTTTACGCCCAAAGTGTGCGTGTAATCCCACCTGAGAAATCTCCATCTTACGATCGTTATCAGGATCCACAATCACTTTCCCTTTAATTCTATCAAGCAGCACTGAAAATTCCTGACCACCAACTCTGCACGAAAACACCACAGCAGGAATCAAATACGTCGTCACCTTAGAAATAGGAACCGCACTCATCAACTCAATATCACGTAAAGAAAGCTTCGGCATAATCAACGGCAACACCCCTTCATGCGACGCCACTTCTTCTACAACATCTTGCCCATACTCCTCATCAACAACATGATGTTCCACATGCCCAAGAATATCCACCGCATTTCCTCCGTGCTTACTCTTACGCGGTCGTATCGTCACAATCAGTGGCCGATCTACAATACCGCATACCAACGCTGTTCCCACTGGTAAATTCTGAACTTCCTTTTCCGTCTCCGACGTCACACCCTCTAAAGAATTCACCACTGCCTTCAAATCATTCGGGTTTGTAATTTTCATAATAATCTGCGTCGTACACTGTGCTAAGATTGTTTTCTGTACCAGGGACGGCCGCTGCGACACCACACACAAACCCAACCCGAACTTCCGACCTTCCGATGATACCAACCTAATCACTTCCAAACTCTTCGCCTTCCCAAATCCTTTCTCCGGACAGAAATTATGCGCTTCTTCAATAACACAAAAAAACGGTGGAATTTTTTCCTGCTTACGTGCAAGAAATAAGTCTTTCATCAACTTTGCCACAATCACATCCTGCACTTCTGGCGTAATCCCCTTCAAGTTCAAGATGGTACACTTCCCAGGACTAATTAATTCCTGCAATGGCGTCGGTGCAGCCGAAAACAATTTCAAATCCCGTAAATACAACAACGTATCAATTAACGTCCATTTACTCGGCGAATTCAAATTCTCTAAAGCCAAAATAATATTATCAAAATTAACCTCTTCAAGATCCTTCACAATCGAAAACAACATCGCCTCTTGAGTATTAGATAACTGAACTGGCAACAATTTCATTAACTCATAACTACTCATCTTCTCACTCAACTTCAAAGGTCGCACATCCTGCTTTAATCGAGCGTCCCCATACTCTTGAATCTGAGAACCATATCCCTTAGCTTCCAGCCCCCATCGTGCTAAAATCTCTCGATTCTCAATTGCCGGATCCTTCATCGAACCATATTCTCCATGCGGATCAATAATCAACAACGGCACGCGCTTCTCCATAATTTCCTCAACTAAACAGCCAACCGTATAACTCTTCCCCGCGCCAGATTTTGCCAACACCGCCAAATGTTTCGTCAACACCTTCTGCAAATCCATATGAACTGCAATATCCTTCCCTTCAAGCTTGCCCAGATATGCCCCATGTCCGCCAATATCAATAATCTGTGTAATAAATTGATCATCCGCTTCAAGAATTTCTGTACCTGGTGCAAACGGCGTACGAATTCCTCGCACTCGCCCATCCTCATCTTTATACCCAATCACCAAGCAATACGCCACCATCTCCTGTTCTGTGCGTTCCAATTCACGAATCTGTCCTAAAACAAAACCATATTCCCCGTGATGAATTTGAATAAATTGAAATTTGCGTGCTGCCGGACTCGTCACCGTAAAACGAAATTCCGTTGTACTTACCTTACCTACAATCCGCCCTAGAATCATCAAGAATTTACAAGTAAGCTGGTTTATTAAGATTTAGAATAAAATAGTCACATATCTTATTTAGGGAGTAGATTATACTCAAGAATACGAAACCTTATAACTTCATTTTTTCTCCTATCTTTCAATGGTTCATCGTATTGGGGTCACATCACGAGTTGAGGATACTAGGGCCCAGGTTCGTCAAAGGAGATTATCTGGTCTTGGTTTTGATGTTGCCAACATCTCTATCGCTGATGTGTACACAATTGATACTTCTCTCTCATCAGATCAACTTGGCCCTCTAACTTCTCTTCTCATCAATCCTACGGTCGAACAAGCACATATTGATACTGAGTCTTCTCCAAAGTCATTCAATTGGGCTATTGAAATCGGCTACCTTCCCGGTGTGACTGATAATATCGGCTCAACCGCAAGAGAAAGCATTACCGATCTTCTTCATCCAGAATTTGACTCTCCTCAAGGAGTCTACTCTTCCCAAGTAACGTTCTTACAAGGAAATCTAACCCAAGTTGATGTTGAAAAAATCGCCACAAGCCTTGCTAACCCTTTGATTCAAAGCATTCACATCAAACCATTCGAGCAATATCAAACAGACCGTGGTATGGGCACTACTATTCCTCGCGTCAATCTTCGCTCACAACCTACAGCAGATCTTGTTCAAATTCTCGAAGCCAACGACACTGAATTAACCCTTATCGGAAAACAAGGTATCGCAAATCAGGATGGGAGTCGACGTGGCCCTCTTGCCCTTGATCTCACCTATATGAAAGCAATCCAATCTCACTTTCAAACATTAGACAGAAACCCCACTGATGTCGAACTTGAATCCATTGCACAGACTTGGTCAGAACATTGCCACCACACTATTTTTGCAGATCCCATAGACGAAATTAAAGACGGTTTCTTCAAACATTATATCCAACGAGCAACCCAAACAATTCGTGAAAACAAGATCAAACAAGGAAAAGTAGATTTTTGTGTTTCTGTATTCAAAGATAACTCTGGTGCAATTATCTTTGATGAAAATTATCTCATCACTGATAAAGCAGAAACTCATAATAGCCCCTCCGCGCTTGATCCTTTTGGCGGTTCAATCACCGGAATTGTTGGCGTCAATCGCGATACCATCGGATTTGGTCTTGGTGCCAAACCATTTCTTAATGGATACTATTTTTGTTTTGGCGATCCAGATACTCTTCATCCTCTCTATAAAGGCCCCAACAAAACTCAACAGATGCTTAGTCCCTCAACCATCATGGAGGGAGTAATCGCTGGAGTTAATGCAGGGGGCAATTGTTCAGGTATTCCTACGCCTCAAGGAGGAGTCTATTTTGACAATCGCTTTCATGCCAAACCCTCTGTGTTTGTACGTACCGCAGGACTTATCCCCAGAGAGATAAATGGAAAACCAAGTTATGAAAAACAAGCCCAACCTGGCGACTATATTGTTATGGTTGGTGGCCGTGTCGGCAAAGATGGCATTCATGGTGCAACATTCTCTTCAGAGTCACTCAACGAAGGCAGTCCCGCAACTGCTGTTCAAATTGGCGATCCTATTACGCAAAAAAAACTTAGTGATGTTATTATCAAAGAAGCACGCGATCTCAACCTCTACACAAGTATGACTGATAACGGCGCTGGTGGTCTTTCCTGTTCAGTTGCCGAAATGGCCAAAGAATCAGGAGGATGTCACGTCCATCTCGACAATGTACCTCTCAAATACCAAGGGCTTGCCGCATGGGAAATTTGGATTTCTGAATCCCAAGAGCGTATGACTCTTTCTGTTCCAAAAGAAAAATGGGATGAATTTCAATCACTTATGCAACGTCGTGGTGTGGAAGCAACTGTCATTGGTGAATTTACCAATTCAGGAAAATGTGTTGTTGAACATCAAGGGAAAAATGTGATGGATCTCGATATAGAATTCCTCCATAATGGCCTACCTGCTCGTCCTATGACAGCGACGTACACCAGAATTACCCACGAAGAACCAACCATTCCTCTATTAGAGAATCTAACCGGTTCGCTTCACTCCATGCTTGCACGAAAAAACATTGCTAGCACCGCATTCATCTCTCAACAATATGACCATGAAGTTCAAGGTGGATCTGTACTCAAACCATTACAAGGTCGCGGTCGGGTAAACGCAGATGCTACTGTAACGAAACCTCTCCTTGATTCACCAAAAGCTGTTGTAACCTCTCAGGGCATCAACCCAAGCTATAGCGATATCGATACCTACGCCATGGCTGCAGCTACGTTTGATACCGCGATAAGAAGTGCGGTTGCTGCTGGTGCAAATTTAGACCATCTTGCAGTCATGGATAATTTTTGTTGGTGTAGTTCCAAAGACCCCGAACGTCTTGGACAATTAAGAGCTTCACTTGAAGCATTATACAATATTTCTGTTGCGTACGAGACTCCATTTATTTCTGGAAAAGATAGCATGTTTAACGACTTTAATGGCTATGATCAAGATGGCAACCCTACTAAAATTTCCATTCCTCCTACCGTACTTATTTCTACTATTAGTGTTATCGACGATGCGACCAAGGCAGTGTCTCTCGATGCCAAAATGGTTGGTGACCTTGTCTATATCTTAGGTGAAACCCACGATGAACTTGGAGCGTCAGAATACTTTGCCCAAATAGGAGAAGAAGAAAAAGGACGCGGCGAACGCTACATCGGCAACGCCGTTCCACAAGTTGACGCCCAACGCAACCTATCATTATATCGCTCACTCTCACAAGCAATCCAAGATGACCTCATTGCGTCAGCTCAAAGTGTGAGCCGTGGCGGGCTCGCCGTTGCGTTAGCGAAAACGGCCATGGGCGGAAAAGTAGGTCTTGATATTTCATTAGACAATCTTCCAGGCACATCTTCTCGCAACGATTTTGCTCTCTATTCAGAAAGCCAAGGTCGTATCGTTGTAACGGTTGCACCAGAGGACCAACAACGTTTTGAAGTGTTAATGCAGAATCATGCATTTGCTCAAATAGGGCACGTAACACAAAACGAATTTATCATCCGCAATCAAACTCAAAACATCATTAGCACCACCGTCGATTCCCTTCTTACATCGTACCACTCAACATTTGGTGACCGTTAACATGACAAAATCCCATTCAACAACCCAAACAACTCCTCGAACTCTCATCCTCTCTGGGTACGGAATCAACTGTGAGGATGAAACGGCACGAGCATTTAATCGTGCAGGAGCACAAGCAGATATTGTCCACATCAACGATCTTATTGCTCAGCCCACTCGACTTAACGATTATCAAATTCTTGCAATACCCGGAGGATTTTCATTTGGCGATGACCTAGGTTCAGGAAAAGCATTTGCAGCAAAAGTCAACAACCATCT
>JAHFSP010000009.1 GCA_023265685.1 Candidatus Woesearchaeota archaeon | reverse complement strand
CTCGTTGGTGAGCCCGATCACTTTACCAAAACCACATTATTTTTGGGAACTGTTCAATGTTTCGCAATTCACTCTAACGCTAAAGCGTAGAAGATTTCTTGCTCAGAAAGTGGATTTAAAAAACGAGGAATTGAAAAATAATTTTAAAAAAACAAAAAAACCTCAAAAGAGGTTAAATCCATACGCAATGAAAAGCGGTGCAAACACAATTGCAAAGGTATTAATCACTTTAATCAAAGCGTTAAGAGCAGGCCCCGCAGTATCTTTGAATGGATCGCCCACCGTATCTCCAACAACAGCTGCTTTATGAGCATCACTTCCCTTCCCAGAATGATGACCACTCTCAATGTATTTCTTTGCATTATCCCATGCAGCCCCCGTGTTAGACATAAACAATGCCATGAGCAAGCCAGACAATATAACGCCAATCAAGAGTCCACCTAAAGCCTGAATACCTAAAAAGAAACCTACCAAAAGTGGTGCCATAATAGCAATCACAGCAGGCAAGATCATATTATGCAAAGCCGCTTTGGTAACAATGTCAACACATTTGCCGTACTCCGGTTTTGCTTTCCCTTCCATCAGACCTTTAATCTCTTTAAATTGACGACGCACTTCCACCACAATTTTGTGTGCAGACGATCCTACTGCATCCATCAACAATGACGAAAAGATAAACGGTAACATCGCACCAATAAAAAGTCCCACAATAACGCCTGGATTAGTTAACAAAAATGTAACCGGACTTCCCGTAAGATTCTCGATTTCATGAGTGAACGCAGCAAAAAGGGCTAAAGCCCCCAGAGCAGCTGAACCAATGGCATACCCTTTCGTGACCGCCTTAGTCGTATTACCAACAGCATCAAGAGCATCAGTGACTTCACGAACTTTCTTATCCAGTTCACACATCTCAGCAATGCCACCCGCATTATCCGTAATTGGACCATAACTATCAAGAGCGATAATCATTCCAGTTAATGAAAGCATGGCAACAGCAGCAATAGCAATACCATAAATCCCAGCTAACAAATACGCCGCAATTATTCCAGCTACGATAACCAACACCGGAATGAGTGTTGACTGCATACCTACACCCAAACCAGCAATCAAGTTAGTTCCAGCACCAGTCACCGATGAATCAGCAATCTTTTTCACGGGAGCAAAACTGGTACTAGTATAATATTCTGTAACCACGTTAATAAGCAAAGTAATAACCAAACCCACTATCGTGGCAAAAAAGAGATTGAGAGGATTATGGGTATACCACGTTACCAGATAAAAACCAATCGCAGAAACCACTCCCGCTGCAATAAGACCCTTATAAAGCGCACCCATGATATTTTTAGAAGAACCAAGTCGTACAAACCATGTCCCCACAATCGAACCAATAATCGCCACCACACCTAACATCAAAGGATACTCTACTGCCTGATTATAGGTGCTTGAAACCGCAGGAATCAATGCCAATAACATCGCAGCAAGTAACGTCACCACATAGGTCTCATATAAATCTGCACCCATTCCTGCGCAATCACCAACATTATCTCCAACATTATCTGCAATCGTCGCTGGATTACGCGGATCATCTTCAGGAATATTTTTCTCAATTTTACCAACAAGATCCGCACCGACATCCGCAGCTTTCGTATAAATTCCTCCTCCGATGCGAGCAAACAGAGAAATCAAAGAAGCACCAAAACCAAGACCCACTAACATAGCAGGATCTTTGTAAATTGAGTAAAAAACACTAACTGCAAATAAAGCCAAACCGACAACAGCCATGCCGGTAACGCTTCCACCTTTAAAAGCAACGTCAAGTGCTTCTTTAATACCTTTCTTAGCAGTTTCCGCTGTGCGAACATTTGCCCGCACAGAAATACTCATACCAATAAAACCGGAAATTCCCGAAAGAACAGCTCCGAAAAAAAAACCGGCAGCGATAGGAAAACTAAACAACCACCACAATAAAGCAGTAATCGCAACCGCAAAAATCGCAATTGTTTTATATTGACGAGACATATAGGCCATTGCTCCTTCTTTAATCGCATTGGCAACCTCTTGCATCTTTTCAGAACCGGGATGCACACGAAGAATTCGTAAAGAAAGATACCCTGCATACAACAACGCCACCAAACTAACTATAATCGCTATAATACTAACCGAAACCATAATTGTTCCCCCTTATAATTTGTAAAAACGACAAGTTATAGATTGTTTAAATACTTTACTGTAAAAATGACTCAAAAGAAAAAACAAAAATACCTCTAAATGGAACAATCATAAGATATCAATATATTTATTAACGCATACCAACTATCAATCCAAGCATGAAAACTATCGCCTCACTTTTACTTTATACAGCAACAACACTTGTAGGATGTGATTACAAAAACAATTCATTAATCCAAGATCAATATCAAACACTACCAGCACCACTTCACTTTAGAGGAAGTTATAACTGCACTCAAACAGCACAGTCACACCAGAAAAAAACTTATAACCTAGAACAAAATATAAAAATGATAGTAGATCAAGAGATATATAAATTTAAACTTGTACACTAAAATCTAGACCACCACTAACACACTCTTCTTAGCTCGAATCGTTAAATACGGCTTGCTCAACCGCTTCTTAAGTGCCGCATCTTGTGTAAGCACCAACACACCTTGAGCAGATGCTGCCACGAGTTCATCGTCAACGTTACCAGAACTGGGCAATACCTTCACCTTTTTCTGTTCCAAAATCTTCAATGCAAGCGCAGCCCCCAGACGAAACTTACCTCGTTGTTCATGCACAATTGTCTCCAACTCGAGAATTGTTCCCTTCAACACCCCAACAGTATACCCCTGCTCAAGAACATAATCTAACGCACTAAATACATCCAAATGAAACTCACTAATTGCCATTAACACATTAGTATCAAGAATAACTTGGTGGGAAGTAGGTTTCATACTCATCAACCTCTACAAATCAAATGTGTAGGGATCATAATCAACAAATACAAATCAAGAATAATCAATATCACCGAAAATACTACCATCAATAAAATCAATAACAAACCATAATCAAGGGTAATAAGCAACCCGGCAACTCCCAACACCACACAAACAATCAACCCACATACTAATAAAACCAAAAGAGTTCGAAGTAGATGTCTAGATACAGATTGCCACAACCCCATTATCCATTCTTTCCATGATTTACAAAACGCGTTTAATGTTGAACACAGAAAAATAATTCCCAAAATAAGACCAATGATTCCTAACTCCACTAAATAAATAGTGAAATCACCTTCAATGTTTACAAGGGCCGTTTGAATTAAACTCATTAGCGCAACGGCAAAAACAATTGTAACAACACCAAATCCAATAATGTAACGCAGACCAAAGCGCACAATACCAATGCCTGTTAATGTCGGTTCAAGTAGATAATAACACCCAATCCACAACAACCCACCACCCACTAAAACCAACAACACCCCCCATAACGTAAGCGCCGTTAAATGATGTGTCAAATCATCATACCCCTGATACACTGGCAAAAAATCCTCAATAAACGGTTGTCCGTTTTGTAATTGAGTATCGTCAAAATTGGCACCCTGTAATGGGCCAAGAACGGCTTGAACGTCTTGTAATAACAGTAATTGATAATGCACAAAAGCCAACGCACCGGCACTCAATAAAAAAAATTGAAAAAGAACAAGAAACGAAAAGAGAACGGGACGTGCACGGATGCTCTTTACTAATTTTAACAACCCTACACGAACGCTCATCATACTCTAATTAAAAATTCTTCTCTATAAAAGACTTGTTGTCATCATCACTAGGTACAATTACACAAAATTTGTGTTAGCTGGGTCTATATCACATAAATGCACCGTCACATAATCTTTACCCGTACCTAACTCCACATCTGGATGATGAGAACGAAGCGCTGCCCCAAGCAGCTTCATGATCTCCTCATCCGTCAAATCACTATGTTCCAATCCCAGTAACTCACGTAACGACATTAAACCTCGTTCTCCTCCCAAGGATCGTGATCATACCCACACATAAAACCACTCTCCTCAGGGCTTAACTCATCATTATCAAACAACATATCACGCTCCTGTGGAACATAAAAGTTGTAGCCTCCTCCCTCATATCCATCCCGCTCACGTATCTTTTTTAATGCCATTATAGCACCTCCCCTATACTTTTATACAAAACGTTTAAATATAAATACATTTTCCAAATACTATATGGGGTGTATATACATGAGCGTGGGAACGCTGAGAAAATAATATAGGGGGCAAACATATGGAATATCGCAAACTAATCTCATTTGGAAAAAACAGTTTTGTTGTTTCTTTACCTAAAAATTGGGTTCGACAAAATAAAATGGTGAAAGGGGACCTAGTATACATGGAAGAAGCCGGACCAAACCTCTTACTCAGTAAACAAGAAACAAATAAAGAGGAAATCGAGAAAGAAAAAGTAATCAACATTGATGGAAAAACTGTGTTTTCAATTACCAGAGAAGTATGCTCAGCCTATATCCTTAATTACAGGACGATTATTTTACGTGGAAAAGAGATAAAAACAAAAGTTAAAGATCTTCAGGGAATAATTCAAAATCTTATCGCACTAGAAGTTCTAGAACAATCATCAGATTCTATAACAGCCAAAGATTTTTTGAATATGGATAAAGTATCCGTCAACGAACTACTCAGAAAGATGGATGTGGTAACCAGAACTATGATGAAAGAAATGTCATCCATCTTTGAAGAAGACACCTATGAACATCTTAATGAACGAGACAGAGACGTAAACCGTCTTTATTTTTTACTTTACCGAACAGTCTTGTATAATTTAGAGAATCCTTCTAAATCAATGAAGAATTTCAAATTAACACCAATTGATCTCTTAAAATATTACACTTTAGGATTCTACGTTGAAGCAATAGCTGATGAAATCAAACGAGCCGCACGATATTTACGAACTCTTAAGTTAACTAACGAAAAACAAAAATTTATTCGTAACCTACTCCAAGACTACAATGAATATTACTGCTCAACGATGAAAGCTGTCCACAACAATGACCGAGATCTTGCACTAACCCTCTCTGAATCAAAGCTTAAATTCCAAAATGCGTTAGAAGAATTAGACAAAGATGTTCAGAAAGTTCCAGGATTACATAGCACGTTAAGCAAATTACAGAGATTGACAACTAATGTGCATAATGTAGGAAGGTTAATTTACACACTAGAGTAACTATTGATGAATAGTAAAAAATTGGTAAAAGTTTATAAATAGACTCTTCCATTTTAATGCTGATGTCATCCCATACAACTAGTGAGCCGCTTACGTACGATGCAATACGAAGATCATTAGGCCGTAAGTTTAACACTTTTGACGTATATAAAACTGTAAAAGAATGGGATTCCGGACACGCCCATTTCACTCACTTTACACTCACACGATCTAGACCTAAAGCAAAAGATTCTCCAAGTCATGATTTTGTTGGTAAACAATATCAAACAACGCAAACCAGCGATGATCCTTTGTATGCAATATGCCACTCACCAGATCTTCTTTTTGCCCGTGAAAAACGAAATTTAGAATTAATTATTGATACAGTTGGAACCAGATTTAGCCGTAAACACGCTCGAACGCTGGTTCCCGAAGTATATGGTGCATCTGCCCAAGACCATTTGTTAAATATGGGATATTTGGCAGGAGATAATCAGAAGAAAGTTCTCCTTACACTTGATAAAGCCGTTGCAGAAACCATTGATCCAAACACACAAGGTAGATATCATCAATTTAGTCAAGAATTTCTAAGGGGAGTTATTTCCATGGCACGCTTCGTGGGAAGTTGTAATGCTGCTGGCGACCTACTCAAACAAAGATGGGATTTTGAACGAGACCAACAAACTACGGCAAGAGTACAAAATGAACTTTTTTTAAAAACTCTTCTACGATTAGCGTATGCTTCAAATGAGGGATTTCGAACATACGCACAACAACAAGGTGCCCTTGATAACCCCATTGAAGCAGCCAGAGATTATGCTACTACTTTACTTAGTAACCCTCTTCTTGGAAAACTTCAAACTATTCGTGATGCACGTCGTTCTTTCAGATTAGAAGATAAGTTCCAACACGGCGACTGTAGCGGGTTAAACCAAATTGGCTCAACAATGTTAGATTTAGAAGATTTTGGGTTAGATGACCCCTGCTCTGATCCTGGAAGCTATCATACACTTCTAGGTCTCGTTGGTTCATCTATACTTCATAGTGCAGATTTTCCCTACACCATTCAAGCATATCTCGCAGTAGAACATGCATTTGAAACACAAGACGAAGAGGGTATGAAAGAATTACCAACCGCTACAAACGGTAAATTTGGGAAATATATTCAAAAATGGATTGAACAAGCAGATTACGAACGATTTATTTTAGGGGTATTTGGACAAATGATTGATAAGTTAGTATACCTAGGCGGCGGAATCTCTCGTCACGACCGACCAGAATTAGTATACGGAGCAAATGTTGGGATAGATAACATTAGAGCCTCCATTGAAGATGTTTTTAGAACAGTCTCTCAACTGGATTCATTTGCAATCCTTGACAAAAATGAATCATCTGCTCGTCATGCCTTCGCCGAATACGCTAAAGTACTTAACACATTAGGTATTACTGAAATAGAAACACCCGTACTTATGGCACTTGAAGGATCATCCACTGCAATAAGACTCAGACAAGCCGACCCCTATTCAAGCCAAAGATAAATACACTCATCATACCTCACTTCCTTCGTTACTTTTATAAATTAACATCTTTCTTAGAATAATTAATGCCGAGGTAGCAAAGTGGTCAAATGTGCAGGACTTAAGCCTTCATAGGAAGACATCCTGTGGCTTAGTGCCTTCGTGGGTTCGACTCCCTCCCTCGGCACTTCTTTTGAAAAAAATAATACACCTCATTTTTCCACTAGACACACTGGTCAAGTCTGCAATTTCTTAATAAAAGAAGTCAGTTATTTTTGTTCATGGAATTAAATCATGAGGTTTGTGAGTTTATTGGTGCTTTCATTGGAGACGGATACTTAAGTATCAGTAAAGTTAATCAAAAAACGCAAATAGGTATAATAGGACAACAACCACATGATGAAGAGTATCTAACAAATCATTTATACTCAATTATAGAAAGAAACTTCCCTTTTACAAAACCCCATATTTACTACAGAAAAGATGAAAACACGGTAAGGATCCATGTTTATAATAAAGTGTTAGGGGAGTTTCTCTGTTCACTTGGCTTTAAACCAGGCCTAAAATCAAGAACAGTTAAAATTCCAGAAAGAATAATCGGAAATGAAGATTTTCTGAATGCAACAGTACGAGGAATATTTGATAGTGATGGTTGCATATTCTGGGATAAAAGGCAAGATATTCGAGACCTTATCCACGAATAGTTCTTCAAACTGCGAGTATACCACTAATAACCCAACTAGAAGAGCATCTATCAAAGAATTTTAAACTATATGTTAGGAAAAATAATCGAGACGGCTATCGTAATAATCTCGAGATTTACGGACATAAGCAGCTCGAAAGGTTTTTAAAACAGGTGGGTTTCTCGAATCACAAGCATCTAAATAAGATCGCCCCCGTGGCCTAGTGGTAAGGTTTTACCTCACTAAATGGCGTTAGGATGTAAATCCCGCTAAACCTTGGTAAGGTAAAGGTCCCGAGTTCAAATTGATGAGAAATCCATTTTTTCGTCCTGAATCTCTCGGCGGGGGCTTTTTTCTTACTATACACTCCAACAATCTTTATATAAAAATTCCCCTCCACTCAATAACAATGTTTAACACCATCTACACTCATCTTCAAAACTACCTCGAACAATTCACTAAAGAAGATGAACTACTCCTCAATAATCACTCCTCTAGATTCGACACGACTAATTTCACCCCACTCACACCAAAAAATGAAACCATCACCTTCATTGACGGCGGAGAAGCACAAATTATCAACGCAGGATCATTTTGCATCTCCATTATACGTACCGCAGCCATTACCTTTGAAGGAACAACTAAAGTATCCCAAAAAATTCAAGAGTTCTACCTTTTCACCAGCGCCAAAACCATTGAGGGAAAAGTCTGGTACACCAGCACTATTTTTAGTGAAAAAACACCTCTCATCAACATCAACGACCTTCACGTCTCGTCACATGATCCACTTCTCACCGGCAGTGCGCAACGCGCCCCCATCGAAAAAATGACCAATATGGCTCGTCGCTTCGCAGAACTCAGTGTAGCCGCATCAATTAAAAAAGGTATCGTCGTCCTTGATGGAACCAAAGACAACACATACCCTAACGAAGAAAAATATCTCCAAAATCTATCTGACAATGTCTGTGCGCTCGCCAAAACCTCAACCCTCTTCACTAAACAGGGCAATAACATCACCATGTTTCTCCAAGAACATGGACCGCAGAACAGCTGGATCTATTCCACCCCACAGATGAATTTTATCAAGCTCCATCCAAAAGCAAAGCACGTCTTTCGTTTTGAGGGAAAGCAAGAACACGCCACAGCCATTCTCCCTTTAAGTTCCGACCCTATCTTCTTGGGCTACCCCTACGGCCTTATCCTTGCAGACAAACTCGCCAGAGTGAGCAACAACGAAACAGCATCATTACGTAACCGACTCTCACTTAACAAAGACTACCAAGAACTTATCACACACACCAATGCCACCAATGCGCATTCTATTCTAGACAATATTAGATAAAGCGACAAAAGCAACCAAACCCATTCAACAACCTTTATAACCTCAAAATAGCTTCTCCAAAATATGTTTGACCAATATCGTGAACCTCTGCAAAAGTATCTCCAAAGCTATCTCAAAACTCAACAGAAAAAATATTCAAACGTAAACGGCTGGAGTAAAGACAGCCTTACCAGACTCTCAACATTTGCGACAAGCGGAAAATTATTGCGCGGCAGTTTCATTCTTTTCATTGCCGACGCCCTCACAAAAAACAAAACAAAAGACCACACAAAAATTCTTCCTGCCGCAGCTGCCGTGGAATTATTTCACTCTTCCATTCTCATCCACGACGATATTATTGATCGAGATTCATTACGACGTGGACGTAAAACCATTCATACTCAATATAGCGATAACGCCCCATCATCAACTGATGCTGCACATTACGGAACATCACAAGCAATATGTACCGCAGATGCCGGATTCTTCCTTGCATTTGAATTACTTTCTAGCAATCCTTCAACCGCCAAAGCTCTTTCCCTTTTCTCACAAGAAATAACCAAAACCATCTTTGCCGAAATGGAAGACGTTCATTTTGCCATGTCTCCACAATTCCCAACCCAACAAGCTATTGAAAAAATGTATCTCTATAAAACAGCTCGTTATACATTTTCACTACCATTCCAAGTCGGTGCCGTTATCGCCAATGCCAACCCCAAAACTCGCAAACAACTCGAAAAACTCGGAGAAACACTAGGCCTTCTCTTCCAGTTAAAAGACGATGAATTAGGACTCTTTGGCAATCCTCAAAAAACCGGCAAACCAGTGAGTTCTGATCTGCGAGAAGGCAAGAAAACACTCTACATGTACCTTCTTCTTCAAAAAGCAACCGTCACAGAACGCAAAACGATCTCCACCATCTTTGGCAACAAACGCTGTTCACCACAAGAAATCACGTATATTCAACGTCTCATCCAATACAAAGGAATCGACCATCTCATCACAAAAAGAATGCAAGAACTTAGCAATAAAGCCTATACACAAATCAATCATCTTCCTCTATCGCAACAACATAAACAAACTCTGTACACATTAAATCAATATCTATTAACCAGAGAATCCTAATGAAATCCAAAGATCCCCCAAAGCTAAAAGAAGAGAAACTAAAGCAAGAAAAGCTAAGACAAGAAATCGTCCAAGAAGCACTTCTAGATAATAACCCCGCGCATTCAATCTGGAAAAACCCAGTAGTAATCATCATCCTAAGCCTCTTTATACTCATACTTTTCCTCTCAACCTATCTCGTTTTCTTTCCACTCTCAAGAACCGTAGAAGGATCATTTCATTCCGCAGCTCTAGAAGCAAATACTCTTGATGTGGATCAACTTCATCTTGAATTCCAAGACAACACCGCACAAAAAATCCAAGACCTCTATCTCAACGAACAACAAACGGAATTTAGTCTTTGTTTATTTGGCGAAAAAACAGATCCCAATGACCATAAAGAGAGTATTAGCACCTACTCCATCACTTCATTCATGCAACCCACCCAATACAGCCAAACCTTTAGTGAGGTACAATTTGCCCCTTGTCCAGAAAACACACTGATTCTGTTTCACACCCACCCCTACAAAAGCTGCCTTGCCTCAGATCAAGACATAAGAACACTACGAGAATCACAACAACAAACCCCAGGAATGCTCATGCTCATTATGTGTGAATCAGAGAGATTCGCTGTCTATGAATAAACAAAGATAACAAAAACAACGTCCAATCATGCTGCCAATCGCAGAGCCTCAAATGATGCAGGATATGGTCTTGGACGACGCCAGACATGACCAACCGCATCCCATAACTCAAACAAATGATGTGCACTCAATTTCTCCAATTGTGTCAAGTCAATAAGTTCTGACTCCAAAGAAGAGAGCGTTGAAAAATAGGGACTATCGCAAGAAAGAGATAACGCAATGCGCGACGCAAGCAGATCGGCATAATTGATTAATTCCATCCTCTCATCACCTTTTCCATGTGCCTGAACCTGAGAATAGGGAATCGAAAAACCACGACGATGTAACGTTTCAACAACAATTTCAGTGGTCTGTTGCTCATTACCAAAAGAATCAATATGAACCACAGTATGTTGAGCATCTGTACACAAAGCACGAACGATATGCGCAATCATTCCGCATTCAAGTTCACTACGCCGAAATTCAATAGACGACATCCCCATCCACGCAAAATCTCCTAGTCCCCCATGAAGTAAATCAGAAATCGTTGGAAGAGGTTGATCTTTGTGGAGATACTCAGCAGCTTTTGAGAGCCAATCATAGCCCCTATAAACAGTAAGATGCCGATGGTCTGTTTTTGCCCCTACAACGATTAAACGACTTGAACTTTGCTGCATACCTGATGCACCACACTCATCAAGTCCAACATACGACCATGTCGGCATATCCTAAGAATGTAAAATATCTATTTAAAGATATGTCATGATCACACAGAGACAAGAAAAAGAGAACAAAATCAAACTCTCAAAAAATGTTAATCACCCCAAAATCCCTGCAAAAACTATTAAAGTAGAACCGAAATATTTCTCATATGATTCAAAGACTTGAAGAAGTATGTAGAGAAATATTTGCTCAAGGGTTATTCGATGGCAAGTATCGTGTTGGTGAGCAGATTATGACCCCTAATACCCTTTCTCCACATCTTCCATTAAAAGGTCTCTGTCATGCAGCAATCGCTACATTACAACAGAGAATACCAGAAGTTCAAATTTATGCTCTTGGTTTTCATGTTGAAGAGGAGTATAACGGAAAATCTTTTGAAGGAAATCATGTTGTAGGGTTACTAGTTCATACTCTAGGTGTTCTTGTTCTAGACCCCACTATTTTTCAATATAGAGGATTAGGTGAAAAATTAGTCTATGAATTGCAAGATTACCCTTTAATTGGGTCACTTCTACCCAGGTTAGAGGATTATGCCCAAAAAAAATTCTAAGAATAATTCTACTTCTCTTTCAACTCTTTAATCTTGCCCTTCTCTTTTTCATACGCTGCAACCGCAAGGGGTAATCCCTTCAAAATTCGTTTTGTGGTATTATGGACACTTGCTGCTTTTTCTACAGAAACATGCGCTAAAACATCAACTAAAACCTGAACGATAGGAACATAATACTTCTCTTCCATCTTATCAACATTGCCAAACACCAACAATAAGCGACCTGTCGTATACTCATTCACAAATGCCAATTTCAAAATAACCCGTCGTAATAACGCACGACCTTGTACCGTCTGTAATGAGATTTTACGATTGTTAGCAAACGTCGCATATAATGCCCGCTGATCATTGGTTTGTTCTAATCTAAAATGAGGTGACTCTTCTGCATGTTTAATATATTCAAAGATTTCTGCCGTATCACAGCTTGCCAAAACCGACAAATAGGTTTCCCAGCGAACTAAATTGCCTGCGGCCATTTTTTCTTCTTCCTTCAAATGCTGATGACGTCGAGGAGAATTCGTATTAAGCAATAAACGTAACGCACTAAGCCGAGTCGTAGCATTCGTTGAGCCAACTTGTTTTTCCAATTCAGGATAGATCACTTTGCTATCAATGTGAGCCAACAACCCTAAACAAGTCAAACGATAGGATCGCAACTTAAGTAAAAAAGATTGTTCATCAAGATACGAGCTTTGAGGTGTTTTCTCTTTCCCCAATTCTCCATATAAATCAAACAGTTTAGAAGTATAACGATGAGCAATCGTATGTAAAATTTTCTTCCTAACATTGAATAAGTCTTGATAACGATACGCATATTTCTCATCTTCAACTCCCTCAAAAATGGAGAGGAACTGTGAACCAGCCGACATCATTAATTTTGTATCACATAAAAGTTCCATATACAAGTCGGTAATCGATTTGTCTACCTCACCATTTGGTTCACGAAGTAAACGCATCTTTTCTTGATCAAGTAATGCATACCATGCCAAAAAACGACCAATGAGATCTTTATCTTTGCGCACTTGTAAAAAGAGTTCTTGACGAGGTGCTGCATATTGAACTTTGCCATAAAATGAATATCCCCGATTACACGAGAGAAAAGAAGGAGAACGTAACATCGAAAAAGTACACTCCTTCTGTACACTATCAACCAACACTACCTCTTGATGCAACACATTTCCATTTTCATCACATAAAGCTAATTC
Source organism: Candidatus Woesearchaeota archaeon (assembly GCA_023265685.1). Classification (GTDB taxonomy): domain Archaea; phylum Nanobdellota; class Nanobdellia; order Woesearchaeales; family GW2011-AR9; genus JACPIK01. Next base: position 25,772 of record JAHFSP010000009.1, on the reverse strand, counting down.
AAAAGGAAAGGTCCAATAACCCTCAGCGGTTGCATTAATCTGAGTTAACATCACATTCAACCGTTTTTGTAAAACATCATAGCGTTTCTCCACTTTCAGAATGGGATACCCTGTTTTCTTCAGCCACACCGTAGAAAGCGCTTGCAATGATTTACCCGAAACTTCTTCCATACACGCAACCCACTGCTCACGTGTTGCATTACCGTGGCGATACCGTTGATAATACAAATTCAATCCTTTGTTAAAAACCTCTTTTCCTAGCATAACTTCCATCATACGCACAAATTCCGGAGCTTTAACATACGTAATCGAGGTAATTAACTCATTAGGATCATTAAAACCATCAGGCTCAATAGGCAACGAGCCCGCGCTAACATCCTGTGTTAATGTCCCAATTTCAGGGGAAAGTAATTGCAAGACTCGTTGTAAACGTGAATATTCTAATCCGAAATGAAACGCATGATATCCTAATTCAATAAAAACCGTAACAGCTTCATTAAGCCAAATCTCAAACGGACTACGACCCGTGACTTCACTCCCATTAAGATTATGATAGAACTCATGAACTTTAACCTGCGCTAGGTATTCAAACCCTCGATCAGTCATATCTGCAAACGGCATAATTCGATTAGTAGTTATCGTCGTGTTTCCCACATTCTCCATGCCGCCAAAATCAGAATTCTGCATACCAATCTCACGATAAACGGTTCCCGTATACGTATAACCCCAATGATGACCTTTGGCTAACCCTTTAATCTTAGCAATAACTGCTTTCACATCTTTGCGTGCCGCGCGACGCGCTTCTCGTTCACATAACAATGTCCACAATTCACGCGCGACAGGTTCGTTCTTATATCGATCAGGACCGGTAAACAAATGTATCCATAAAATACTATCATGAAGAATCTCTAACGCCTTGTGCGCCAGATCCTCTTTTGTTTTCGGTGGCACGACTAACTCAAGTGTGAAAGAATGGCCAGAAGGATATTCTAATGTACGAGTGAATGTCGCATACGTTCCCACACCTAAGAAAAACAAATACGTCGCCATCGGCGTCTTCATGTTCTTGTAAACTACTTCTACGCGACTATTCTTATTCTTTTTATCAACAGGCACTGGCCTTTTCACCAAGTCACCATTAGAAATAATATTGGTATATCGTTTATCGGCACGAATTGTAGTCATGTACGTACATTTCGCAGTCATATCATCAATGCAAGGCACTAAACGTTCAAATCCCCATTGTTGACACTGGGTAATTTGCGTAGGCGGAGCATTTTTAGGCGTCTCATCAAAATACAACCCTTCCAAAAGATTGTTTTTAGGATGAGTTGTTGTTTTGGATGTAAGAGTAAATTCAGCTTTAGCTTTAAGCGGTTTAATAAAAGTGATGTGAAGAATGGGATCTTTATACCTCCATTTGAGAGGAACAGAACCTGTGACTTCATGCACATCCATATTCTTTGCATTCAAACGAAGCTCTTTAATCGGCTTGCCCAAAACTGTTGCATGAAGCGTAGAAACAACGTCCGTGTGATCATCATAGACATCAAAAGAAAGATCAAAATGTGTAACCTTAACAGTAAGTACCCCGAAGTCAGCGGGATAATACTTAAACATCCGACTCATATTCCAAGGACGGGTAAAAGACTTAATAAAGGTTGGGAATAGGTTAAATTAAAGCTTTTTATTAGCCCCATTAAGAATTCAAGACTAAAAATTAACTTTTCGACACATGCATCAAAACCCTTTTCCAACCCCTCTTTTATAAATAAATTACAATCCTACTAAAAAATGAGCCTCGAAGAAACGTGCATCCAAACCTACCAAAAACTTCAGCAGCGATATAAAAAACTAGACGATAAAGTTCATCAAGAAGTTGATGGAAGACTGCGTTGGAAAAGACCTAATCCAATTGGTCGCTCTTTACTTGCAGATCGCTATGGAATGTATTCAGGTTTAGTGGCAGTGACATATGTAGGAATAACCGGATCTACTCTCGAAATCGTACCAGTTATTGTTCTTAACACATTAACCCTTCAAGAAACCATGAATACAGGCTATTCAAGACAAGAAACATACATCGGTACTGCACCCACAAAAATTGACAAAGCAACACGCCTTCCAGTCTTAGCAATAGCAGTAAGTACAGCATTAGTTGGCGTAGCAAGGGTAATTAATGGTGGTATCGATAAAGACCTCGATCAAGTCTACAAAGGAATACGAACAATAGGACTAAGTGTACCTTACTTTTTCACTGCACTAGGATCATATTGCCGAGATATTAGAAGAGATCTATTTTGAAAATTTCTTTTATGTAACACACAAAGAGCTTATTAAACACTAATTCTTCTAGTTCTTACTTTCACCTGCCTCTTTGGCAATTCCATACACCTTCTCCCACTCCTTCGTAAACGCCTGCGCCAGAGCTACATTATGCAACACAATCACATTCTCATCGTTGTGCTCATCGCCATTTGCAGACGGATTAAACGATCCCGTCACGACTGTCTTACCATCAATAATAAAGACTTTATGATGAAGATTATGAGAATTTCCATCAATGAGCACATCAACATCATTTTTGATCAATCGACCATACTCTGAAAAATCACTCAATTGTGTCTTCTCCATAACTCCACGAACCACTAAACCGTCTGCTTTCTTAAGCAACAACATATCGCCAATCTCATCATGCGTAAAAGAAAAAGTCATGAACAAAATCGATGTCTGTGCCTTCTTTAACTCCTCTTTCGCATGATACGCACACGCATCTTCTGGACAAAAATACACTTCCAGCGGTGTACCGGAAAGCTCAATCGCATTATTAACGGACATATTTCCCCCTTTAAATTTCCCACCCCACATCTCTTCAAATTCATCATCATACAACCCAGCCAATCGACCAGACTCAATAATCAACAAATTATTATTGTTCAAATGAGCATCATTCTTAGTAGGGTTCATCGAACCCGTCGAAACATGCTTCCCATCAATAATACAAAATTTATCATGCATCAGTCCAAATTTGTCTTTACGCACAAACGACTCATTAAATTTTTTGATATTATCATCATCCGTAACAATTTCAACATCAATCACTGCTGCTTTCGTACGCAACGTCTCTTGCACACTTGGTAGATTAATATCATACAATGCACAATGCACAGACACATTCGCAGATTCTAACAACGACACAAAAGCACCCTCACAATCCTCATCTGGACAGAAATATAACTCAATAGACCCATTCTCCACAATAAAAGAAGAATGCGTCTTCTCAACAGAAGAATTAACAACCGACGATAACGACGGCCCATACACATACAAAAGATATGCAACAGCAAACAGCAGGGTTAACAAAGTAACTTTCGTTCGCTTCCTCATACCATCATCACAATACGAGAAATCAAGAAGCCTATTTGAATATATCTCTTTTAAAATCAACAAGGCCTAACCAAAAATATAAAGAACAAAACCTATCCACGATCTTTAAAAGGCATCATATCGCACAGTGACCGATGAACCATCCCTAAATTCAAATTTGTAAGTCTGGTCTCCTATTCTTTTGGGATCAGTTGTGCCAATTACTGATTTATACTCGGGAATTCTTCGAATAGCATAACTTATTGGTCCACCAGCATATGTATTGTGGTTGATATAAGTAAACGTATCAAATAATGTTAAACCCTCTCCCCGCACATTGAGACTAACTGTTTTATTTCGACGGGTATCAGTATTATCACTAATTTTAGGGTCAGCTAAGAATTTTTTCTGTTCATCACTTAACACTAAAGCGTCAATACCTTGACCATACCGTTTTCGCAAATCAATCATTTCTGCCATTATCTATTCCAAACATCAACACCATTATGAGCTACGCATTTTCTGACCAGCTGAAGTTTTCGCTTGAAAGACACGACTCTTGTTCTCAGCAGCACAAACCCAGTTGATTTTCTTGTCAGATTTAATCACAGGATGAGAAGGATCAACTAAAATCACTTCATACCATCGGTAACGACCATCTTCTGCTACCCAGTATGAATTAATAACAACTAAGTTATCATATTTCTTCTGTGCACGAACTTCTGCAACATATTGATAATTCTGATGAAGATTAAGAGTAGTTCCAAAACGTTTTGAACGACGACCGCCCGAGGGACGAGGACGAGTATGTCCACCACGAATAACCCGTTGACGAACGACAACGTAGCCTTGTTTTGCTTTATAGCCTACAGAACGAGCACGATCCAAACGAGTTGGATGATCGATACGAATAGTTGTTGGCTCACGACGCCATGCAATCAGGCGTTCACGCCAAAGAGTTCCTAACCCTTCTTTTGGTCTTTTCCACGCTGCGCGGATATATTTGTATAATCCCATTATATTTCTGCCTCCGTTGTTATGATACTTTACTCATGTAGATTCAGGCAAGCACGCCCACATTTCTACAATCTATCAAATATGAGAGCTGTTTAAAAAGGTTTGGGAAAACCAAGAAGCATCTTTAATGTAAGAAGAGAGAAATAAAAAATAATTATTTACGTTTACGAACATAGTAATACACCACTCCACCAATAATAGCGGCAAGGATTACAATGTAATACCAGTTTGATTTTATTCTCTCACCAAGATTAGCAACAGCTGCTCCTGTAATTGAATTACCCGAAGTATCTGGAGTAGTTGAGGCTTCAGAGGGAGCTGGTTGATTTAAGTTTTCAACAGGCCTGTTAGTGTTACTATTTATTTCATTATTTGAAACAGCTGCAGGGATAGACGCTACAGTAGGAGCAGTTGTAGGGTTTACAAACAAACCTCCGCCACCACCAGTTGATTGAACTACAACTTCTTCAGTAACAGAAGGTGCACGAATTTTTAATTTTTGCTTAGCCGAATTAAATGTGGATCCAGCCATGGTAGTGTGAAACTGAAGATCATATTCACCTACATTAAAAAAGCCAGTTTGCATGGTAACATTAAACTCGTATGTGTTTGACGCACCTGAATAAGAATAACCATATCCATAACCGTAACCAAATACTTCGCCATCTTGAGCATAACCATATCCATATTGATAATCAGAAGATGGACGAGAGAGACGTTGAATTATGAGATGATCACATCCTGAAACTACTTCACCCTCTGTAGTGAATTCACAAGTAGCAGGACTTGAACCTTCTATAGTTAAGACAAACGTTTTGACGGGAAGATATGCATCTCCATCTTTAAGATCCATTGAACCAATAAACGAAATTTTCTCACCGACAAGAGGAGAAGCATTAGTTGGGGCACCCAACCCAACGGAGAATGCATTTGCAGGACCTGCTAAAATAAGAAGGACCGTTATAGCAAAAACTGCAATGAATGAAGGGAAAATACGTGCTGACCTAGAAACCATGTCTATGGATCGCATAGAATACTTTATATATATTTCGGTTTAAATCAATTTATGTCCAAACCTATGACTAACCCATTTTATTCTATAATTATTCCCATGCATAACGAAGAAGGAAACGTGAGAAGACTTCATGAAGAATTAGTACCCGTTCTTGATGCACTTGACAAAAAGTGGGAAATTATTTATATTAATGATGGAAGCAAGGACGCAACGTTAAGCCGATTATTAAATCTCAAGAACGCAACTATCATCGATCTTAATCGACAATATGGACAAGCAACTGCGTTAGATTGTGGTTTTAAATCGGCACAAGGCGAAATTGTTATTTCAATGGATGGCGATTTACAAAATTCACCCCATGACATTCCTAAAATGCTTAAAATTCTTGAAACACAAGAAGTGGATGTTGTGTGTGGATGGAGAAAAAAACGTCAAGATGATAAAGGGATTAGAATTCTTACAAGAACAGCAAGAGTTTTTCGTAATTTAATTATTGATGACAAAATTCATGACACTGGCTGTACTCTAAGAATATATCGAAAAGAAGCCGTAAAAAGTCTTGACTTATGGGGTGAAATGCATCGTTATATTGTCCCATTATTAATCTGGAAGGGTTTTCGTATAACTGAAGTGGTAGTAGATCATCGTCCGCGCGTTGAGGGTAAGACAAAATACAATTATTCAAAGGCTATCCGAGGTTTCCTTGATCTAATTTATATCTGGTTTATTCGTAAATATTATCAGCGACCACTTCACGTGTATGGGTATATTGGATTACTTTTCATGTTTACGGGTTTTTTAGCTGAATCAGTTGCATTATATGGAAAAATTCTCCAGCATTTAAGTCTGAATAGAAATGGATGGTTTTATACTGGATTCTTTTTCATTACAATTGGGATTATCTTTCTAAGTTTTGGTATTACTTTAGATCTTATAATCAAAACCTATCTTAACACCTCGCCTTTTGAGAAACGGTACCACATTCGCAAAATTACAAAAAAATGAAAATTCTCGTTCTGAATTACGAATTTCCTCCATTAGGGGGAGGTGCGGCGCCCGTTTCCTATGAAATCGCAAAGGGCTACGTAAAACAAGGACATAATGTGAGTGTTGTGACTGCGGGGTTTCAAGACCTACCACTAAAGCAAGAAATCGGATGTATGACTATCTATCGCATGAAATGTCGTCGTGCAAAAAAAGAAACTTGTTCACCAATTGAACAAGCAAGTTACCTTATTGCTGCAAGACGTTTTCTTAAAAATCATCTTAAACATAATTCCTATGATATTTGCCACACCCATTTCATCATTCCGACGGGAGTTCTTGCATTATGGTTAAACAAAAAATACCATCTCCCCTATATTATTACTGCTCATGGAAGCGATGTCCCGGGGTTTAATCCAGATCGATTTACTCTTTTACATAAGTTTACAAAACCGCTTTTGAGGAAGATCTGTAGTGGAGCTAAATCTATAACCGCACCTTCTCAATACCTTGCTGATCTTATTGAAGAAAAGATAGGCAAGTATGATGTAACAGTTATTCCTAATGGAGCGCAGAACTTTGCACAAACAACGTCTAAGAAAACAAAAAGCATTGTTACTTGTGGAAGACTTCTTCCACGTAAAGGGTTCCAATTAATCATTAATACGTTCAAGAAAATCAAAAAACCAGAATGGAAACTTTATATTATTGGCGAAGGGCCATACCGAGCAGATCTTGAACAACTCGCACGATCCGATAACAGGATTATATTTACCGGTTGGTTAAATAATAAAGAACAAGCGTTTAGAACCATTCTTAACCAAGCCACTATTTTTAGTTTGCTTTCCAGCAGCGAAAGCCAAGGTATTGTCTATATTGAAGCTATGAGTTGTTCTTGTGCAATTTTGGCTCCAGATAGCACAGCATGTAAAGAAACAGTAGACAAAACCTGCGGATATCTTGTAGATCTTAGTAAAGAAGAGATTATAGAGCAAAAATTACGCCATTTAATGGACGATATAGACCAAACCATAACAATGGGAAAAAATGCACGAAAACGTTATGAACATATGTTTGAATACACAAAAATTATACCTAAGTATGAGAAACTTCTCTAGATTATACCATGGATACCACAAAAATGAACGTTTGTATTGCAGGATCGTATCATGCAAATAATAAGGGAGACGAACTTATTTTTGTTGCTTTACAAAAGCGCCTTGAACAAAAAGAAAACGTAAACATTACTCTTCTATCAAATGATCCTCATTACTTTACTAAAAAATATGGGGTAAAAGCAATAAAACCTTCTTCGTTAGTGGGGGTAATTAAAACATTGCGTCATTGCGATATGCTCATCATCGGAGGAGGAGGACTCTTTTTTGATTACACACTCTACGACACTCTTAAAATTAAAGGAAAAACGCAACTTTTGTATTGGTTAATTATCACCAAAATTGCATCAAAAATATTCAAGAAAACAGTCGTGTGGTACTCGGTAGGTTTTGGTCCACTTACTACTCGGTTTGCACGATGGGCAGTTCGCCACACAGCACGTAGCGTAACTAAAATTCTTCCCAGAGACCAATACTCTACTAACCTTCTTTCTGATTTAGGAATTACAAAAAATGTTTCTCAAAGTGCGGACTGCGTGTATGGGTTGGATTTAACACAGTTCTCTAATACCCCTTCTCAGAATTCTATTGTTATTTTTCCTCGACAATGGGAAGAGCAAGAAGCACAACTGGTTACTCTTTTCAAAGATATTATTACAAAAGAGATTGAATCAGGAAACCAGGTTATTCTCTCAAATACCAATGATGAGAAAGATGGTCATTTCACAAAGAAGATATATGCGCATTTTGAAAGTAACCACAATGTGAAATACTCTCCTCTAAAGAAAAGCGATAGTATGGAGCGTTTCTGTGGATTAATATCAAATGCAAAATACATCATCACCATGCGTATGCATCCTATTATTGTTGCTTCACTCTATGGAATTCCAAGTATCGCAATTGAATATCAAACACCAAAAATGATTCAATGTATGAAAGATCTAGGAATGGAAAAATATCTCGTTTCATTTCCTTCATCAACACCTGAAGTGTTCAAAAAACTTGATAATTGTCAAAAGATGTATTCCCAAATACATAAAAACATCACTAAGAACATTGAGAACATAAAAAAACACGAAAAAATAAACGAGTACATTCTCCAATGAACAATACACATAAAAAATATGGATTACTAATCCTAAAAGTAATTGTCTTTGTAATTATATGTTGGTTTATTGCAACAAAAGCCGATTTCACTAAAATTATTGAGAGCATCAAACATATTTCTTTAAGTTCATTTATAATTTCATTCATGTTAAAGTTGTTAGGGATTCTGGCAAGTATTGGAGTGCTAACTACTTCAATTAGTATTTTTCAAACAAAAGTGTCCTCAAAAACTGTACAAAGTGCATACTTTTCAAGTTATTTTTTTAGTAATATTGGGTTAGGAAGTCTGGGAGCAGATGCACACAAATGGTTCCGAATCAATAAAGAAATTGACCATTCACAAACAACTACATGTATCCTAATAACTGAAAAAATCATGGGCTTATCTGTTCTTGCTGCTCTGCTTGTAAGTGCATATCTGGGGATTATTCTTTTCCATGAACGAGCGTTATTATTACTTTCACCAGTTATTGCATTAGGTCTCATCTATTGTACTCAATTCGTAACTCAATGGATTGCAAAAAGAAAAGTGCGCTGGCAATTTCAGGAGAAACTCAAAAATTATTTAGATCAATTTCAAGTAATCACTTCTAATAAAAAATTGCTTATTAAAGCAATTACCTATTCGCTACTCTTCTATGTTCTCACAATTGTTTCATTTGATTTTATTGTAAGGGCAATTGAGCCTACATATACCCCCTTGTTATTTTCATGGATAATTATCCCCACAGTGATTTTCATTAATACTATTCCCATTTCGTTCCAGGGTCTGGGAGTACGAGAAATTTCAATGGGATACTTTTTTGTGTTATTTGGGTTTAGCCTTGAAACTGGACTTCTTGCAGGATTTATTCTTTTAATACTTAATATTATGATTAGTATTCTTTCAGGACTTTATTACTTCTTCACCCAAAGCATAGGTTCATTTATCAGAAAACGAGACTAACTTAACATAATTATCTGGGTTTCCATCAATGTAGAGAGCATATAATGGTTTTTTATCATATAAACTCAGATAATTCGTCTTTGCAGCAATTTTACCGTAAGTTCCCTGTCCTGTTCTGTTATAATCATCAAGTGATCGTAAGAAAATTTTCTTTCCGGCTGGTGTAAGAACAACGTAATCTAAACCTTTTACATCATACGGACTAACTTGACCGCGCCAATATCCTTGGCCAACAAAAAATTCACTAAATCCTTCACGATCTGACCACACTTCTAACTTTTTTGCTTGGGGAAAAGAGTTAACTACTTGAGCAACTTCATAACTTCCCATTCCCCAGGAATCTGTAATGCGGTAATCAGGATTAAGAGCATTTGTGTAAGAATAATAAAATGGCATTGCAGCAATAACACAGGCAAATGTCAGAGTAAGAAAAATGCCAATTGCCACTTTTCGCCAAGAAGCAAATAGTTCATACACACAAAAAGCAGCAAGCAGAGCATACAGTGGATAGAGCATGACCTGGTAACGAGCATATGCCACAAACCCACCTAATGCAGATCCAACAAGGAAAGATAAAATGAAAATCATCGAGCTTATTTTAATCATTGCGTGTTCGCTAACAGCAAGAGGTGAGAAAATGCTGCGAAAATTAAATGTGATGAACGCAAAGAGAACGGGTATAGTTACTGTAAACAGGAGAGTTAACCATGATGCACGTGCCACATCAAACCAGTTATACAATAAGCGGTCGGCTTTGTCGTACACGTCAAGAAGAGAGACGAAATCAAATGAGGATGAACCTAAAGAGAAAATTGAAATTATGAGAAACGCTAAAAACACCGAACACAGGATGCCTAGTACTAAACGAGGAGTAAAGAAACGAGCTGATTTCTCTAAAACTTTTGCTTTAAGAAGAAAGACATCAATGAGAACAAATAATAAAAAGATAAATGCAAAAAAAGTAGAATCTGCCAATAAAGGTGAACCGATCGTTCCATGAAATAATAACGAGATCGAAGACCACGTTGCAGGGAAAAGAACAAAATACATTGAAAACGAAAGAAGAAACAACAGGTATGTGTCAAAGAGCTTACTTAACAATGCTGTAAACGATTTCTGAGTTGAAAAGACATAATCAATGATAACAAGTAAGGGAAGGATGACATAAAAAACACCTGCGACGTATTTTGAAAGTAATGCTAAAGTGAGAAAAGAAGCACTCACTAAAAGATGAACTCGTTTAGATGATTGAAGGTAAGTTAAGAAAGCTAAAAATGATATTAAAGAAGGTAACCATAGCGTGGCATCTGGGTTTACTATTTGAGTAATACCTATCAATAACGGGGTAGAAACCAACAATCCTAAAAACAAAATTGAAAACCAGCGCGAAAGAAGTTTACGCGCGTAATAATACGAAACACCCAGCAATCCCATCATAAACAAAACCAAAGGAAGTCGCCAAGTGAAAAGATACGAAGGAAGGTCTTGAGTTGAAACAGAATTATGTTGATCTAAATTAGTAAATATACCTGACAATAGAGCGGGAACATACCCAGGTTTATCATTAATGTATGTTGATGCAAAATCACCATGTTCAAATGCACTATAAAGGGCCGGAACTCGGGTATGGAGCCATTTAGGTTCATCAACAGTCATGAAATTACCTAGATGATATATGGCAAAAAAACCAAAAAGTAAAATCAACATGATTGGAGCAAGAGTTGCAAGAAACCCTTCTTTACGGATACGTGCTGTGAATGAAGACAGCCACTGTTGAAAAGGTGTCTTTGTGGTATCTGAACTTTGAGTTGTTTCAGATGGAACCTCTGCAGATTTTTCTTGAACGGGTACACTATCCTGGCTCTTATTTTGATTTCGAATGTCAGAAAGATACGGTAAAAATGCAATAAAGACCAATAACATTTCTAACACGAATACTTGAGTAAGATGAAACGAGACATAAGAAATGGGAAACAATGAGTGATAAATTAAGAAAGCAATACTCAATATGAAAGGAATTGAGCCTAAACATCGGGAATCAAACTGGTATTGAGTTGGCTTTTGCAACTCTTTATTTTTTTTAGAATCTGAAACTTTAGATTTAATTTTAGGAAAGTTTTTGGCATTCGTGTGAAGAACCAGTGTAAACACTAACCATAAAATTCCAAAATTTAATGTGAGAGCGGAAAATGACAATAATGAAAAGAGCCCATAATTATCAAATACTCCACAAAGACCTAGAAGAATTATAAGAAGAGAAACAAAGAACAAATTACGAAACAGTTCTTGTGCATGCTGTATCCAGGACTGATTTAGTGACATTGCTTTACTCATGATGCGACACCTTTTGTAAATGAAAAACGGTAAATGCACCCTTTAAAGTAACTTGTACCGAACCGATCGCTCTTACCAAATGAAAGATCAGAGGAACCGTATCCTTTCCAGATTTTCTCTAATGAACCATCAACAAAAGATTTTGTAACGGGGCTACCATTATCAACACTAATACTAATAAATCCATCTTGTTCATTATAAGTGACAAGAGCTATGTGTTTTGAGCCAAAAAATGAACGATCAATTGGATATTCTACGGTATAGATTGAACCCAGATCATTATTCATTTTACCTACAATAAAGACAACTGATTTGTAATCCTGATAAATTTCCCAATTGTAATGAGCAACGATAGGTTGCAGAGCATGTAAAGGATCTTCAGGATTCCATTCAACTAGAGCAGTAAATGATCCCTGTTCGAATTCATCCTGAGTACTATTCCATGACAAAGATGATGTGCCGTCAAAATAAGTGCAATCTTTGCCATTGGAAGCGTGTCCAAGAAGAAATTGTGGAACCAAAGAGAAATCAATAGTAGGTACAGTAGATGTGGGAGAAGGTACCACAGTAGGAATGTTAACAAATATAAAATAGGAAAGGAATATAATCGGAATTACATAAGAAAAAAAGCGTAACGATCCCATCATATCTACTTTCTAGTAGTGTTATTTAAATGTTCGCTGTTAGGTTGATAGGTATGTGAGCAAGTATACGCAATAAAATCAGGATACGTTGTCTCATCACAACCAGTGGTTATTTGTTGTAAAAAATGACCTTGAGAAGGCGTAAGTTTACTTAATGAAAAATAATCTGCGTAAAATGTGTATGGTTGAGAGGGTAAAGAAGTATTAATAACCGCAGCTCCTGAATAAATATCTTGGCCATTATAAACAATTGAATCTTTCTGTCGCCCAGTGAGTGAAAACGCAAGAACAAAATCAGGTTTATGATGATACCACATATAAGAAGGAGAAAACAGAACACCAACAGGAATCTCTGAGTTTAGATCAACATTTTTATAATCAATCACAGGAGAACTACGATCATGAAGTTGATAATCAACCGGAGAAAAAATAGTGACGTAAGAGTAAGGGAAAAAGAGATTTGAGGGAATAATGAGAAAAACAATAAAAGGTATAATCATACTTTTACCATATTTTCCAATAAGAAAACTAAAAACCAAGCTTGAGAATAAAACGAGAACAAAGGAAAAAAATGAGGCGTAACGCAGTGCAAATAGGGATGCGAAAAATACTCCTGCAAGTAATATCAACGCAGGTAAAACCAACGTAAAAGTAAGACATTTATTCTTAAAATAACCCCATACTATTCCCACTAAAAAGAGGACGAGTAAATAGCGTACATCCACAAAATAAGAAGCATACGAGCTAGTATAATGAGAGATACTATTAGTAGTACCGATTAAACGAAGAACATAAGGGACATACCAACAAATACAAAATAGGGGGATAAGTGCAAGGTACCATTGTCTACGATGATAATAAATGATATACCCAATTAAAAAAGGTGCTAAGACTAATGCCGAAACATGAGTATCGAGTGCAATAAGAAATGATGTAATCGCAGCAAGAAGGTAACGCAGAGAAACTCTAGAAGAGGTTGTAGATTTGTAAAGTAAAAAAAGTGTAAGAAAAAATAAAAATTCAAACATTTCATAAAAGCGAGCTTGACGAGAGAAGAAAACCTCAATATAAAACACTGCGCCGAGTGCCATAGCAAGGACGCCTGCTATTTCAGAGTATTCTCGACCGATAATATATAACAAAATAAGAGACGCTAATCCGAATAGAACGCTGATAAAGCGAGCTGTAAAATCTGATTCATCAAACAAAAACATAAATCCCACTAAGTAATGGTAAATCACTGCACGAGTATAGATAAATCCAGAATCCAGAACGGGTTGGCCAGTATGAGCTATTTTTTGAGCAACAATACTTGAAATGGATTCATCAATCCATAATGCAGGATTTCCTAAAGCATGTAAACGTAAGAATGCAGCAAAGAGAAAGATTAGGACTATACAAATCGGAGAAGCATATTTCTGACAAAATGAGAGTGCTAGTCTAAAAGAAATGCCCATAACAGACAAAGAAACTTAATGCCTATTTTAATAGCTTTGCACTTTTCTTAAGTATCTCAACAACATTTATATATTCTAAACCGCACATTCCAATACCGAGGTGTTAGTATGATCGTCACAAGCTGTGGAAATTCTCTTCCTATTGCCAAAGCTATCGCCAAGGCTCTCAAAGCTAAATTCTCCCCATTAACCATTTCCAGTTTTCCTGATGGAGATTTGTATATGAAATACAATACTGATGTCAAAAAACACACCGTTATTATTGTTCATTCACTACAACCTAACCCCGACACCTCACTCTTTGACATCACCTGTGCTGCCTATACTGCAAAAGACCTCGGCGCCAAAAAAGTCATTCTTGTTGCTCCCTACCTATCTTATATGCGTCAAGACAAACGCTTCAATCCAGGAGAATGTATCTCCAGCCGAATCATGGCTAAGATGCTCAACCCCTGTATTGATCATTTAATCACCATCGACCCTCATCTTCATCGTTATAAATCTCTACGTGACATTTTCACCATGAAAACGTCTTGCCTTACAGCAAATAGTCTTATTGCTCAATACATCAAGAAACACTTCAATCATCCCGTGATTATTGGACCAGATTGGGAATCATATCAATGGGCAGAAGAAATTGCCAAAGAGGTAGGTACCCAAGTTACCGTACTTGAAAAAACTCGTTTCTCGTCTCGCCACGTCACCTCAAAAATGATTCACCCCGTCCTACTCAAAGATCGCGAAGTGATTATCATTGATGATATTCTCTCCACAGGCCACACAATTTGTGAAGGTGCAAAAAATGCGTATGCCGCAGGCGCCCACCGCGTAGGAGCAGTTGTTGTTCACGGCCTATTTGTCGAAGATGCCATCCACAAACTCAAAAAAGCCCACGTCAACGACATGATCAGCACCAATACTATTGAACATCCAACAAATAGAATTGATGTCACACCATTACTTGTGGAAGAGCTGAAGAGACTGAGAATTTAGGTATAAAACACAACTAGAATTATTCTGGCAAGAACTATTGTCCACAAAACTAAAAGATTTATATACTTTGTGGACAATACTAATTATATGGCTTACATTGATAAAATCAAATCAGGGAAAAAGACATTTTATTATTTAGGAAAGACCATAAGAATAGGAGAAAATAAATGGAAGAAAATTAGAATTAAGTTAGGAGAGAAAACACCAACAAAAGAAGAAGTCGGAAAAAAGTTAAAAGAATTAAAACTACAAGAATACCAAGTTTACAATAAAGATTATTTGGATGCTAACAAATTAGAATTCATTGATGATTTTAGAGAGAGATATAATAATCACCTCAAGAAAATTCCTAAGACCGTTGCTGAAAAGCAAGAGGCTGATTTTCTAATTAGATTTACCTATAACTCTAATGCAATAGAAGGAAACAGATTAACATTAAGAGATACCTATTTGATTATTAAAGAAAAACAAATTCCTTCTGGAGCACCAGCTAAAGATTATAATGAAGCTATTAATGGGAGAGAAGCTTTTGAATTTATTAAAGAATACAAAAAAAAAATAACGATAGAGTTTCTTGAAAAATTAAACTTAATCTTAACCAAAAACACAGATGTAGTATATTCTGGAAGAATTCGTTTTTTTCCAGTAAAGATAGAAGGAACTGATTTTAGACCACCAGAACCGGAGAAAGTAAAACCATTGTTAAAAAACATGATTCGATTTTATTATGAACACAAACGCAAAATTCACCCATTCGTTCTAGCTTGTTTAATTCACGCCAAATTTGTAGAAATTCATCCATTTGAAGATGGAAACGGAAGAACTGGAAGAGCACTAATGAATTGGATTTTAATTGAAGCTAACTATCCTAAATTATTTGTCCCAGTAAAATTAAGACAAAAATATTACGAAGCAATTGATTTACACAATGAGAAAAACATTAAAGGGTACTGTGAAAAAATGTTTGAAGTAGTGATAGAACAACTAAAATTGTGATATTGTCCACATTTCATTAATTTAAAATTATTTTGTGGACAATACTTACCAATAGCCAAAAAAGAGAGAGGAATTTTAAGATAGTATTAACTCAGTTTACAACCGATACATTACCTAGATTCTACTCCTTCCCAAAGTACTTGTAGATCGGTTGTTGTTCTTTCAAATTCACTTCTTTATTTGCCGATCGAGCCAGCATAAAGAAATAATCGCTCAACCGATTAACATACCGCAACGTCTCAGGATTGATCTCAATAACCTCTTGTACTTGAACTAAACTTCTCTCAGCGCGTCGGGTAATCACCCGTGCCAAATGTAAAAAAGCGCTTTCCTTAGTGCCACCAGGTAAAATAAACGATTGCTGTGCGCCAAGCCGTTCATCAAGTGCATCAATTGCCAACTCTAACTCACGAACATGCTCTTCACGAATACGTGGCATACTATCCACAGCAAGCTTACTTCCACCCAAATCCGCACCTAATTGAAATAGATCATGTTGAATCTTAACCAACGAAGACCTAATCCCTTCATCCTCGACAAAACATAACGTCACCCCAATCACACTATTCAACTCATCAAGTGCGCCAAACGTCTCTATACGAGCATCAGATTTAGGAATAAGCCCACATCCAAAAAACGTTGTCTTTCCCTGGTCACCAATTTTTGTATAGATCTTCATTGTTAAACACCATCATCCCTTTCATCATCCCTTCAAACAGCCCTAACTCCCATCACCCACAGTGATCACCTGATCCTCATAACTTCCATCACGATAGATTGTAATCCCTTTACATTTTGATTTCCATGCCAACATATACACTTCCTCAACATCTTTAATTGACGAATGACGTGAAAAATTAATCGTCTTAGAGATTGCATTATCAACATGTTTTTGCATCACTGCTTGCATTCGAATATGCCACTCTGGTTCAATATCTTGTGCGGTCACAAAGATATCACGCACATCTTTAGGAATCTCTTTAAGTTGTTGAATAGAACCACGCATCGAAACACGCCGCATTAAATCTGGAGTATAGAAACCTCTTTCTTTAGCAACTGCTTCGAAATGTTTATTCAAATAATGAAGCTCACTTGAGGAAAGCAGTGTCCTCTGATACGAAATCGCAAAAATAGGCTCACAACTTGGTGAACAATCAGCTAAAATACTACGAGTCCCCGTTGGAGAAAGGGCCAATAAAGTCATGTTTCGAACTTTAATTCCATCAGTTTCATACTCAGAACCATGCCACGCGGGACATACCCCACGCGTAGCCGCTAAATCCTGTGTTGTCTCATCTGCAGCCGTCCGTACAAAACCCATTAGTTTATCAGCAAACGCTAACCCTTCATCAGAATCATATTTAATACCCAAAACAAACAACAAATCCGCAAAACCCATTAACCCCAACCCTAATTTACGAGTTTTTTTGCTCATCTCTTCAATGTCTGCTCGTGGATACTTGTTCACACTCACCACATTATCCAAAAAGTGAATCGAAGTCTGAACATCCACACGAAGTCGTTGCCAATCAACACCTATCTCATCTGCTTCATCTGATTCATCTGTGCCCTTCACATCAATAACATACTTACTCACATCAATACTACCCAGAGCACAACCTTCATTAGGCAATAAAGGAGCCTCACCACATTGATTCGTTGTCTCAACTTCGCCAAGATGCTTAGCAGGATGACGACGATTAATCTCATCTAAAAACAACAAACCAGGATCCCCTGTCTTCCAGGCATTCTGAGTAATCACCGCAAACACATCACGTGCACGCATCTTTCCGACATATTTCGACGTACGTGGATTTCGTACATAATACTCTTTATCGTCTTCCACCGCTTTCATGAATCGATCTGTCACACCAACTGAAATATTGAAATTCTTCAATGACGCACGATCACGTTTTGCCTCAACAAAACGTAAAATGTCCGGATGATCAACGCGTAGTACCGCCATGTTCGCACCTGGACGAATCCCACCTTGTTTAATCACATCAAGAGCCGCATCATACACGCGCAAGAACGCTAATGGACCAGGCGCAACACCTAAATGTTGACGAACCGGATCACGTTTAGGACGTAGACGAGAAAAACTAAACCCAGTGCCACCCCCCTGTTGATGAATCACCGCCGCATCATTAAGTGTTCCAAAAATACTCTCCATACTATCCTCAACCGGCAAAACATAACATGCATTAAGTTGAGATGTTTTGGTCCCAGCATTCATTAACGTAGGAGTGTTAGGAAAAAATATCAATCCTGCCATTAAATCATAAAAACGTTGAGCCACCTTCTCAACACCAACAGCATCAACACCATATTGAGCATCAGCCTGAGCAATCGCATGTGCCACACGCCATAACATTTCCTGAGGACTCTCTATAAGCATCCCATTTTCATCTTTACGTAAATAACGGCGTTCCAAAATACGTAATGACTCAGAACTAAAATCAAGATTTTCTGCACTATGATCCTCACCTAAAATCAGAGCACGTTGTTCTCGCTGCTCATCACGTTTATGACGAAACAAGATAAATGCCTTTGCGGTACGTGCATGACCTTTATCAATAAGTATACGCTCCACCGCATCTTGAACCTGTTCGACCGAAGGAATACTTTTAACACTTTTACCAACACCAATAGCACCGGCAGCACTTTTACCGGACTTATTATTTTGCGTACTATATTTTTGTTCAAGATAATCTAATACCTCATGAGCTAACACCAACGCCAACTCATGATCTGTACCACCTACCGACTCTGCAGCTTTAAAAATTGCCTCAGCTACTTTATGCTCATCAAACGGTACTAATCGTCCATCCCGCTTGATGATTTGTTGAATGGTATGTTGGGTAATATCTGCCATGATATCAATCTAAATTAATATCCTCTAAATTATAAGGTAATAAAAATAAAAAAGAAACAAGAGGTTATAAAGATTTACTCTATAACCCTATTAATCACTAAACTCTAACTACGTCCAAAACTCTAACTACACCCGCTCGTCTCACCACAGATCTCGCAGAGCATACACGTTCCATTACGCCGTAGTTGTGTTGCACCACAACCAGAACATTTCATCTTCTCTGCTTTAGAAGAAGCAAGAACGCCAGCACTAGTTGAGGATGTACCTTGAGCAACGACAGAAGCAACAGAGGAACCTATACTCGTTACCCCCATTTTTGTACCACTCGCACTACCAAGAGCTACTCCCGCAACAGACTGTCCAAAAGAACCAACTAAACCAGCAACGAATGATGGCATCCCACTAGGAGTCTTAACTAACTCACCTAAGAACACACGCAATTCCGAAATCACCGGATGACCTTCTACAGCTAAACTCTCTGCTGCAACAACAGCTGGTGATACTCCCGAACGTAACATAAAATTAACACTCGAGAGAAGTGCTTTCATCATCACTTCTTGAACTGGTACTGCATATTCCATCTCAATTGCAACACCATCAAGATTCTCACCGGTCAATTGTGCACTTAACACGCAACTCTTGCCACCGACTTTCACGATTTTTTTGATAATCGTACGTGCTGCAACAGTAGCAGGAGCAAAAGACCCTAAAGAAGAACCAGCAACACCCGCAGTTAATCTTCCAGAACTTCCAGAAGACATCGCTCGACTCAAAATCTCTTTAAGTTGATGATTCTCTTCAAGTGTCGTATTAAGTGGTTGACTCAACTTACTGCCATCACGATACAAAGCTACTGCTTTAGTCATCATTCTCCATGAATCGTAATATGCTTTCTTAATCTGCTCAACGGTCCAATCACGAGGCATATTTATCGTCTTAGAAATTGCACCAGAGATGAATGGTTGAACTGCAGCAAGCATCTTCATGTGACCATACGGATGAATGTAACGCTGGCCTTTTTTGCCACATTTGTTAGCGCAATCAAATACTGCATAATGCTCAGAACGTAAATGAGGTGCACCTTCAAGTGTCATCGAACCACACACGTACTCATTCGCAGCATCAATTTCCTGAGCACTAAATCCTAACGCTTGTAACACCGAACTCTTAGGATCTTTTCCTGCCATAATGGTATCATACGCTTCTTTTCCCAACGTCCAAGAATTAAATGCATAACGAATATCCATCGCATTACGAAGTTCCGATTCAACAGCCGCAAGTTGATCTGCACGAAGACCTTTTTGTGATAACAACTCTTTGTTAATACCAGGACTATTCTGTAACGAGCCATGACCCAAACAATGAGCAATGATCTCATGGATTTGTTGTTGCGTATACCCCAAATTCTTCAATGCACCAGGAACCGATTGATTAACGATTTTGAAGAAACCGCCACCTGCCAATTTTTTATATTTAACAAGTGCATAATCAGGTTCAACTCCCGTCGTATCACAATCCATCACTAACCCAATCGTTCCAGTAGGTGCAATAACTGTTGTCTGTGCATTACGAAATCCATATTTTTCTCCTCGAGCCAGAGCCAAATCCCACGCATTATGCGCCGCAGTAAGTAAATCAGACGGGCATTCTTGCTGAGGAATAGCGATGGGATTAATGGTTAATCCTTCAAAATCTTTGTGATCGTATGCAGCACGACGATGATTACGAATAACTCGCAACATGTGTTGTTTATTCTCATTAAACCGTTTGAATGTACCCAAAGCCGCAGCAAGTTCCGCTGAGGTAGAATACGAATCTCCCGTCATAATCGCAGCCAAAGCTCCTGCAATTGCTCGACCTTTATCACTATCGTAGGGAATTCCCTGCAACATCAACAAAGTACCCACATTCGCATAACCCAGACCCAAAGTCCGATACTCAAAACTCTTCTGGGCAATCCGATCAGAAGGGAAGTGTGCCATCAACACTGAAATCTCTAACGCAACTGTCCACAAGCGAATTGCATGACGATATCCTACAACATCGAACGCTGCTTTATCATAATCATAAAAGCGACCTAGATTAATCGACGCTAAATTACAGGCAGTGTCGTCTAAAAACATGTACTCACTACAAGGATTACTTGCGTTAATTCGTCCGCCTTCAGGACAAGTATGCCATTCATTAATCGTTGTATCATACTGTACACCAGGATCTGCAGACGCCCACGCACAATACCCTACATCATCCCACAGTTTCTGCGCAGACATTGTTTTTACAATATCTCCCGTGATTCGAGCCCGTAAATGCCAATCTCGTCCATTCTCCAATGCGGTAAAAAAATCATTTGAAATCCGAATCGAATTATTACTATTCTGACCAGACACCGTAAGATACGCTTCAGATTCATAATGAGTATCAAATTCATTGAGTGGTAAACCATATCCTTGTCGTGCTAAATCAAGTGCCCGAACTAAATAGTTAATCGGGATCTCATCATGAGCTGCATCAACTAACGCTTCTTGAACTAATGGATCTTCCAAAGGACGCTCTTTATGTTTAGCAAGTTCAATGAGACGAGAAAGACGCTTAGACAAGATTTTACTTCCTGCAACGAGATCCGCAACCTTCTCCTCCTCACGCACTTTCCACCAAATAAAATTCTCAATTTCAGGATGATCTAAATCTAAGCACACCATCTTTGCTGCTCGACGAGTCGTGCCACCTGACTTAATACTACCTGCTGCTGCATCAAAAATTTTGAGAAAACTCATTAAACCAGAACTATATCCGCCACCAGAAAGATTTTCCCCTCGACCCCGTAATGCTGAAAAATTACTACCCGTTCCACTCCCATACTTAAAGATCCGAGCTTCACGTGTCAACAAACTAAAAATACCACTATCACGAACAAGATCATCACTCACTTCTTGAATAAAACAAGCGTGAGGTTGACTGCGAGTATACGCATCTTTTGAATACTCCAACTTCCCAGAAATCGGATCAACATAACTATGCCCCTGTGCAGGACCAGTAATACCATACGCCCAATTAAGACCAGTGGTAAACCATTGTGGACTATTAGGAGCAGCCATCTGACCAATAATCATAAACATCATTTCTTCATAGAAAACTTGAGCATCACGAGATGTTGCAAAATACCCATGCTTCTCACCCCAATATCGCCAACAACCAGCAATACGATGAGCCACTTGCTTAACACTTGTCTCACGACCAGTAATTACTTTTCCACTCTCATCAAGAAGTAAATCACCTTCCTCATTACGCAAGGGAACGCCCGCTTTACGAAAATATTTTTGCGCAAGAATATCAGTTGCAACTTGAGTCCAGAAATGCGGAACTTCCACATCATTCATTTCAAAAACGGTACTCCCATCAGGATTTTTGATCACAGACGTACGTTTTTCGTATGTGAACATCTGTGTAGGATCCATGCCCTCACGAGTAAAATAACGAGCCACAACAAGGCCTCTTTTCTCTATAACCACACTCTCTACTTTCTCCATAGTATATCACTCCCCTTTTTAAAATCTCTAAATTTGTATTCTATAAATTGAATTAAGTTAGTTTACTTACTACCCGCCCCTTAATTACTACTCACTTAGTTTGCTTGAAACTCTTTGTTCTCGAGTTACCAGGTTCAACTCTTTCTCTAAATGTTTGGTATCTTCGATTTTTTTGTGAATTGTTGCGAAACGCACGTAAGCCATCTGGTCTTGCTTCTTAAGTTGCGCAAGTACTAATGACCCAATCACACTGCTTTTTATGGGATTCGTGCGTTTATTGAGTATTTTACGATAGAGAGTTTGAGCAAGATGTGACACAACCTCTGGTTCACTCTTGGCACATGCTTTCTGAATACTCGAACTCAACTTGGCAATCTCAAATTGCTCTTGATGCCCATCTCGCTTGATAACAGCAATATTAAACAACGCGCGTTCATAGGTTGTAAACCGGGTCGAACACTTTAAACACTCCCGACGTCGGCGCATTGCATCCTCAATTATACGAGACTCTAATACTTTTGTTTCTTCATGTGAACAAAATGGACAGTGCATCTCAACCTCTTTTCTGATTTTTTTCGATTTGACTTTTAAATCAATATGTTTTTGATCCTATATTGTCACAGCACTATTTTTTTACAGCATCATCAAACAAAACGACACTTCATCATCTTTTTTCTTATTGTTTTTTAACTTACTTATTTATCTACTTTGCGTGTTCTTTGTTGCGTGACAAAACACTACCCACAGTGTTCTCCCTCTACAAAAACAACACCGCTAGTGTTTAGAACCAAAATCCTGAAAACAAAAATTACTTCCTAATAACTACTTCAAAATATATTTTATAGGGCCTATTTTCTTTATTTTCTTTATCTAAGTAATGCTAAAATATTCTTGGCAATTTGAAATATCTTTGATAAAAAATCACAGAAAAAGAAAGAGTAAAAACTAAGCTTTTCGACTAAATTGTTAAACAGGGTTTGTATAATCAATTCCACTCAAAAAAAATAGACACCCAAACAGGTAGTTTTAAAAGTCCCCGCTGCCTTCCCAAAATCATGTCTTTATTCCTCTTTATCACCTCATCATTGTACTTTTTTCTTCCAGCCTATATTGCCAACATGATGCCAGTATTCGTAAAAAAAGTACCCCTTCTTAACAAACCAATTTCAGAGAAATACTTCGGCAAGAATAAAACCTGGCGTGGCCTCGTTGCCGCAACCATTGCAGGTGGCATTATCTTCATCATTCAACAGCTACTCTACAAAGCAGGATTCACTCAGCTCGCGCTTATTGATTACACAGATTTCACCCCAATATTAGGATTTCTTCTCGGCTTTGGAGCAATTACAGGAGACCTCATCAAAAGTTATTACAAGCGACAAGCAGAAATTCCCCCTGGACAACCTTGGTACGGATTTGACCAAGTCGACTTCGTCATCGGCGCAATTATCTCATCATTTCTTATCTACGTCCCACAAATTGAAACCGTCATTATTCTACTCATTGTCAGCCCATTACTTCATCTCATTGTAAATTACCTTGGCTTTCAGTTAGGGATCAGAGAACGAAAAATTTGAAACTGTAACAACCTATCAACATTGGTTCTTTAACGATTTCTCATAACTATCCATTGCAATTGCCTAGCCAGAGTATATACCCCTGCCACACCGCTACACAAATAGGCAAAAACGGGTGCTAGCGAAAACGGAACAACTAACATCAAAAATACGAGCGTTCGTGTGAATAAGATAGGTGCTTTTTCTCGACTCAGGAAATAGAAAACTTGAGCAAGAAAAGTAATCCCCACTACCAGATACGCAAAATAATCAGCAGACACATAACCTATTTTAATCAATAGCAACAACTCGATCAATCGATCACAGCAAATGTCATAAAAATGCCCAAACCTACTTGGTGTAGTAAGCCGTGCCACTACCCCATCCATCGAATCAAAAAAGAGATGTAAAACACCAAAGAGTACAAATAACCAGTAGTTCGCAAACAAGAAATAAACGCAGACAAAACCACTTAGTAAAGCAAGAGTCGTAAGCAGATTAGCAGAGATATACAGTTTAACAAAAAAACGACCGACAACAGCAAAATGGCGACTCCGCCAAGAACGAAAATTATCCATTCTCTTGTTAAACCACATAACCATGAAAACGTATATAAAGAAAACACTATAAAAACGTTTGGAAAAATCGTCTTAAAAAGTAATAATACAATAACCTCAAAATATCACCATGCCACTCTACGCAGCTCAAACCCAAAAAGCCATTGAACGTATTAAAACCACAGGTGCAAAAGTTGTCTGTATCCAATTACCAGACGGCATGAAACCATACGCCAAAGAGATTGAAGCAGAAATCACCGCAAAAACTGGCGCACGCGTTCTGATTTGGTTAGGCAGCAATTTTGGCGCCTGTGATATCCCATTAGGCCTAAGTAAAATGGGCATTGATCTGCTCCTCAGCTGGGGACATAACATTTTTCACAAAAAACAGGAAGGGTGGTAAAGAATGGAAATCATGTTTCTTGAAGCACCCTTCACCGGTACCGTCGAACTCTGTAAAAAAACCATCGACTACCTCAAAAAAAACAAGATCAGAAACGTTGGTCTCTACGCATCTGTCCAATTTGTTAATCAACTTAAAACAGTAGAAGAACAACTTCAATGTCTTAATATCACCATCATCTCCTCACACGCAGATCGCACCCACGTACCTAAACAAATTCTTGGCTGCGACAACGACAAAAACTCATTACATCTTTCTGACAAACAAAAAGAACAGATTCAACTCTATCTCTATATTGGCGATGGAAAATTCCATCCACTCGCCTTAGTCTATGCTCAACGAGGTGAAAAGAAACCCAAAGAAGTTATCTGTAACGACCCTATTGCCAAAGATCTAACCATCATGGCCGTAGATGATATCAAAACCATGCTTGCTCGCTATCGCGGCTCATTACTCAAATTCATCACAGCCAAGACCGTTGGTATTCTCATCACCATCAAACCAGGTCAAGAACATTTCAAACCTGCTCTTGAACTTGAAAAACAATATCCTGATAAGAAATTCTATTTCTTTGTTGACAACGTCATCTCATTTGACCAGTTGGAAAACTTCAACTTCATTGACGTCTGGGTTAACACTGCATGTCCACGTGTTGGTTTTGACGACCAAGAAAAATTCATCAAGGGCGTGGTTAATCTACATGACGCAGTACATGCTGTAGAGATGATAGATGAACCAAGAAATAATGAGTGAAAATTGAAATAAACTCAGAAATCCTGAAATCGCCTACCCATCGTTCGCTCCGCTCACTCCGCAGCAAGCTGCGGGGTATTCGGCGATTTCTAAAAAACGGATTTCTGGTTATTACTCGCTTATATCG
>JAHFSP010000039.1 GCA_023265685.1 Candidatus Woesearchaeota archaeon | reverse complement strand
TCAGGGAGGAGATCCAGCTCAACTATCTCTCTATCAATTCGCCGAGGCGTAATACCCCGCAGCTTGCTGCGAAGCGACCGTAGGAAGCGGTGGGATAGCCTCGGCCAAGAATAGGTTTATTATCTAGATTAATCTTAACCCACTATCTATTCTACAACAATAAAATCTATAAAGATTTTTCCAATTCCTGTTTTTTTGATGACTTCGCAATCGTGCAAAATAATCTCTGTAGGTGGAATTTCAGCAGGCGGAAAAACAACTTTTGTTGATGCGCTTTTTGAACGTCTTTCTCCTCATCTTAGGGTGGGTCGCTTACGTTTAGATAATTGTTATAGGGATTTGGTTGCTGAGGGTTATGATGATGATTCTCGTCGATGTTTGGAAATAAATCCTGAATTTAACTGGGATCATCCTGATATTATAAATTGGTCTAAACCAATCGAATGGTATGATACGGTAAAGCAAGGACGAGGTTTTCAGGTTGCGCAATATTGTTTTTCTACTCATTCTTATCAACAATCAAGTGCTGAGGTTTTGGAAGAATCTATCGCTTCAAACTTAGAGGTAATGCTTTGTGAGGGTCATTTACTGTTACATAATGCCTATCTTAGGGAGCGTAGCGATCATTCTTATTTTGTCTTTACGCCCTCTGAGGTGGGTGTCGTTCGCCGTTTTAAACGTGATTTAGAGCAGAGAGGAAGGTCTGCTGATTCGATTTATAATCAACTTACCAAAACGGTTCTTCCCATGCAGGACAAATATATCTCTCCTTGTGCGCAATTGCCTGATGTTGAGATTGTTCTTTGGTATAATCATATAGAAGGGATTAAACAATTATCTACTACCATTGAAAGTAGTAGTGTGAATGGTACTGGTGTTTGTGGTTATATTCGTCAGAGACTTGAGGATGGCGATGAGATCGTTGGCGTTCTTCAAGAGTTGTTTGAAGTTATTCATCCTCAAGCTTTACAAAATCAGGAGATTGAGAATTTAGTTGGGCATATAGAGGTAATTGCTCAGAGAATTTATTTTGATATTTGTGGGAAAAATTTACCTCGAGCAACAGGACCGTATAAAGCTATTGAGTCGTTGTTTTGTCGTCAGTGATTTTGCTCATCTAGTTTAAATCCACTTTCTGAGCAAGAAATCTTCTACGCTTTAGCGTTAGAGTGAATTGCGAAACATTGAACAGTTCCCAAAAATAATGTGGTTTTGGTAAAGTGATCGGGCTCACCAACGAGGTGATCAACAATGACTGACTACCAAAACCACAAATACACTCATGGTGTAGGTTGGAGCATGTGGCATCTCCAATGGGTCACCAAATACCGTCGTAAACTATTTGCTGATCCAGAACTTCAAAAGCTTTGCGTCGTGTTTTTGCACGAGGCTGCAAAGCGTCATGGCTTTGCCATAGAAGAGCTTGAAGTTGATGCTGACCACGTCCATGTTGTCGCAAGTCTGCGACCTAGCATGAACCCTGCTCGAGTGGTGCAACTACTCAAAGGATCAAGTTCACGGCTGCTCTTTCTTGCAGCCGAGAACAAACTCCAAGAATTTTACTGGAATGATAAGGGTCACCGTAGTGTGTGGGGAGCAGGTAAATTCATGGGGTCGGTTGGTCACATCACTTTAGAAGCAGCGAAAGAATATGTGAAGACCCATCATGCCAAAGCTGCTGCTTCCCGCACCGTAGAATCCCCACCATTTATGGTTGGGGAGGTTCAATTTTACGATGAGGAATGATATAAAGAAGAATTAGTTACGTTGGAGATAACGTCGGTGATGCCACGAGATGCTCGAGGTATTTCTCTTGCGATCTTCCTTGTCCTAAGTCTAATTTTTGAGCATTTTCGAGGAAGGCGTATCGTGTTATAGGGGAGTAGAGTATACTTGCACTAAAATATCTCCCAGGGGTTATTGTTGTTGGATCTATAGAGATACCCCCTCGTATTCGTTCAGAGCTCATTGGGCCAAGTGAATCAAAGTTTCCTGTTGGGTCTGAAATTTTAAAATATGATAATTGGTCATCTCTGATTTTTGGTTGTATATCTACATTGTTAAAAGCTACTCGTACACATAGGTTGTATCCTTTTCTGGTCATATCCCAATGACTAGAAACGAAAGGGCTTAACCATCGCCATCTTGAATTTGGTTTTAGTTGTGAGGTATGTTTTAAAAAATCTCTAACACTGTCTGCTCTATAATTATCTCCAGAAAGATATCGAAATACGAGAGGAAGGTCACTGTTTAGATAATGCATGCGTTATCTTTCAATTCCTCGTTTTTTAATTTTGCGATGTAGTGTCTCTGGTCGGATCTTAAGTTGGTGTGCGGTCTGGGCTACGTTGCCATGGTGGCTTTTAAGGGCGCGTTCGAGAAAGGAGCGTTCAAATTCTCGTTCGGCATCTTTCCAGGTTAGCGGTTGATGGGGAAGAAGCTGTGCAAGTGAACGAGAGAGAGTGGGAATTTCACGATATGCATCCTCCATTTTTTGTGGGGCAAGGATGTCGCGATAGGTATCTAATGTGGTTCGGATGCTGTGGTCGATAGCGGTTTCTTTTTCTTGGTCAAGCGTAATGATATGTTTACGGATTTCTTGTGCGTCGAGTTCGAATGCGCGAATGGCACGATGTATGGTACGTCGATTAACACCGGTGAAACGAGCAAGGGAGGAGATGTTACCACTATGGGCACGTAATTCTCGTCGTAAGAATTGTTGTAAGAATTCTTTTTTTGCTTGGGTGAATGTACGATCTATTGGAATGTACATTTCAAGAAGAGGAGTCGTCAGTTTATCCGTGATGTCGGTGCCAATTTTAGGAATACTTACGCCAAGTGCTTTTTCAAGAGTTGAACCTACAACGGGAAGAATTTTTTCTTTGATGGTTTCTTCAAGATTCTTGGAATGCATCATAAGCCTCCGTTCCTAAGGGGAATCCTAATAAGAGGAAGAGTGATGAGGGGATGAGGACGAGCTCTTGGGGGAGAAAGAAAAGGCTTGTGAAAAGGAGTAGAGGAGAGATGATAGGAAGGTGGTAGGGCCATTTGGTTCGTATCTCGATAACGCAGATTGTAAGTAAGATGAGTGCATAGATGATTTGCCAATATGGTTTTGGGAATGGGAGTGTGCTAACCAGAGTAATGAGGGTTGTGAGGGTAAGAAAGTAGCGAAGAGTTCGGATGTATTTGTGAGTATCGTGTAGTTCTTCTCGAGCGATATGTGCAACAAGTATTCCGCCAATTAGGCCTAGCAATGATACAATAGGGATGAGGATCATGTGTGAGGATTTTGATTGGTTGTGGGGTTTATTTGCGTTTTAGTTCTTCTTTGAATTGATTAAGGAAGCGGTCCCAGTCTTCGTTTTTTACGACGGTTCCACAGGCAGTAGGATGTCCACCGCCATAGCCTTCAATCCCTTGTAGGGCGCGCTTGAGAGCAGGTTCAATGGGGAATTGTGCACGCAGGCTGCATTTCATGAAGCCTTGACTTTTGCGAGCGATGATGATAACCTTTTTTGGGTAGCGGGTGGTGAGTTCGTTGGCAAGGTTGGCAGTAAATGACCATTGCTCGTCGTTATATTCAAAGAGAAGTATTTTACTACGGGTTGCTTTTTCTTTTGCTTGCACAAGAAGCTTTTCATACATGATGTTAAGCATTTCAAAACGTTTGAAGAGGTAATTTCCATCTTCTGAATTGGGACTAAAAATTTCATCCGGGGAGGCGATTTTACCTAATAGTTTAATAGATCGCGCAACGTCACTGGAGGGTCCTTTTATCATGAAAAAGAAAAATTGGACTAGTTTACCTACTTTAGATTTGAAGACGAGGGTTGGGAGATCGCGTTTCTTTTTGGGAAAATAGTTGGGGTAAAGAGTTGCTGCTTGTTCGATGAAATCAGGACAATGCCAGTCAGCAAGATTTCCTGCGGTTGCTATCCAGAGGTCTTTAGGATTGTTGGCAACCTGATAGGCCATTCTCGTTGTGGGAAAATAGGAATCGGGTTGTTTGATTTTGGGGTTGAAGTAGGTTACGTTGTGACGTTGTTGTGGATCGTGATGATCAATCCAGAAAATGGGGATTTTGAATGCGTCGAGAAATTCTTGATGAACATCGGGGATGTCGAGAATGACAATAAGGTCGGGATTGAAATCTTGGATGCGTTTGACGAATTTTGCTTCGAGATGCGGTGCTGCTTTGAGCATGAAGTAGTGGCCTTCACGTTTTATTCTGTAGAGAAGAAGATAGGAACATAATCCATCTGCGTCGTCGTCAAAGATGAAGATGGGATTTTTAGAATTTTGAATGGCGGTTTGGAGTTGAAGGATTTGGGATGGGGTGAGCATGATGGTGATTATATTCTGGAATGTATATAAAAGTTGGGGTGGGTTTTTAGCATAACAAAAAGCTCTTATATCTAAGCTACTAAGCAGTATCCTGCCTATTGGTAATCTCAAAAAATTGTCTCATAATCAAATCTTTACTTATATGTTAGTTTTCCTTTCTGTAGTTATCCCAGGGATTGGATATTATTATGTTAATAATAGTTATTCTTTAGAGGTCATTGATCTTACAAAATTATTACTATGGTCGTTTTTTAGTTACGTGATTGCATTCTGGATTATCTATATGAGATTAACAGTAGTAGTTATTCAGTCAAATTCTGCGGGGAGTGATATTAGAGATAAAGAAGACTTAGCTATTCTTCAGGTATCAGCTCTCCTTATTCTGGCGTGCTTCTACATGAGTTTACTTGCGCGGTCCGTATCAACATCTCTTGGTTTTCGAATGGATATCAACGTGTCTTTTTACATAATTGTCATTTTTTGTGCCCTTTTTATGAACTCAGCTTGGTTTAAACTGAGATGGGCTAATAACTAAAGCACTCTAGTAATTTATGAGATTCATAATGTATTAATCCTTCTCTCACATTTACCGAAATCTTTATAAAGAAAATGGCAACCAACATCTTATTTCCATTCACGGAACTTATAGAAGAAAACGAGGTTTAAACAATGGCAAAAAACAAAGAACACATTAACTTAGTATTCATCGGTCACGTTGATCACGGTAAATCAACAACCGTTGGTCGTCTCTTGTATGATACAGGAAACGTTGACGAAATTGCAATGCGTAAACTCAAAGAGAAAGCACAACAATTAGGAAAAGGTGGTTTCGAGTTTGCATTCGTTATGGACAATCTTAAAGAGGAACAAGAACGTGGTGTTACCATTGATCTTGCTCACAAACGCTTTGATACTGATAAATATTATTTTACTATCATTGATGCTCCTGGACACAAAGACTTTATCAAAAATATGATTACAGGCGCTTCTCAAGCTGACTGTGCAGTTCTTGTTGTTGCAGCAAACGACGGTGTTAACGCTCAAACCATTGAACATCTTAAACTTTCCAAGATCTTTGGTGTAGGTCAACTTCTCATTGCTGTTAACAAAATGGACATTTCTGGAGTAGACTGGAGTGAGAAACGATACAAAGAAGTTGTTGAAGATGTTAAAAAACACGCTGCTCAAGCTGGATGGAAAACCGATCTTCTTCGCTTCATTCCAATTGCTTCTCTTCCTGGTGAAAATATTACCAAGAAATCTGAAAAATTACCATGGTGGACTGGCGACAATTTGTTAAGTGCTATTAACAAATTTGATCTTCCTCAAAAACCAACCAATTTACCTCTTCGTTTGCCAATTCAAGACGTTTACAACATCACCGGTATCGGTGTTGTTCCTGTAGGACGTATTGAAACTGGTGTCATGAAAGTGGGCGATAAAATTATGATCGTTCCTGGTCGTGAAGGTAAAGGTGTTGCTGGTGAAATTAAAACCATTGAAATGCATCACGAACAAGCTCCTTCAGCTGAACCTGGAGATAACATTGGATTTAACGTGCGCGGTCTTGGTAAGAAAGATATTGCTCGTGGAGACGTTCTTGGTCACGCTACCAACGTTCCTACTGTGGCATTGGAATTCACCGCACAAATTGTTATCATGAACCACCCAAGTGTTGTGACTGTTGGATATACTCCTGTCTTTCACATCCACACTTCTCAAGTGGCTTGTCAATTTGTTGAGATTATTAAAAAAATCAACCCTGCAACTGGCGCAGAAGTTCAAGAAAACAAAGACATCTTGCGTAACGGAGATGCTGCTATTGTTAAACTTCGTCCAACTCAACCAGTTGTTATTGAGAAAAATAGTGTGATTCCACAAATGTCTAAGTTCGCTATTCGTGATTCTGGTGTTACTGTAGCAGCTGGTATGTGTATGGATATTACACCTAAAGTTCTGTAAGGTTGTTTTTTGTTTTTAATTTTTTTAGTCTTTTTGTATGTGTTCTATTTTTCTTTGATGATGAGCGTTGTTTTACACATCTTGAGACTACTCCTCAGATTCACGCGCTGATGTTTGGGAACTGATTTTACAAAAGCAGTGGAAAATTTTATATAGATACTATCATTTTTAGCTATCATGGGCATAGCTAAAGTTACTACAAACTACCAAGTGACAATTCCTAAAGATATCAGGAAATTAAAAAATATTAATGTAGGTGATACTGTTCTCTTTACTCTGGAAGGAGAGAGAGTTGATTTTATAAAAATGGATCAAAAAATGTTAGTACGTGAAACTGCAGGAATTTGGAGAAGCTCAGGTGGTGGCACGGAGTATGTCAATGAAATCCGTAAAGGTTGGAAAAAAAGACAGGAGAGAGTGGATTGATGGTACTTGTCGATACTGACATTTTTATTGATTTTTTACGAAACAATACTGCGGCAAGAGAGTTTATTGAGAGACATCTTCATGAGATTAGTTTTTCTGCAATAACAGAAGCAGAGTTGTTGTCAGGGCAAGAATGCGATACTAAAGACGTTCGTGAGAAATTACTCCATTTTTTATCTCAATTTGAAAAAATTCCTGTTGACAATCCCTTAGTTCAAGTAGCAGGAGAATTTCGGCGATCTTTTGGAATTGACTTACCAGATGCTATCATTGCAGCGACAGCATTCATGATTGATGAACCACTATGTACTCGTAATATCAAACACTTTGAAAAAGTAAAAAGTATTTATGTTACTAAGCCCTATTGAGTTTCTCTGTTTTTCCTTTACATTAACCTAAACCTATCTAAGAAATGTTTATAATCAAAAAGGAAGCTTTGGTGTTGATCCTGTGTCTATTCCGGAGTGGAGTGATTATATGGTATTACTTCTTGTTGGGGTTGTGGTAACGGGTTTTTGGTTTATGAGAAAGGAATAAGATTTACTTTCTAAGATAAAAATGTCGTTCTCCGAACTGTGATGCGAAGAATGATGTCCAATTGAGAAATGCAGTAACGTGTTCTTGAAGTGAAGGGGTAGTGGTAATGCGGTCTGTTAAAGCTGCTGTTGTTCTACATCCTTTGAAAATATTTTCATGATCAACGAGGTGTCCGGCAAAGACAAATTCTTGGACCCACATGCGCCCAAGGTTTAAAGCCGTCTTACTCTCTACATGAAGTTCGCAAAGATATGGCCGTGGGTTAGCTTTCTTTGCTTGAAACCGAGCAAAATCATCACACGCGATCGCAAGATCTCCATAGGGGTTTCGATAGTGATAATGGTCGCAGCCATCGGGTGATCGTTCGTAGGGAATCCCAAATAGATCTATTATTTTTGGAAGAACAAGTAGAATATCGCCGTCCTCGCGATAGACTTGGCAATCGCTGAGCGCTAAGGAATAGTTAGGCATGTTTTGTGAGTTTGTGAACGGTTTATGAATCTTTTGACTTTGGTGATACTAAAGGTTACAAACCAGTAGCTTAGAGAAACTGTTGATTACGTAAGAGTGTCACTTGTAGAAACCTTTATAAATAAGCTCGTTTCCAACAGATTCACCACGGTGAATGAGTCTTATTGTGGTACTGATTAAAAATGGCACAACGCGCTCGAATCAAACTTGCAAGTATTGAAATTGGTAAGATTAATCAAGTCTGTGCGGACATTAAAGAAATTGCTTCTAAAACTGGTGTTGATCTTCGCGGACCAATCCCCCTTCCTACTAAAAAATTAAAAGTTGCTACTCGTAAATCTCCTTCTGGTGAAGGTAAAGCTACCTGGGAGCGTTACGAAATGCGTGTTCATAAACGTCTAATTGATATTGGTGCTGATGAAAGAACTTTACGTTTAGTCATGAGAGTTCCTATCCCTGAAGGTCTCAATATTGAGATTGAAATGGTAGAAGTTTAGGGTTTTTTGTTTTCTGGTGCGCCTCAAATAAATTATAGTCAGATTGAGGATACAGCTTCAAAAGTTTAAATCAAAGTAGAATTTTATAATTAACTCAAATCGCGCATTAATCCTAAAGAAACGGCTTCATGAAGAGGCAGACCCCATCTTTCTTGTGCCCTTTTTTCTCGGTTTTCTCTGGCTAATTCTCTTTGCCAACTTCCTGTTCTTACTTTTCCACGTAAATCAAAAAAATCATTAACGCCATCTGTTTTTATTCTGTTTATGTTTGCTTGATAAGAGAGGAGTTGTTCTTCTACTACTTCTCTAGAACTGTATAAAACTTGTTGGGGTTTAACAATTCTTACTCGTGCTTCTACTTTGTTTTTGAAAAACATTGCAACATAAATTCTATGGTTCCCGTCAGGGACGTAATATTGCTTATCGATTTCAACTACGTTTACCCACGCTCCATTATCGAATGCTTTTTGATCCCATCGCTCTACTGCTTTAGTTAGATTTTCTGTGTATACATAGCTATCATTTGGTATGAGGTGTCCTAATAACACATTTTTTACTTGATACATAACTGGCATAAAAAGCATATACATTATAAATTTTTAGAATTTTTCTATTAATTATCATTAAAACTTATCATCAAAAAAGAGCGCCAGCACCCGGACGATCAGACATAAGAACGGGTCTTGATGTCATTTGAACCGGGATACCCTTGCGGGAACAAGCTCTATGGTGTTTTTAATTCCAGGCTTGCGCAGTACCGGGTTGTGCCATGCTGGCGAAAAGGCACAAGTGACAGGTGGCGATCAGAAATATACTTTTCTGCGTATGCCATACTGACGTATTACATTGTTTTTAATTATCTTTTATAAAGGTAACTCTTGTTCTAAACATTGAAACTTGGTGGGTAATTTTTTTAAATACATTGTTTACTGATCTACTGCAATGAATATTAACGCTATTATTGAAAACTCGAGTGATCCTACTGTAGGTTTAGATATAGAGAGATTATATTCTGACGTAATGCCAGATTTTGAG
>JAHFSP010000050.1 GCA_023265685.1 Candidatus Woesearchaeota archaeon | reverse complement strand
GGCAATTCCTGCGTACAATCATCATTCGCAAAATCGCACACCGCACCAGTGCCACTACAAGCCCCGTTAGAAAACACACCAGCACCATTAACAGTTGCTCTCTTACATACGCCATCCATAAATGCAACATCGGCACCCAAAGGAGCAACAATATAATGAAGAGAAATTAAAGAAAGATCGAATCGACATTTATTATTTCCATCACAACGAAAAGTACCAGAACACGTCGCGGCGCTACATAAAGGCGCTACGTTTAAATCTACATTTTGAATTTGAAAATTATTTAACGTCGCCTTTCCACCAATTGTCGTACGTAGAGGAGAATAAAACAAAAAGAGCGCCATACCCACAATTACAAATAGTGCAACAGCAACGAAAAATTTTGCCTTTGAGGAATGGACATCGTTCATCATATTCACCGTTTTTGTAATTTTAGTAACTTTTTTGAGTTTAAAATTATACTTTCACTATCTCGCAATATCACCGCCCACTGCGCCCGCACCACCAGGAGGAGATACGACAACATGAGGAACACATTGAGCACGATAATAATCTGTATCTACCATAGTATGAGCAGCAATTGCTGTAGCAAGATTTTGTCCACACGCAATAACAGGGTTAGTATTGACCCATACACCATTTACTAATTTTTGAATTAGTAAACAACCAGTTGATTTCTCTTGTTGACATGCATCAGTGCCACTTACATACACTACATTTTTCTGTTTCACCGACGACGCTGGTTGGTATCCAGCATTCTTTCCAACAAGAAGTACAAAATCTGGTTCAGACACACATAGATTACGTTGAACATTGTTTGCCTGACCATAACAATCTACAACATCAGCACAATTAACTTTTCCATCGTTATCATCATCGACAGGAGTGCTACAATCTTCTACTCGAACAACTGCAGGTGCAACAACTTGAGCTTGTTGCTCAGCTACTTGACCAGGACAAGTTAAATGAAATCCCTCCAGTAAAGAACGTGCAACCGTTGCGAGTTGTTGTGCACTAAGACCGGGACTACGAGCAGTAGCAGCAAGTAAACCAGAAGCAGTAATAACACTAGAAAAAGTAAGACAAGGAGTAATAGTAACAATAGCGGAACTAACTCCAATTCTACTTCCTAAACTTCCATCAACATTTTCAAAATTGGCAAGGACATCAAGAGGTTTATCCCCAATTGTGTCAGATTGAAATGTAACCATAGCAATATCTTTATCGACAACAGCCCCTTTAGTTCCTACCTGAAGAGAAAAATAATGATTCATTTGAGGAACTAAAGAAATCAAAGAAGAACCTTGTGCAGGTACAACAAATGGTGTGCCGGCTACTACCACCTGATGCCCATCTATAAAAACAGACACTTTATTTTCTTCAAGAGTTCCCCTCAGATGAAGAGTACAACTAAAATCACCATGAATAACACTCTGAGCTGGACAAGTAAAAGACAATTCACTAGGAGGATAATTAGGACACTGAGTCTCACCATCAAAAGAACCAATTACTGCTGCTGCAGGATTTCCACGATATGAAAGCCAAAGCTCAGGAAGAGATAAAGAAGCTGAACCTTGAACCAAGCGCATCATAAACCAACCTTGAGCAATTGAGTCATAAAATACTATTTCATCTCTACCATCATTATTAATATCACCAACTGCAACAACACCAACACTACGTCGTGAAAAATCTTGTACAGAAGGGCTATTGAATGCTAAATTAGTAAGAAGACTAATATGCAATTGCCAAGAGAACCCGCCACCACCAATCGAAACATAAGAAGGAAGAATCTTAACCACCCCCTTAACAACATTATTCTCTTGGAGAATCCCCACTAATTCTTCTTTTCCATCGCCATCAACATCACCACTAAATAGCCGAGCGGTTGGTAAAAGTCGTTCAATAGTAGGACGATTGGGATCATACGACGCAGCATCATCATAATACACTTGAAGGTTATTAACACTCCACGTAGCCCGATTAATTGGTACAATAAGTCCCCATCGATTTGAACTCAAAGGAAGAAGAACAACATCAAAGCCAGAAGGCTGTGCTAATGCATACGAACTAGTAATAGCAACAGGAGCAGGAAACGCATCGACATTCAAAGGCTTTAACACTTCAGGCATATATGTACGATCACCAGGATTAAGAAAGCCCGACTCCAAAACATAAACATTCAAAACACCATTCACTAGATTAAAATAGAAACCATCGTCAGCAACATCACCCATCAGATTACCAAATGAAGAACTAACAACAAAGTGACCACTTATCGAACGCACATCATGATTAAACTCTCCCAAGCCCGAAGAAAAAATATTGATGGGGATCCCATTTACCAGAAAACTACCCACCCCCACATCATCACCTAACAAATTATCAAAATTGATAGAACTAATGGATTTAGCATCCATTCTCGCATCATTCGAAAGTCTAAATTCCGCATGAGAAATAGGCTGGTTAAAAGAATACTCATTGGATGACGCCAACTTCACAGTACGCTGATTATTGGCAGACTCAACAAAAAAAAGATCACCCGTCGTACAACTATGAGTCATAGCAGTAGCATCAACACTTGCCGCAAAGATAAAAATACTTGAAACTAATAAAAGACTAATAAACACCGTAAAAATTGATTTCATCTCTTGATGTAAGAAGTATTTTTTCATTTAAATATCTTTGTGTTAAGAAGAAAAGTACTAACCAGAAAAAAGAGCGCCACGGGCCGGAAAATCAGACGCAAGAAAAATCTTTACATCATTTGAACCGACAATCCCAGAGGGACGGAATCTTTGTGGTATTGTAGGAAATCTCATGGACAATAGCCCATAGCAATCCCGCGCAATACCAGATTATGCGACCGTGGCGTGAATATAATGATTGACACGTCGCGACCAGAAATGTATTTTTCACATTTCTGCGTATGCGACCGTGGCACGTACATTTTTTCACGAAGTTTTTATTTAAATGTTTCTATCCTAAAATTCTACCGCAAATACCTATTTTACTCAAAAGTAAGAAAATAAAGAACGGCCTACCCCGGGCTAAAAGCCACGGGGCATTTATCGGCCGTTCTACTTTATTAAATTAGTTTTTTCTGGTTCGAACCAACCCATTTATTTGATTCATCAA
>JAHFSP010000038.1 GCA_023265685.1 Candidatus Woesearchaeota archaeon | reverse complement strand
GCTGCGGGGTATTCGGCGATTTCTAAAAAACGGATTTCTGGTTATTACTCGCTTATATCGTTGCAGAGCAACGGGGTATTAGACCCAGCGAGTAATAAAATCACAGATACGTTTTTAAAGCAAATACATACTTTTCACGCCATGGTTCTCGACACCTCCGCTCTTGAAAGATCACTTCAAGATATTTTTGGATATTTTAGACAAGTCACAGTAGCCGAAAGAACATTTTTGTATGATGTGTTTAATATCACACAACAAAGACACGACATCGAAACAGCCATTGAAAAAGAATACAGGGCTCGTGTAGGAGTTAGTGAAGAGGCAGTTGTCCAAATTGTTAAAGTTTCAGAACTGCTAGAAACAAGAAACGGAATTCTAAATCGACCAACGTATGAACAATTCCATTTCGGCATCAATCAAGCAGCACGAACACTTTTAGAACGAACAACCCATTTACGACATCATTATGGAGGCGTGGCAAAAGAAGGAGATCAAGAGAGTAAAGAACTTTCAGATCTTTCATACCTAAACCTAGCAGATGGTAATTACCACGAAAATGTCTTAGGATACCCTAACGAAGGTACGGTTTTTCATAGAGCATACAACCCAGATGGAACTATAGGCACGTTTAAGATATATAATCAAACTCATCACGATAATTTAGATATTAGGACTGTTGATATATCTCAGTTATACACTGAAATTACTCATATTGCAACGGAGATTAAAAAAGGGAGAATACAACCAGATTTAGATTTTCCCAAAGACAAAGATGAATTTGGAATAGAAACAATAGCAGAATTTAATGAACACTTCGGTGAGTATGTCAGATTCAATATCTTAGGATTTAATTGGAAAAATGCCAGACAAAACCTCATTCTAGAATTCCCTCAACCTCGTGACGTTGTTGGAAATGCTCTCGTAGGAGACAATATTGACATGCAAGAAGGATATAGGATTCTCAAAGGAGAAATAAGATCAAGCGTGATAAAAACCAAAAATGGAACCACCGATCAGTTTATCTTCGATTTATACGATCGAAACACTATAGATAAAGACCAACCTATGCAAGCACGACTTGACCAAACTCCCAATAATATTCAAAGTTACGGTGTTATACCTCACCCAGAACTCGCACTGCCATTCTTGATGCGGTACGCTACTTCTCAAACAAAATAATCTAAACACCCCTCACCGTCGACATCCACCAGAAAGCTTTAAATACTATCAATATATTATTAGAATAGGAAAATCACATTTTCCGACGAGAACCTCGGTTCTCTCAAAAAAGGAGGAAATAGAAAATGGCAGAAATCGTCGTAAAAACAGGTGTTAAGAAAGACCCAGGATATCTCTACTTCTTGGACAAAGATGGTCACATCTCCCGCGCAATGATGAGTCGTGCAGGAAGATCAAAAGGAAAAGCAAAGAAAGAAGTTGTCTTTCGTGCTGGCGTAAAAAAACAATCCGGTTACCTTTATTTCATCGACGGAAAAGGTAACGTCGCTCGCGCAAAAATGGCTCGCGGTCGTAAAGCAGGTACTGCTAAGAAAAAAGCTCCTGCCAAGAAAAAACCAGTTCGTCGCGCTCCAGCTAAGAAGAAAAAACGTTAAATTTTTTCTTTCTACTTTTAGTCTTTTTTTTCTATTCTCTTTTTTTTACCTTCTTATCCATCCATATCTTTAAATAACCCTAACTCTCTTAAAATCACATGTCTGAAGTCTCACCCGACAATCGCCTCAATGAATTAACCCCTCAGGAATGGCTTAAATTCACCAAGACTTGGTTCATTCACAATCCTGCTCCTAGAAAAAAAGCCGAAGTGCTCCATCCCGCAAAATATCCCGAAGATATGATAGAGCAGTTTGTCAATTTCTTTACCAAGAAAGGTGATGTCGTCTTCGACCCATTCTTAGGAACAGGCAGTACATTAATTGCCTGTTATAACGCACAACGCAATGGCATCGGCATTGAATTACAAAACAAGTACGCACAAATTGCCAAAGATCGAATTGCAACGAAAGAATCACAGCTTCAACTTGGACAAAGTGGCGCACGTCAGCACGTCAAACAGCTCGTTATCGAAGGAGACAGTACCAAGATAGACGAACAATGGAAAAAGTTCTCGTTACCACAAATCAATCTTGTCATTACCTCTCCCCCCTATGGACCTATGCTCAACAAGAAAGGTCTTGCATCCAGCAAACGTGAAGAAGAGGGCCTTGACACCAAATACAGTGACGACGCACGTGATTTAGGAAACGCACCCTCCTACGAAGAATTTCTCAAACGCCTTACGCTCATGTTTGCTGACCTCAAGCCAAAAATAAAAATTGGGGGACATCTCGTTGTCATCTTACAAAACTACATGGACAAAGGAAACTACACCATGCTCGCCTGGGATTTCGCACGTGAAATGACGAAATATTATCAATTCAGAGGCGAACGCATCTGGTGCCAAGACAACAAAACTCTCTATCCCTACGGCTACAAATACAGCTTCGTTCCCAACGTCCACCACCACTATTGTCTTATCTTCAAAAACCTCCAGTCCGAAGAACAGAGTGAAAAAAAAGAGTAAACGTAATCTAAAACACAACCCATTATCTAAAACACAATCTCACCTAAGCCAAACAACGCTCCCTAATCCAAAACGTAAACCATAAAAACACTAAAAAAATACTCCCCCTATGCCGTCTCTCGAATTTACGGTTCCTCAGACATCAATAGACTATTTCCAACAACAAGTCAAACAAAAAATCCTCTCAGAAGGTTGGGCTAAACAAGGACGCAACACTGATATCAAAGAAGCTAATTTTATTCGTTGCTGGACCACCGAAGAAGCATTCAAACAAATTCTCATCCAACACCGTGCTTGGTTTTCCTACCGAGGAAATTATTTTGGTGACGCCCAAGGGGCAGGACCAGATTTCAGATTAAAAATAGACGGAAAAGAAATTTCACTTGGACTTCGCAGCATCAATAAAGACTCATTGCAAAAATACAAAACTGTTGCCTACCCTGACGATCGCTTCCAACACGAACAAGATAAAATTGCCGAGCATCACATCGCCTGCTATGAAGAAAACGGCCATGTCCAATTTCTCGGCATCATCACCAAACAAGACCTCCTCACTCAACTCACCCTCTCCAGAAGAATCTACAGTCCTCGCAATCAAGAATACTTCCGCGTAACCCCACTACACACCTTCTCATCACAAGCCCTCACTGATTTTCTCCACCAACTCGAAAAGATTTAAGTAAAGACTTAAAGAAAATGAATACATGATTGACGAAGTCTCACTTTGGTTAGTAACCAGAAATACTTCCACCCTAGAATCACACCAACAACGATATCAACTTTTAATGCCCATAACCATTGGCTGTTTTCCAGATAATATAATCAATATTCCAAGTACAAATGGAAGAGGATTTCATGGAATAATGTATCAAGAAAATGAAAGAGTATTTTACAAAAATGAATTGATAACCAGAAAATCACAACGACCAGTAACCCACATCATAAAATCAGGTATCTGGGAACCCGTTTTTGATATTAATCCTCTCGAAATCAGAATCGGTTCAAGATTATGTTTCGGCCCTCTCTACGTTAAGAGAGACGACCTTAATGTAGGCATAGAAGTGACGGATATTAGTTATACCCTTATCAATCGAATACGTCATATTCCCTAATGAGTATACTATTTCACCAAACGATCAAAAAGCTCCACCAACTCAGCAGATACAATTTTAGGTCTTGCACTCTCATAAAATTCTTCCATTCCATTGAACCCTGCTGCGCGATATCGAGACGCCTGCATAACCATTTGCAACTGATCCCATTCTTTAACATACCTTGCCGTAGCAGTTTTTCTTTCTTCAAACTCAAGCCAAAGATTAATGTATTCTTGTCCTTTCTCAACTCCAGAAAAGATATCCTGGACCGCTGTATGTTCTTGACGAAATTTTTCTTCACGAGAAACACCATCATGGGGGGTATAATCAGGTATGCGTGTCTCCCCAATATCATGAATCACGCCCATTGCAAAAACCAGAAATGGATTTAGTTGAGGATGATATCTCTGAGCATACTCAGCTCCTAATAATCCCACATCACGAGAATGTTCCCAAACCGTCTCACACTTTCCTACAGGAACACCACGTAATAGCCACCCTGCTCGATGTTTTTTAGAAAGAACCTCAAATTCTCGTGCTAAAACGTAAGAAATGGAAGAGGTATCATTGAGAGAGAGAGGCAACGACATGTTCATATACTTAATTCGATAACCTCTTTTTTAAATTTGTGGGGAAGATTTTTCAATAAACCATTAACTACAGAATAAATGTCCAACATAGACTCAAAATCTCTTCCAATATTCACCTCCAAAGCCTTCTTTGCACCTATGGCGGGAGTCTCTGACCCCGCATTAAGATTAATTTGTAAAGAACTTGGAGCCGGACTCGTCATTACCGAACTAACAAGTATTTACGCGATTACTGCCAGAAAAAATCTAGGACATGAAATTCGTGAATTTATCGAATTCTCCGATCAAGAACGGCCACACTCATGTCAACTTTTTGGATCAGATATCGAAGAACTTGAAAAAGCAGTCAAACTTGTTGCACCACATTTTGACATCATCGACTATAACATGGGCTGTCCCGCACCCCACATTACTTGTCAAATGGCCGGTGCCGCACTACTCCAAGAACCAGAACTTACTCGAAAAATCTTTCGCACCATGGTAAAAGCAAGTAATAAACCTGTCTCACTCAAAATCCGTGCTGGTGTGAACCATCCTGATCGCTTCATTGAAACGGCAAAAATCGCTCAAGAAGAAGGCATTGCCATGATCACTCTTCACGCCCGTACTCTTAAAGAAGGCTACTCTGGAAAAGCCGACTGGCAACGTATCAAACAACTCAAAGAAGCAGTCTCAATTCCCATCGTAGGAAACGGTGATATCCAAACTCCAGAAGATGCCCAACGTATGCTCAACGAAACCGGTTGTGATTATGTCATGATTGGTCGTGCTGCCTGCAAAAACCCCTTTCTCTTCACTCAAATCAACCAATATCTCAAAACAGGACACTACGATCCCATTACCGACAAACAACGACTCGAATACTTCTTCAAATATGTTGAATACACCAAAAACTACCCTACAATTAAGTTCGTTAACATCCGATTACAAGCCATGACCTTTACTCGTGGAGTCATTGGCGGCAAAGATATTCGTGCACGAATCGGTCAAACCAAAGATCTTGAAGAATTAATGAAGATTCTTCATGAATTATATCAAAAACTCACATAAAGAAATGACTACTTCCACAGTGCAATAAAATTTATAAAGCACCTTCAGCACTACTCATCCTAAAAAGGGTGGGAAAGTATTATCATCACATTCTACCATTCAAAAGGTGATACCTGTGGATACCTACATTCGCGAACAAACTATGACTAATCAGTCTTCAATGCGTCAACAACAGGCAATGGCGCACACTACAAAAGAGATTAATCACAAAAAAGCGAATCTCGATATCGACGAAGAACTCGAGAAAATGATCGCGAGTCACAAGACTCGTATCAAAGTGATTGGATGCGGTGGCGCTGGAAATAACACCATCAACCGTATGACTGAAGTCGGTATCGCAGGCATTGAAACTGTTGCTATTAATACTGACGCTCAAGATCTTCTCTACACAACCTGTGATCGCAAACTCCTTATTGGAAAACAACTTACCAACGGCCTTGGCGCCGGATCAAATCCAAAAATGGGAGAAGAATCAGCCAAAGAAAATGAAGCAGATTTGAAAAAACTCCTTGATGGCTGTGATATGATTTTCATCACCTGTGGTCTTGGTGGCGGAACCGGAACTGGAAGTGCACCATTTGTTGCTGCACTCGCTCGTAAAATGGGCATCTTAAGCGTTGCCATCGTCACCATTCCATTCATGATGGAAGGTTCTCATCGTTTTGAAAACGCTATGATAGGTCTTGAAAAACTTGAACAAAGCGTCAACACTTTAATTGTAATTCCCAACGAAAAACTTCTCGAAATTGCCCCTCATCTACCTCTTCAAACTGCATTCAAAGTAGCAGACGAAATTTTAACCAACTCTGTAAAAGGAATCGCAGAACTTGTTACTAAAACAGGCCTTGTCAATCTTGATTTTGCGGACGTTAAAGCAATTATGTCTGAAGGTGGCGTCGCCATGA
The DNA here is from genome assembly GCA_023265685.1 of Candidatus Woesearchaeota archaeon. GTDB lineage: Archaea > Nanobdellota > Nanobdellia > Woesearchaeales > GW2011-AR9 > JACPIK01. Next base: position 3,122 of record JAHFSP010000038.1, on the reverse strand, counting down.
TTGGTGTGGGAGAATCTGATGGAGAACGCCGCGCCGAAGAATCTGTGGTCAAAGCTTTACAAAATCCCCTTATCGACGTCGATGTAAGTAATGCAACAGGCGCACTAATAAACATCTCTGGAGGAGAAAATCTCACTCTTGATGAATCACGTCAAATTGTAGAAAAAGTAGCCCAAAGCCTTGACAGTCATGCGAAAATTATTTGGGGAGCACAAATCTACAAAGACCTCGAACGAACCATCCGTACCATGATCATCATTACCGGCGTTAAATCTGAACAAATATTCGGAACTGGCAACAAATTCGCCAACAAGAAAAAAGACGCCATGGAAAATGAATTGGGCATTGAGTTTATGCGATAGAGTTTTTATTTTTATTTACTTTCTTGCTGTAGTCATTAGTTTTCTAACAGTTCAATTGGCTTTGATTAAAACCATCAAGAATACACATACCTCACCATCGTCTCAACTTTAGGAAATCCTAATTTCTCCAACCTATTAGCAAGACCACGTAAACAACCAGAAAAAGTAATCTCTCTCATAGTTGAATGATCCATGGCCCGATATGGCGTATCACCACAATCATGGCCACCAACAAATTTTACTCCATGAACCTCACCAAGTGCTCCTAAAAACCACATGAACTCTCTATCTTGAGTAAACGGAAAAAGAGAGGAATCTCTATCAGCAGTTGGAACAAAATAAGTTTCATGAGCACGGTCGATTTCATTCATTTTCATAACCGTTGACTCTATCCTATTTTTCTCTTCCACCAAAACTAAAGGCCCTTGGTGATTTCTAAAAAGTATATCATATCGCCTCATAAGATCATTTACTGCAGAATTAGACAGGTTTTGTCTATTTCCATTCGTATTATGATACTGCATGTAATACGGATGAACTGCAACTAAAGTTGGGCCAAGAGTAGTTGGTAGCTTCTTTGCCCGAAAAATTGCACAACCAATATCTTCCAGACCAACAGAAACATATCTTTCAACCAGTGTAACATAATCAACGCCAGAACGCAAAAATTCTTTTGTTCCAGGATACGCACTAGAGCGTTCATGTGAAATTTTATCTATCATCTCTAGAAACATTTCATAATCAGAAAAAGATAAATTCCTCAATCGCCCTGGGAATACATGATTGTTCCTTCGTATATCTCCCTGTAAAAAACCAATCACACCGTCTAACTCTCGACAAAGGTTATTATGAACTGAAATAGACACATCAACTTCAATTTGAGTGTTATCTTCAACGTTGCATTTGCCAACAACAATCTCAAAAGGAGCAGGATTGCGAGGACTATGAGGTTGTGCGTGTAAATAGGCGACGGGAGTTCCAGATAAAGATGTTTGAAATGTTCGTAAATCAGAATCACAGACAACTAAATCAGAAGTGCAGGTGACCATTCGATAAATCATCCCAAAAAGATTTTTCTCAGATAATGTTAAATCAGTCCATCGTAGAAAACGAGTATGGTCTGAGACGTTCCATATTTCTATGCCATCAATAAAGTTGGGAACTGTTAATTCAGAGATATCCATTCTTAAAAAAACTCTATCAACCAAAAATTAAAACTCTAAAAACAAAAAAATTTACTTACTTCTTTTCATCTCAGTATATCCAGTCTTTCCACACACTAATCGATCTTTGTGATTAGCAAGAAAGTCTCCTGGAGATTTTGGAGAAAATTGATTGGTACGTTTGATTTTGTCACCTTCAATAACATACAACTTATACAAATTGCGACCTTTTTTCTTTACTGGACCTTTTACAGGAGCTTTCGCACCACCTTTTTGACCACCTTTATTTGGAGCTGCCATTGTATCTATTCACCCTTCCCTTCTGCTGCTTTTTTCTCTTCCTCTGCTTTTTTACGTAAATGTGAAGTAGAAACTTCATATTTAGCTCGACCTTCAGCAGTTGCATAGGCGACAGCATGAAACGTTGCTTGAGGATGACTAAAAGTTGTATGAATTTGTCGTAAAACAAGTAAAGAAGGTTCAACATGAAGATGTTTCGCAATAGCGCTACCTAGATCTTTATTAGAGGGAGTTGCTCCCGTAAAAACGACTTTACCAGTAACATCAGTTCGTTTAATGAGCTGATTTTCTTTTTTATGTTCAATTGTAATTTGCATTCATTCCACCTATTCTATCCTTATTGTGTTTTTATTGCATACTCCCCATTATGTGGGTGATTGACTTTTTGTGCAATCTGTGAGTGTTGAGCATCAGTGATATACAAACGACCTTTCCAGGTGTCAATGAAACTAGTTGTTTTACATGTAGGACATTCATTACCCTCAATAAACATCTTACAACTTCGACACACTTTGCGTTTGACCATTTTAATCTTTCTCCTTCTTCTTAGCAGACGCTTCTTTAGGAGGGATTACATGTACAGCACCCTCATCAAGCCACTCGACTTTACCAAGTCCTTCTTGACGCATCGTCAAACCAATTTTAGGATTATGAAGATCTTTATAACTTACAGCAATGATCCGAGCTCGACAGCGATCACCAACTTTAATGCTTCGACCCGTTTTCTTACCCTGTAAGACTTTTTCTTTACTAAATGAGACAAAATCATCCATACTCTGAGAGATATGAACCATACCCTCAACGCCACCAATGTCCATAAATGCTCCAAAATCAGTAATATCTCTGATTTTCCCATGGACTAACTCATTAACTTCTGGCTTGTATGTAAGAAGTTCAAATTCAGCTTCGTAATAACCAGCACCATCACCAGGAACAATAACTCCTTCTTTGACGTTACCTGCATCAACAACAGCGACGGCAAAACCGAAATCTTTAGAAATGTAATTTTCATAACTAGATTTGATATTATCCAACACAGCCTGCTTTTTAGACAGATTAAACATATACGGTGGAACACGAATATGATCTCGAACTTTGACTTTGTAGAACATGGGAAGAGTATCCTCCTTGGTTATTGACTTCTTTTTCAGTAATTGTTTATAAAGGTTTCTGAAAGGGACAGTGTTTCCAAATAATCAATACGCCTCAAACCAATTTTGAAACAGCCTTATTAATGACCACCAGCTATATATTCCAAACCCAGCAACCTGTGCTGGGGTTTGCCAATTCAATGATT
>JAHFSP010000008.1:31910-40649 GCA_023265685.1 Candidatus Woesearchaeota archaeon | reverse complement strand
ACTCTATTCAATGACCTCACTCAAAACTCTTCAACCCTATGCACCAGCAATTCTACGTATAGGTCTAAGTCTCGTCTTCCTCTGGTTTGGCTTCAACCAGTTATTTTTACCTGACGATTTATGGGCTATCTCCCAGATTTTATACTCCAACTTAGTTTTGCCAAAAATCTAATCTATCTCAACGGTGCAGCCGAAGTTATCCTTGCAACTATGTTTTTAATAGGGATCTTTGTACGTCCTGTCGCGTTACTCCTCTCAATTCACTTACTCACTATTGCAACGGGTTTAGGCTATAATGATATCATGATTCGTGATCTTGGCCTTGCCCTCGCAACATTTTCAGTTTTTATAGGAGGTGCAGACAAATGGACAAGAGAATATCGACAAAAAAATCAATCATAAGCATTGTAAGTATTATGCTTTTAAGTTTAGTATTAGTGTTAGCAGTAGGGTGCGATTCCCAAGATCAACAACAGCCTACTCCACAAGCACAGCAACCAACAACGTCACCAGCACAGCCCCAACAGGAAGTAGAGGGCAATAATGATACCATGGATGATATGGGAGAAAATACCGCTCCTCCATCAGCAGTACCTACTCTACCACCCACAACACCTGGTGCAACAACCTTTGTGGTCACAGGAGAGAACTTTAAGTTTGTCATGAGTGGGCAAGATAACCCTCAAATTCGTGTCAAAGAAGGAGATACCGTACGTATTGAATTTAGCTCAACAAGTGGGTTTCATGATTGGGTTGTTGATGAATTCAATGCTCGCACAAGTCGTGTCAAACCAGGAACACCAACTGCTGTTGAGTTTGTCGCAAGTAAAAAAGGCACATTTGAATATTACTGCAGCGTGGGAACTCATCGTCAGCAAGGTATGAAAGGCAGCCTTATTGTAGGATAGTTTTTTTTAGTTATTTTTTCTTTATCTTTTTTTAAAATTCTTGCGTCAAACCCTACTCTTCCTCGTCACTGTCCTCTTGTTCTTCCTCATTTATCTCAGAATCACTCCTAGAGTCAGACTTTACCTTCTTCACTAACTCCATTTCTTTATACTTAAGTTGAATTTTCTCACCAGTCTTTTCATTCTGAAGCCACATTGTTTTATACAACCCATTAACAATATAATTATCTCCTTTATACACAACAAGATCGCCTTTATGAAACCCTGCTGGACGAAACATAATCGTTCCTCGATACAACTCTTTATCTCCCTTCATCGTATGCAATTTCGCACTTGACTTCAACTCTCCCCCAAATAATTCTTGGAGTTTCTTACCGAGAGCTTTGGTAAAATTATTATCAGAAAGAAGAAAATCAAATCCGCCTTTTACTTCCATAACTTTGGAAACTTTCACACCTGAACGCTCGAGTTCATCCTCAACAAAATCGAGAACTTCCTGACTCACATCACGTAGTTGAAGCGTTCCTTCAAAATACAGTCCATGTTTATCAACGGGGTTTCGTACCATAGTAATCTCAAATGATATTAACTTACCTAATCCTATTCTTTCAAGCATCAATCTCAGATACTTCTATTTATGATTATTTTAACACTAAAAAGTAGTAATATTTTTATAAACTTCGTTTGTTTTCCTTAGAATGCCTGAAATTACTCTCACCTACACTGCTCAAGATTTGTTCCATCTAGTGCAAAGAACAACTCAAACCGGTCAAAATCTTAATCATAAACAATATCGCGCAAGTGCTTGTACAGGTATTCAGACTGATATATCACGTACCCCAAACAGTACGATAGTAACCTCTCGCGTTATCATAGACTTATCTTACTTAATCGGAAATGGTGATGAATTTTTTAATCCAGAAGTAATAAATGATGTTGCACGACCAATTATGAGTACTATCAATAAACAGTATCTTCATGGTGTGCTTTCTTCTGATATAGCCCTGCCTTGCCCCTTCAGCTTCAATCAGGTATCTTATAATCTAGAAGAGAAACATGATCCAGAGGTTGATTTTATCCAACAAGTTACTCTAAAGCTGCGTTCCCACCTTCGTGCTGCTCAAACCAGCGACCCCTCACGTCTTCTTCAATCTCTCCAAGACCATTATCATATCTTACAAATTATTGTTGACTACATAGAACCACAACACTATGAAATAGATCGCTTTATTATTGGACCAACAACTTCTCGATAAATTAATTTAGATACAATCCATACTAGACACAACCCCTCACCAACACAACTCTTTTAAAACAGCCATTAAACTATCTAACTATGTTAACCGCCGAAGCGAAAGCCGAACTTGAAAAACAACAATATCGTATCGTTGGAGAACATTCTGCCGTCAAAACCTGCGGCTGGACTAAAAATATGATTAACGGCGAGGGCGGCTGTTACAAACTCAAATTCTATGGAATCATGTCCAACCAATGTATGCAGATGACTACTTCCATTAGCTGTGCCAATCGCTGTACATTCTGCTGGCGTGGATATAAAGCACCTGTCTCCAAAGAATGGAAATGGGGCGTCGATGACCCTAACACTATCTTTGAGAAAAGTCTAGAAGCACATGAAAAATTGCTTGTAGGATTTGGCGGTTCGTACAAAGCCAACAAGCGTGCATTCGAAGCCTCTAAAACTGTCAAACACGTTGCTCTCTCCCTTACCGGCGAACCTATTTTTTATCCGAGAATCAACGAACTCATTGACAGATTTCACGAAAAAGGCATTTCCACATTTCTTGTTACCAATGCCCAATACCCCGAGGCGATTCGTGATCTACGACCCATCACCCAACTTTATGTGAGTATCGATGCTCCCAACAAACCACTCCTCAAAGACGTTGACGTTCCTCTCTTTGCTGATAACTGGGAACGCCTCAATCAATCTCTCGAATTCCTTGCCAAAAAAAAACAACGCACCTGTGTACGACTCACTGTTATCAAGGGGATTAACGATTCCGATTTCCAAGGCTATGCTGATCTCATTCACAAAGGCAGTTCTGATTTTATTGAGGTTAAATCCTACATGTTCGTTGGACCTTCACAACAACGCCTTAAAAAAGAAAACATGCCTTTGCACGAAGAGATCGTAGTCTTTTGCAAACAGCTTGAAAAATACTTACCTGATTATGAAATTGTCTCAGAACACATCGCCTCACGCGTTGTCATGTTCGCCAAAAAAAAGTACAAACAAGATGGTGTTTGGCACACCTGGATTAACTTCCCTAAATTCCATGAATTATATGCCAAATACAAAGAAACAGGAGAAGAATTTACCTCTCAAGACTACACTCTTAAAACACCCCAAGTTGGTCTCTCAGGCAAAGGCACCATTGATCATCTTGAAGCACTCCATGCTAAACATCTTCTCAAGCGCGTCGACACAAGCAAACGAGAACACGTCTTTGTTGATGAACACACCGATGAAATGGATTTAGATGAAAAGAATGCTGAAGCGTAAAATTACCTAAATGAATCATTACCCAAATGTATCCATTTCAGATTAAATAATTCCTTCTCTAAAATCAGTCCTATTTCTATGGCTGCGCGGTATATGATAATCCATAAGACTATTACTTCTGATATAATCTGGAGTTAATACTAAATTAGGGTCTTCGCCACGCTCCAACGCTTTTGCTGCAGCACCAAACAAAAAGTTCCCCCATAACACGACGGTCTTTCTTCCTAATTGACCTATATTATGTGTTACTCGTGCATCCAGTCCAGTAAGAACAATGTCATTAACTGCAGGAGTAGAAAGAACATTACGAGCAGTTTCACTTAAGCGTGAACGAGTCGCATACACTACGACTCTTCTTGGTGTTCCAGTGATACGAGGATCTCTCGTCATTCCTTCAACTTCAGATCCACAAATTACTTCAATATTTTTTTGCATTGTTCCACCCTGCCGGACCATATCATCCACAACAAGAACATCTTTACCATCCAACTTAATCTCTCCGTAAATTTCCTTTCCATCTGGACCAATCAACTTATCTAATCCTAATGTCTGAACAACTCCACCAGCTCCACGAGTTTTATTCATCCCACCATAAATAGCCTCACTAAAGCCAGCATTCAGCACGATTTCTTGAGCAAAAGGTTGGGCGTTGATATCTGCTCCTAAAACAATAATATTTTTACCATGATCCTGTGTATTCAACGAAAGAATCTCTTCTCCTTTATCTTCTAAAAAAACCCCTACTAAAGGTGCAACAGAAAGATTGTAAATGGTAATCTGGTGTCGTTGTGTAGAGTGGCTCTCAAGTGACCTCTCATGAAGTGGGTTGTAATACTCATTTAATCTTCTTGTAATATTCTGAGCTTCACTCATTGCATGTAAATGTCCTGTAACAACAGCGTCAACTCCCGAAGTCAGCCATGTTTGTAAAAGCCACTCGAGTGAAACCCCCTGACCATCATAATTTTCTCTGGCTTTTCTCGTTTGCATTCGAGGATGTTCAACATCATGAACGCCTCTTTCCTGTGCTGCGTATGTGAGGGTATATGAAAGAACAACAACATTCTCTGCCCCATTATACTTAGCAGCATTTGCGAGTAAACCAACTCTTGCCACTAAGTCTTGTGGGGTAAGGCGATTACTAAGAGTATCAACAATATACACTGTCATGCCTTGTAATCCTTTCCCAAATTGAATGGTATCTCTTTCTTCATCAACTTTATAATTAGGTAGAAATCTGCCAAAGACTCCATGAGAGTTTAAGGCTTTCTTAGTGAGGAATGTGGGTAAGTATTCACCGTCATCAAAATCACGATGATCAACAATTAATCTTGGATGGTCAGCAGATAATCCCAAATGCCAAGCAACTCTCGGTGCTTCTTCTATTCCTGGTCTTGTACCTATTACTACTCTTTGATCTGGTTTTAGTTCTCCAGAACCCAGCAAATAATGAGAATGGTGTCCAAACATGGTTAAAATCATTTTTCCAGCCTTTTAATCTTTTTCTAATCTTAAGAACATAATTTCCAATCTCACTTCATCGCCCCCCAAAAACCTTATAAAACACACTTGGTCTAAACCTTCTATGCCAGATGAAATTCAACAAAAGTTAGTTCAGTTCCAGATCTTGCAAAAACACATCGAAAAAATCGGTGAACATGTAGAACTGCTCAACTCTCAAAACGGTGAATTAGAAGAATCAAAACTAGCCTTGCATGAGCTTCAAGAAGTAAAAATCGGCAGCGATCTTCTTGCACCGCTTGCCAATGGAATTTTTGTGAAAGGCACACTTGCTAACACCACCACTCTTCTTATAAACGTTGGCGCCGACACCGTCGTTGAAAAAACTTTCCAAGAAGTTCTCGAAATGCTTGACGAACAACAAAAAGAAATTACTACCAAAGTGAGTGAAGCCCAACAACTTCTCAATCATCTTCATGAGAAAGCACAGGAAATCTATCAAATAGTCCAAGAAGAAAATGAAGAAGCCAATGAGGAGATAGAATAACTATGTTCAGCAAACTCAAAGACAAACTCAAAAGTGCTCTCTCCGTTTTCTCTAAAAAAACCCAAGAAGAAGCACAAGTAGAAGAAACACTTGTTGAAGTAGAGAAAGCACCTAAAGTAGAACAGACATCTTCCCTTTCAGGACCAGTAATCCCAGAATCAGTAATCTCAGAACCAGTATCTTCTACCGAGCCAGAAGTCCCCATTCTTGACGATGATGCTGAAGTGCCCGTTATCGAAGAAAAAATTGCAGAACCAGCTATCTCTGCTTCAATCCCAGAGAAAAAATCTCATCTTTCTCACGAAGAAAAATTTTTTGAAGAAAAGAAAGATACCAAGAAAACTCTTCATTTCAAAGCAAAAGTTGAATCGCCCAAAGTTGAATCTTTTGATAAAATTCAATTTACCAAAAAACCAGTAGAGAAACATCACGAAAAGAAAATAGAACCAGTCGGGCACAAAGAATCTAAGGAATCTGTTAAAGATAATCCAAAAAAAGACGAATCAAAACAGTCTGCTCCTCAGCCCACTTCCACCACTATCAGCAACCAAGAACCAGTACAACCTGAAAAGAAAGGTTTCTTTGGTCGACTTTTTTCTAAAAAAGAAGAACCCTCTAAAGAAATTGTTAAAGAAGATAAAGAAGATCTACTCTCAAAGCACGAATCTACTTCTCAACATCAACCCAGTACTACTCATCACATTCCAGAACAAAAAACAGAAGTAAAGACACAACAACCAACCCCTATCAAAAAAGAAACGAAAACACAAAGTGTAACTCCCCAAGAACCAGAACAAGAGCCAGGCTTCTTTGGCAAACTCAAACAAGTTCTTACTACCAAGACAATTTCCGCAGAAAAATTCGAAGAATTATTCTGGGAACTCGAAATCGTCCTTCTCGAAAATAATGTCTCAGTAGAAGTCATTGAGAGAATTAAAGACGATCTTAAAACAGAACTTGTCGACAAACCTCTTCCTCGTGATGTCTTAGGTAAGATCAATGATACTCTACGATCTACCATTCGTGATATTCTAACCTACGAAAAAGTTGATCTTATCAACAATGTAAAACAAAGTAAAGCTCAAAATAAACCCTACGTCATCACTTTCTTTGGCATTAACGGAGCAGGAAAAACAACCTCTATTGCTAAACTTGCTCATTATTTTCAACAGCATAAGCTCAGTGTCGTCATGGCTGCCTGTGATACCTTTCGTGCCGCCGCTATCCAACAACTTGAAGAACACGCCAATCGCCTCAACGTTAAAATCATCAAACATGATTATGGATCAGATGCCGCAGCAGTAGCCTTTGATGCCATTAAATATGCTCAAAAAAATGCCGTTGATATTGTTCTCATCGACACCGCTGGCCGCCTTCATTCTAACACAAACCTCATGGCTGAACTTGAAAAAATCATCCGTGTGACCAAGCCTGATCTCAAAGTTTTTGTCGGTGAAAGTATTACTGGTAACGACTGTGTCGAACAAGCTCGCAGTTTTAACGAACTCGTGCAAATGGATGGTGCCATTCTCACCAAAGCAGATGTCGATGAAAAAGGCGGCGCTCCTCTTTCAATTTCCTACGTCATTAAAAAACCCATTCTCTTCTTAGGCGTTGGACAAGGTTATGCTGATTTCGAAGAATTTGATGTCGAGAAAATGGTGACAAGGTTAGGATTGTAAAAATTAGGTTGTAAGATTAATGTACCCTTTTAGAATAAGATTCATTTTAGAATAGGATTACGTCGCCCCTCTCTACCAATTTATCTAACCATGCTTGGACTGGTCTTTGAAGAGCTTCTCCTCCCTCTAAAATATGATTAATAAGCGTCCAAATATCATTATCACTTCTACAAGAATAATCACGACAAACAGCAGGTCTTTGATCGTATACGCTACAACTCCATTGCTCTGTATCTAAAAAAACACAGGCACCTGTTTTAAGATCGTTATCGAGGAAATAATTATTACCCACTTGTATACATCTTTCCAGTCTCAATGCTTCATCAGAAGTAATTCTCTTTACAGGAAAATAACAGCAGGCGTTTTGACAACCGTAATCTGCTAGAGAATCAGTGCATTGAGTCATGATCAATTTTCCTCAAGTTCTTTGATAAATGTTACTCTCAAGATCCTCTTTAGGGTCATCTCTTAAGATAATTATTATTCCATCTCCATTATCTTTTTATAGGATCAACATTTTCAAATAAAAATGGTTGACGTTTACAAATTTGGTGGCACCAGTATGGGTAGTCATCGAGGTCTCGAAGCATCTGAGCATCTTCTTTTTTCAGGTTCTAGTGGCCCAAGAGTTGTTGTTGTCTCAGCCCCTAGTGGCGTAACAAATTTATTGCTGGAAGGATACAACGCACAAGCAGCAGGAAACGCCTTTCCAGAACAAACATTTCGCTCTCTTGAAACACGTTTTCGTGAAACGTATCAACAAGTCCATAATGCTCAACATTGGATAGATGATGCTTTTGGTGAACAAGGGGAATTACAACGACGCATTCAACGAGGAGAAAATCAACTCGCTCAATCAGAAAAATCCTACCAGTATGCTCGTCTAGCATCATTTGGAGAATATTTTAATCAACAACTCTTTACTCATTTTCTAAGTGCCCGCGGCCATAATGTACGTTCTGCCCCTATGACTCTTGTAAGATTTACTGGCAATCCCACCCGTGCTGAATACGACCGTGCATCTGATTCATCTATCAAAGAATATGTCCATGACGGATTTAACGGCACCACTGTTTTTGCGGGTTATTACGGATACGAAAACAACAGCAGAGTTCTCGTCTTTGATCGTGGCGGTTCAGATTATTCACAAACCCTCATCGCCAGAGCAATTGGCGCAACCAAAGCCATTAACTGTACTGACGTTGATGGTATCAAAGCAATCGATCCTCGATTAATTAAAAACGAAACCAGACGCAACAACGTCCCTACTCTTCATCATGTTGATTATAGGATTGCCCAGCTTCTCTCTCACAATGGAGCAAAAGTGCTTCATGCTCGCTGTTTAGAACCCCTTATTGAAGCGAGCATTCCCATGGAAGTACGTAACACATTTAATCCTGATGGCAAATACACTCTCATTAATCATCACCACGATACAGATCCACAACTTCTTGCCGTGACCGGAAAAAAAGACAGTTTTCGACGACTTACTTTATTGACCGGAACCATGGATGTACCTGGATATCTTCAACGTGTTGCCCAAGCATTCGAAGGGATTAATATCGAAACTATCACCACCTCTCCGATTGGTATTGAAGTGAGTACCAATGACGCTGA
>JAHFSP010000008.1:0-31810 GCA_023265685.1 Candidatus Woesearchaeota archaeon | reverse complement strand
TGACCGGAACCATGGATGTACCTGGATATCTTCAACGTGTTGCCCAAGCATTCGAAGGGATTAATATCGAAACTATCACCACCTCTCCGATTGGTATTGAAGTGAGTACCAATGACGCTGACGCCAATTTAGAAGAAGTAAAACAACGACTTCAAGACCTAGGAGAAGTGAAATATGAGAATGGTTCCTCCATGGTTGCGCTTATCGGAAATCAACTCGGAAAAATCCCTGGCGAAATTGCCAAAGCGTTTAGAATACTAGGAGAACGCGAAATCTACCTAGAACAAATCTCCAAAGCAGGACCACAGAGCCTTTGGTTTGATGTACCACATGGCCGCTACGAAGATGCAATCATCGCACTCTATGAAAATTTACTTGAGAGGAGGGATTAAATATGACATTAGAACAAGTACAACCGGGTGCGTACACCGCAATCGTTACACCACGACAGGTTGATTATTCAATAGATTTTGATAAGTTAAAAGAAGTTGTGACTCAACAAATCAGTGCAGGTATTACTGGCATTATCGTAATGGGAACTACCGGCGAAGGCGATTATATTGGTGAGTTCAAAGCTGGCGCTTCAGATAGCGAACAATTTGGACAATACGTTTCAATGATTGCGCATGCGGTAAAACAACGAGATACTCTAAAGAGCAGTACTCCAATTATTGCGGGGATTAAAGGTCAACAAGCTGGGGAAGCAAAACTACGAGCAACACTAGCCTTTGCATACCAGGCCGATGCCGGCCTACTTGTAACGCCAGCATACGCCAAGCCTCGACAAAATGGTTTAATACACTTTTATGAAGAAGTTGCGCAAAATACAAGTCTTCCACTTATCCTCTACGATGTTCCTAGTAGAACGGGCGTAAGCCTTGAACCAGAAACTATTTTTCATCTTGCAGCAAATAATCCTACCCTAATTGGTCTGAAAGCTGCAACCAGTGATATGGGCCGCATGAGAGCATATGTACAAGCAGCTCAAAGAGCAAATGAAACTCGTGAACATCCTTTCCATGTTTTGAGTGGTGATGATGCCACAACCTATAATGCAATTAAAGTTGGTGCTCAGGGTGGTATTGCTGTCGTAAGTAATATCATTCCTCAAGATTGGGGTGAAATGGTGGGATTGGCATTAGGTTTGCGTCCATGGGACAAAGGTCATTTATTATCAAGAGATGAAGCAGCTGCAGGCTTTGCAGAAAAGTGGAAACCTCTTTGTGACGCAACCATGGCCTATGGCAACCCCATGTCAACGAAAGCAATTCTTGGGATTATTGGAAGAGGTGTTGGCCCTGTGCATCCGCAATTAGGTCAGCTTGAACCTGCTGAGATTGCAGATTTAGAACAGAGACTAAAACCTTACTCCCACTTAAAGTCAAAGGATTAAGCACCATGTCTTCTTTTTCTTCTTCTTTTCTTCTTTCTCTTACACAACAATACGGCACACCACTCTACGTCTACGACGCAAGCTTAATTCGAGAGCGCTATCGTGAAATGTGTAGTTGGTTCCCCTATCCCAAAACCAAAATTTTCTACGCGATGAAAGCTAATTACAATCCTACTATCCTCAAAATTCTCATTGAAGAAGGTGCAAACATTGATGCGGTCTCACCAGCTGAAATTCTTCTTGCAGTAAAAGTAGGATTCAAACCACACCAGATTCTCTATACGGCGAACATGATGAGTAATGAAGAAATCCACGAAGTAAAAAAACTAAATATCCTTTTCAACATCGGTTCTCTCTCAGAGTTAGAACGATACGGCACTCTTTATCCCCACAGCGATGTCTGCCTACGTTTTAATCCCGATGTGGTTGCTGGCCATCATGAAAAAGTGAAGACGGGTGGAAAAGACACAAAGTTTGGAATCTTACTTGAAGATCTCGAAAAGACAAAAACAATCTGCAAACAGCATCATCTCAAAATTATCGGCATCCATGAACACACTGGATCAGGTATTCCTCAAACCTCAGAACAATTCCAAGGAATAGTTAATACTCTTTCAATCATAAAGCCAGAAAATTTTCCCGACCTCGAATTCGTTGATTTTGGTGGCGGATTTCAAATTCCTTATCACGAAGATGAACCTCGTGCAGATTATATAACCTTTGCAAAAAAAATAGTCGAAAAATTCCAAGAATGTTGCAGAGTCTATGGCAAAAACCTCTCCCTCTATTTCGAACCGGGTCGCTATCTCGTTGCAGAATCAGGCACGCTTCTCGTCAAAGCCACCACTATTAAACTCAACGGCACCAAAATGATTGCGGGCGTTAACTCTGGGTTTAATCATCTCATAAGACCTGTTCTTTACGATTCTTATCATAAAATCATCAATCTCTCAAACCCAACAGGCACACCGCAACTCTACGATGTTGTGGGTAACATCTGTGAAACCGGTGATCACTTTGCGAAAGATCGTCTCATCTCTAAAATAGAGGAGGAAAACATTCTTGCAATCTGCGACACCGGAGCGTATGGCTATGCCATGGGCAGCATCTATAATCTACGTTCCATGCCTACCGAAATTGTTATAGAACACGGAAAAATACTCTTTCACAAACCAGCTCTAACACCACCTAAATTAATTCAAAAAATTATTTCCGATCATAACTACTGATTTCACAACTACTCATTTTACAATTATTTTTTCCTCTTCAAACCGCTATCTCCATACAACGTATTCTCATTAACTCCTAACACCCTTACATGATAATGTGTCTCATGACCTCTCCAACCTTTAAGAATCGGCTCACCATATTGTTCCCACTCTCGAGCTCCATATTCCCTTTGAACAAATCTCCTCAATATAGCAATATTTCTCTCGCTCCAAAATACTTTGGTGTGGTAAAGCCCTTCTTGCAAAGCCTTGACAAAATTCCAGTTTACATTGAGTGCTTCTGTATCATTCGAGTGAAGTCTCCCCTGAGCACTATACACTCCTGCATCTGTAGAAACATACTGGTATACATCAGCATCCAACCCATTTTGATGACTCAAATGACCTCGCGTTCTCCCTCTACCATCTTTCCAAGTAAACTTCCCGCCGCCCTTTTTACTCATATCGAGAACTGTCAACGGTATTCCATACTCTTGCTCAATGTTACATGCTGCAGTGCGCAACGTCGTAATTAACTCTAGCGTTCCATACGAACGTTCTGGTCGCATCGGTTTGAGACACTCACCCTCTTCTAACTTCATCCCATGCAATAACCTTCCTGAATTGGGGCTACCTATCGCAACCGGTGCAGATTCTGATCTAAACGCTGCAACCTCTTCAAGAGTAAACTCCAAATCAGCTTCTCCTGCTCTATCACGTGAACCAATATCAATCTGTGATGAATGGGGGCCTAAAGCTTCTTGGATCAATGCGAATTCAGAATAAGCTTGAGGAGGTGAATATGAATTACCGCAAAGTGATGTCAGAGCTGCGGCTAGCATTGATACTCGCACAGTCCCCTTCATCGTCGTCGCACTCCATCACCTAATGAGGGTTTTTGAAATTATTTATAAGAATTTAGCACTACTTAAAAGGGAAAGAAAGATTACTGAATAAATCGACAATGTTTATAAAACGCTCCTACCTCAAAGTAAATATGACCTCATTCTTTGTTGAGTCTTACGGTTCGTGGCAAAGCCTTGCACAAGCAGAGCGTATAAATGGCCTCCTACAACAAGCACGTTTCAATCAATCTTTTGATCTAGAATCTACAGATATAACAATCATTTCTCTTACTCAAGTTACTCTTAGTCTCGAAGAAGAACTTTACGAAAAGTTAGATTTAATTAAGAAAAAATTTCCCCATCAATTGGTGATTATTGTTGGTTGTTTTCCCCATCATCATCGGGAGAAATTAAAACTGTATCCTCTCATAAGTTCTCACCAAATTCATCGCATTGTCGAAGTTGTTGAAGAAAGATTAAGTCGTAACATCATAAAAGTTATAGAACGTAACGAACTCCCTGCGTTAGACCTACCTAAAGTTCGTCAAAATAAAATCATAGAAATAATTCCCATTACGTTGGGATGTGTCAGCGATTGTATCTGGTGTAGTGAAAGAAAAATTATCGGAGAAATTCAATCCTACTCTCAAGATGAAATTGTAGGTGTTGCTCAAAAGGCGATTAACCAAGGTGTCAAAGAACTCTTGCTATCTTCACATGATGCAGCAGCCTATGGGAAAGATCTTAATCTCACTCTTGTAGACTTACTTTCTTCATTAATCTCACTTCCTGGCGAATTTCAAATTCTCATTGAAAGAGTTTATCCCGTTAGCGTGAGTAACTTGCTCTCTTTTCAAGATCAACTCGCTACAATCTTCCAACACTCAAAAATGTTCCAATTTCTCTCTCTTCCCATCTTTGCAACCAGCAATAATATTCTCCAACAGATGAGTCTAACCTATTCTATTGAAGACTTAATTTCATTTCTTAAATATTTCCGATTTGCTATTCCAAATTTAACTATTAGTACTAATATTATTACTGGATTTCCTGCTGAGTCTCAAGAAGAGTTTTGGCACACTTTAGAGTTCATGCGTAAAATCAATCCTGATATAACTAAAATGTCTATATTTACAACGCCATCAAAATCACCTCTCGCCAAACTTCCCTCTCTTGAAGCAACAGAAAAACAACGTCGTTATAAAGTGCTCGCCGATGTTGCTCATAATACTTCTATTCTTCAAAATGAACGCTGGAAAAATTGGCAGGGAACTATCGTCATTGATCAACAAGGTGAAATTCCGGGTGAATGGATTGGACATAATCAATCATACAAACCAATCATCATCAAAGGGAACTTTAAATTAGGAAATATTGTGTCAGTCAAAGTTATGAAAACTACAGATACTATCATTCAAGCTGAGGTTATAAGAATACTTCCAGAATTATAATCCAAAGTTACATCCTACTGATACTAAGCTCAACAAGACCTCGAAGTGCACCATCTTTTCCAACCAAAGTCCTATTGTTCTCTCACAACCCAATAAAGCCGAAATAATTAAAAACAACATCTTCAATAGTCAAATTTATGGATCCTAAAACTCTTCGAGAAAAATATTTCAAATTCTTTCAAAGCAAAGGTCACTCTCTTATTCCTTCTGCTTCACTTATCCCCAACAATGACGCATCAGTTTTATTCAACACCGCAGGAATGCAACCTCTTGTTCCGTATCTTTTAGGTCAGCCTCATCCTCAAGGAACACGCTTAGTCAACATCCAAAAATCTCTACGAACAGTTGATTTCGACAACATCGGCGATAACACCCACAATACGTTTTTTCAAATGCTAGGAAACTGGTCATTAGGAGACTACTTCAAAAAAGAAGCTATTGAATGGTCATTTGAATTTCTCACTTCAAAACAATGGCTCAATATTTCTCTTTCCATGTTGGGCTTTACTGTATATCGCGGTGATGAGAAAGTACCACGTGATGATGAAGCACACAATTTATGGAAACATTTAGGTGTCCCTGAGAAACGTATCGCGTTTTGTGGAGAGGATAACTTCTGGAGTGCAGGCGATATTGGCCCCTGTGGACCTTCCACGGAAATGTTTTACTGGACGGGAGATAGCGTTGCTCCTGAAACATTTGATCCCGAGGATAATCGTTGGGTAGAGATCTGGAATGATGTGTTTATGACGTATAATCGACATGCTGATGGTTCGTTAGTTCCTTTAGTTAAGAAGAATGTTGATACCGGTATGGGTTTTGAACGTACTCTTGCCGTTCTCAATCATCAAAAAAGTGCCTATGAAACTGGTCTATTTATTCCAATTATTAAATGTCTTGAAGAATTGTCTGGTACTTCTTATGTCCAACATAAACGCGAAATGCGTATTGTTGCGGATCATCTGCGTTCGGCAGTCTTTATTATTGGTGATGATAATGGGATTGCTCCCTCGAATGTTGATCGAGGATATATTTTACGTCGTTTAATTCGTCGGGCGATTCGCTATGCCAAATTAATCAGCATCAACCAATCATTCACTACTGCTATTGCCCGCGTTATCATCAACGAATATGGTGATTATTACACTGAACTTAAACACAACCAAACTAAAGTATTTGATGAGTTGGCAAAAGAGGAAGAACGCTTTTCCCAAACTCTTGAAAAAGGCCTTCATATTTTCGAAAAACTAGCATCAACGAAAGGTACGATCAATGCAGAAGATGCGTTCTTGCTGTTCCAAAGTTATGGGTTTCCTCTTGAGATGACACAGGAACTTGCTACAGAGAAAGATATTGCAGTTGATTCAGTTGGATTTCACAAAGAGTTCGAAAAACATCAAGAGCTTTCGCGAACTGCTGCAGCAGGGATGTTTAAAGGTGG
This sequence comes from Candidatus Woesearchaeota archaeon, assembly GCA_023265685.1. GTDB lineage: Archaea > Nanobdellota > Nanobdellia > Woesearchaeales > GW2011-AR9 > JACPIK01. The sequence goes on along the minus strand of JAHFSP010000008.1, from coordinate 25,472 downwards.
ACTCGCAGATCATTCTGAACAGACTGTGCGCCTTCATACGGCAACGCACTTACTTAATGAAGCGTTGCGTAAAGTGATTTCTCCCGAGATCCATCAACGAGGTTCCAATATCACACCAGAGCGGCTTAGATTTGATTTTAATTTTCCTCGTAAGTTAACACCTGAAGAAATCAAAAAAGTAGAAGATGAAGTCAATCGAGTAATTCATGCCCATATTGTGGTCACACGTAAAGAGATGCCCCATGATGATGCTCTTAGACTTGGTGCAGAGATGGAATTTGGCGTTAAATATCCTGCGCAGGTCTCCGTCTACTTTGTTGGAGATTATTCGAAAGAGTTTTGCGGTGGCCCACACGTGACCAATACTAAAGAGATTGGCAGTTTTAAGATCGTCAAAGAAGAGGCGTCAGCTGCAGGAATTAGGCGGATTAAGGCGGTGGTGGAGTAAGAGAATTTTGGTTTGGATATTGGTAAGGGGTTTTCACATAACATAGTCTGTCACTATTTCTAAAGTGATGTGACCAACCGACCAGACAAATTCACCTTTTCCTCACACACTACAATGCGTTTTGATCACTTTACTAAAACCCCATTATTTTTTGGAATTATTCAATGTTTCACAATTCACTCTAACGCTAAAGCGTAGAAGATTTCTTGCTCACAAGTGGATTTTAAAAAATTAAGAAAAATAAATAGAGAATTTACAAAATTTTTTTTAACTTTTTATTGACATTTATCAGCCAAGCAACCATTAGGGCAAGATACCCACCAATATTGCAAAAATGTTTGATTACTTGCACTTGTCCAACAACGATCTTCAGCTAAAATGTTAGCATCATGACAAACATCTTTTTGTGAACTGCGAACTCCGGTCATTTTGGTATAATAAGTGGTACTATTTATGTACGCTTCGGCATCAGGATCTGCAGGGTCATGATCAGGATCATAACAAGACAATACTTGCGTTGAACCTTTGAGCGTCCATGCAAGTGCGAGTACGCTTGCGGCAACAAGACCTAAAGTAAGTAATATAACCACTATTTTTTTCATTTATTTCAACCTCGTTTAATTTTTGTATTTTTAAAAATCTTTCATTTATTAAATTTTTGCAGATAATGTTAAACTATGGGCAGAGTAATAGTATCAGGTTTTTTTAATCCAGACGGAGATGTTTAACTTATTTTTTGACGAGGAGTCGATCTAGGGGCGATATTTTCCCCCATTGCATAGTCTACTGCTGCTTCTGCCAAAATGTGTAGAGAATCAAAGAGAGGTATATTTAGGTCTTGTTGTGAAATTACCAATGGTAATTCTGTACATCCTAAGATCACTGCTTGGGTTTTTGTACTGTGTATGAGATCCACCACTTTTTTTATATTATAAAGTGATATTTTCCCACCCATTACGTCCATAATGAGGGCAGTAATATCTTCATATTTTTTGGGGTTAGGTTGTACCACTTGAATGGATTTATTTTCCAGTTCTTGTTGATAAATTCCTAATGACAATGTTGTTTGTGAACCAATAAGTAAAACTTCATGATTTCCCCCATCTTTAACTCTTTGTACAACCTCTTCAATAATGCTTAGAATTGGTACTTGTGCGTACATGCGGAGTTGTTCAATAAAGACATGAACCGTATTACAGGGAATTACGATGAAATCACATTGACTCATCTCTAACATTTTGATGCCTTGCAAGAGCTGCTTGAGGACAAGCTGTGCATCAACAATGCCCGTTTCATCAAAGCCGTCGAGAGCTATTGAATATAACATTACTTGAGGGTATTCATTGTCTTGCACTGAATTGTATTTTTTTTGACAGTAAGAAATAATTCTCGCATACAAACTTGAAGAAGCTGCAGGACCCATGCCGCCAAGAATTCCTATTTTTTTCATTGCGAATCCTCTTGAGGTGCGGGACAGGGAAGGATATTTCCGCCAAGTTTATGAATGATATCAAAGAGCTGAAGAGTAGTAGAAATTGAATTTAGTGTAGATGAAAGTTCAGACTTTTCTACAAAGACATTTTCTGTACTTACTGAAGTATGGTTGGTCTGAGCGCCATAATATATCGCTTGAATTGTATCTGTTTCTATACCTAGTTTCTTTAAAATGATTTTTGTGGCAATTTGTTGTTTTTCATATTCTTGGGGTAATATAGTAACACAATAAGGGGCTTGAGAGAGTTTCAAAAGGTACAAGCTTGCGTCAAGTAAGCTACAACAATATCTATCTTTAGATGGTTCATAGAGTTTGACATTGCCTTTGGTAAGAATAATTGAACCGGTGTGATGTTTTTTTGCAAATCCCTCTTTCAAGAGGCTCTCCAAGACTACTTGAGCCTGCGTAACCATCTCCGTTTCATATATAATTTTTTGAGGAATAAATCCATTTTGGGCAATTTGGTGGAGATATTTTGGTACGTCAAGTACTTCTTCTCGTGCTTCAAAATGGGCATTGTAGTTATCAATAAAGAGCCATGGTTCGACCTGTCCTCCTAGGTTTTGAAAGAGTTGACAGATCATGCTTCCTAGTTGTGCACCTCGAACATGGTGTTCACTAACTGATTCATAGGTGTAGACATGAGCTGCTTCAACAATAATTTTACTTTTTAGTGAAGGAAAATTTACTGCAATTGATTTCATATATTTCTGAAGAAGAAGCTATAATTAATAACCTGCGTTCGAGAGAAAATATAATTTAACAGAAGTGTTCGAAATAAAACATTTTAGTTAATTTAATAAATAAGAGATCATTTACATCCATTATGGAACCTTCAACAAGCGAACAGACGATTAATTATATCAAAGAACATCCTTTCATTCGAAGTTGTCTTCAAAAAGACCTCATTAATTACAGTGCTCTGGCTCGGTTGGTAAGTAAAGAGTTGCATATCGAGAAAAAGATGTCACAGGAAGCGATTTTAGTTGCGGCACGACGGTTCCGAGAGAAAATTAAGAAGGAAGTTTCTACAGAAAAGAAAATTAAAGAATTAATTAGGCACTCACATATTGAAATCAAGAATAAAATTCAAATTATTATTCTACAGAGATCGATTTCTTCTGAGATTATAGATGGAATACAGAAGATGGCTCGAGAGTATAACGATCTTTTTTTTATGGTTCAGGGTTCTGATCATTATACGCTCATTACATCGGAAAAATATGCTCTTATGGTTAAACAAAAATTATCACTTAAGATAACTAAACATCACGAAAATGTAGCGTTAGTAATTATGAAGTCTCCCCAAGAAATTGAGGATACGGCAGGTGTTGTGTCTTATATTACTTCATTGTTTGCCGAAAATGGTGTCAATATTTTGGAACTTCTCTCGTGTTGGCGCGATACATTATTTTTGATTAATGCGAAGGATGTTTCGAAAGTCGTTGGTTTTTTGGAGTTTTGAACTTTCTGCTGCCTATTGCTTATATCAACAACTGCTTATACCAACAACTCTGTTTTGGCACCAAAACGTTAATAAAGCAATTGTATTCAAACTGCTTCACCACTCATCATGCGGTAGTCGTATAGTGGTTAGTATGCGGCCTTGCCATACATTCGTACAAAAAGGCTGTGACCGGGGTTCGACTCCCCGCTACCGCATATTTTTTCTAAAATATCTTCTTAGTTCACCAAAAATATTATAAAGCAACCATTTCCTCATCTGCTGCGAGTTATCCCCCCTTAGTTTAGTGGCTAGAACGCTCCGCTGTAGAAACTCTTTTGAGTTGTCATTATGACTGAGATGATAAAGAGTCAGCGGCCACGGAGAGATCCCCGGTTCGAGATGCAAATTATTTTTTGCACGAAAGTCTGGGAGGGGGGACTCATTACGAAAACACAGGTTCCATTGGAACATTTGTTTTTGGAATGTGCCAAAAACGGTTCTTTCCGTTTTTCAGCACAAGAGGGAAGATGCGTTTTTCTTCCCTCACTTTCATTTTGTAGAACTACATTTCAGAACTTCTTCCACAACATTTAACTACTTCTGCTCTTGCAAAACCTATATTCTATATTCATTTCCGAAATCTTTATAAATAAACTGGCGTTTTTCAATCCAACCATGGCAGTAACTTCTCTCTCTATCTCTTTTTCATAAAGAATAGGTGCTAGAAGGTACGCTGCCATAGCGATGATGCCTTGGTAGTGTAGTTCGGCCTAGCATGCCACCCTGTCACGGTGGCGACCCGGGTTCAAATGCCTTAGGGACCATTCCCGAGGCGTGAATGTCCCGGCCAGGGCGCTTCGGGTCGGTAGCTTAGCCTGGTATAGCGCCTGACTTTTAAGGTCAGCAAGTCCGACACAACGCTCGGAATATGAGTATGCCTGTCTAAAGTCATCAGGCGGTCAAGGGTTCGAATCCCTTCCGACCCGCTTACCATTATAAATGCGAGAAAAAACATGGAAATCGACGTCAGCAATCACGGCTTGGTTCCCAAGCACACCAAAATCTCTGATGCAGAGAAAGAAAAATTTCTATCTTCTCACAGTCTTTCTTTGCGAGATCTTCCTAAGATCTTGATTACCGATCCGGCCATTGTGTGTATTAATGTCAAAGCTGGTGATGTTATTAAAATTGAGCGTGTCAGCATGACTGCAGGCACAGCTGTGTATTATCGGGTGGTTGTCAATGGATAGTCATAATCATAAAGAAACTCCTAAAATGGAACGAAATATTCTTATTCAGAAGTATTACGAAGAAAAACGTTTTGTGGACAGTAGTATTCAATCATTTAATCGTTTGTTGGAAAATGGATTACAAGAAGCAATTGAAGAAAACAAAGAAGCCGAACCAACGATCATTCCTGCTAACATTGAGAAATTTAAAATTCGCTTTGGACGTATCACCGTAGGTAAGCCTGAAATTACAGAAGCCGATGGAAGTAAACGGCCAATTTATCCTATGGAAGCTCGTTTGCGTAAAATTTCCTATCATGCCCCCATTTTTCTTGAAGTAAGTACCTATATTAATGATGTTCAGCGTGAAAATTTTGTTGCTGAAGTTGGAAAAATGCCTATTATGCTCAAAAGTAAATATTGTCACCTTGATGGTTTAAAACGAGAAGATTTAATCAAACACGGTGAAGATCCTTCTGACCCTGGTGGGTATTTTATCGTGAACGGAACTGAGCGGGTTATTGTTCATGTAGAAGATCTTGCTCCAAACAGTTTTATGGTGGAAGAAACTGACGATAATGTATACTCGGGTCGTTTTTTTGCGTCAAAGGGTTCGTATAAAATTCCCCACACATTTGAACGTAAGAAAGATGGATTATATTACATCACATTTACTCGAGTTAAATCTATGCCCATTGTTGTTGTTCTCAAGGCTCTGGGAATTATTCGTGATGAAGAGATCATGAAAGCAGTTTCTACAGAGAAAAATTACGACGAACTATTAGTTAACCTCTTTGAATTTGTTGAGATTAAGACCCAAGAACAAGCCATTGATTACATTAGTAAGTATGTTGGTGTTGGTCAATCTAAAGAAGTGCGTGTTGAACGTACCCGAGAGATTCTTGACAAATATCTATTGCCTAATATTGGCATGGAATCAAGTGCTCGTCTTGCTAAAAGTCGCAATCTTGCTAAAATGCTTAAGAAATTCATTGATGTTGCTAATCACAATCGACCTACGGACGATAAAGATCATTACATGAATAAACGCGTACGCATGGCAGGAGATCTCTTGCTTGATCTTTTCCGTGTTAATTTCAAAGTGCTTGTGGGTGATATTTTATACAACTTCCAACGTATTATCAAACGGGGAAAACTCCCTTCAATTCGTGTCATCATTCGTGATAAGTTGCTCACTTCTCGTTTGTATTCATCTATGGCTACAGGAGAATGGGTTGGTGGACGTCAAGGAGTATCACAACGTATGAGTCGTACTAATTACTTAGATATGGTTTCCCACCTACAACGTGTTGTAAGTCCGCTTTCAAGTTCTCAAGAGAACTTCGAAGCACGTGCATTACATTGTACTCATTTGGGTCGTCTTTGTCCTATTGAAACACCTGAAGGAACGAACATTGGGTTGCGTAAGAACCTCTCTATGCTCTGTTCATTATCGCAAGCCTCGTCAGAAGATGCCGTGCTTGAAAAACTTAGAGGCGCAGGATTGCGCGAGCCGTAAATTTCGGAGGTCACTATGGTTGAAGTCTATCTCAATGAAAAGTTTATTGGAACTGTTGATGATCCTTTCTCCTTTGTAGACGACGTCAAAGACCTACGACGTAAAGGTGCTCTTAGTGATGATATCAATGTTCATATCGATCATGCTACACAAGAAGTCCATGTTTTTTGTGACGAAGGTCGTGCTCGACGTCCATTACTTGTCGTAAAGCAAGGTAAATTAATTCTTACTGAAAAACATCTTCAACAACTGCGTGATGGAGAACTCACTTGGATTGATTTAGTTCGTCAAGGAGTTATTGAATATCTTGATGCAGGCGAAGAAGAGAATGCGCTTGTTGCTTACCAGCCACAAGATCTTACGGTGGATCATACACACATGGAGATCACTCCCGGGTCCATTAGTGGAGTTGCCTCCGCTTTAGTTCCATTCGGAAACTACAATCAATCTTCACGTTTAATTATTGGAAGTAAAAACCAGAAACAATCATTAGGATTTTATGCAGCAAATTTCCATTTACGTTTGGACATGGATGCTAACATCTTGCATTATCCTCAATTACCTTTGGTTAAAACTAAAATTCATGATATTACTGACTATGAACAACATCCTTCAGGACAAAACATGGTTGTTGCCGTTATGTGTTACGACGGATATAACATGGAAGATGGAGTTATCTTAAGTAAAGGTTCTGTTCAACGTGGCCTTGCTCGGAGTACCTACTTTAATCCTGTTAAAGCTGAAGAACTTCGTTATTCTGGTGGTCTTATTGATGAAGTTTCTGTTCCAGATGCTGAAGTTAAAGGTTTTCGTGGCGAACAAGATTACCGTTTCTTAGAAGCTGACGGAATTGTGTCACCAGAATCGCAAGTTGGCGAAGGCGACGTTGTTATTGGGCGAACTAGTCCTCCTCGCTTTTTGAGTAGCATGGATGAGTATAATCTATCTACTTCTACACGACGTGAAAGTTCCATCTCTCTTAAACACGGTGAACATGGTATTGCTGATTTTGTTATCATTAGCGAAAACGAAGAGGGAAATAAGTTAGTTCAAGTTCGTCTTCGTGAAGAACGCATTCCCGAAATTGGAGATAAATTCACCTCACGCCATGGTCAAAAAGGAGTTACAGGCATTTTAATTAACCAAGCTGATCTCCCGTTTTCGGCATCAGGTATCGTCCCCGATCTTATTTTTACTCCCCACGGGGTTTCTTCAAGGATGACTGTGTCCCATTTGATGGAGCTTATTGGTGGTAAAGTTGCCGCTCTTGCTGGTCGCTACGTTGATGGAACACTTTTTGAAGCTGAAAACACCGATGATGTTCGTGCTGAACTACTTACCATGGGCTTTCGTGAAGATGGCGTTGAAAACTTTTACGATGGTCGTACCGGTAAGCGTATGCTGGCAAAAATCTATGTAGGAAACATGTATTACTTACGTCTGCGCCATATGGTTGCCAACAAAATGCAATCTCGTGCTCGTGGTCCAATCCAGTTGCTTACCCGTCAACCAACGGAAGGGAAAGCAAAAGAAGGGGGACTGCGTCTTGGGGAGATGGAGAAGGATACGTTCATTGCTCATGGTGCATCCCTCTTGCTTAAGGAACGTTTTGACTCAGATCGAGTTGTTGTTCCAATTTGTGAAAAGTCCGGGTTATTAGGTTATTTTGACGCTCGTTCCAACAAACTTATTTCTCCCGTCTATGGTGAAGATTCCACCATGTCGTATGTAGAAATGAGTTACGCTTTCAAGCTTTTACTTGACGAACTCCTCTCGTTAGGATTATATCCTAAAATCGAGTTGGAAGATAAATATTAATGACAGGTGCCATGATGAGACCACAATTTGTTTCCAAACGCATTAAGGCCATTCGCTTTGGTGTCCTTTCACCAAAAATTATCAAAGATATGGCAGCAGCTAAGATTGTTACTCCTGAATTGTATGACCGTGAAGGGTACCCTGTTGACGGTGGACTCATGGATACACGCTTAGGCGTTATTGATCCTGGGCTCGTCTGTAAAACTGATGGTCTTAAACTTAAAGACACATTAGGACATTTTGGATATATCGAACTTGCTCGTCCTGTTGTTCACATTAAATATGTTCGTCAAATTCTTGATTTGCTTAAATCAACATGTAAAATATGTGGTCGTGTTCTTATCCCTGATGAGAATGCAAAAAAATATCACGGCATTCTTGCTCGCGTTGGTGAAGAAGAAGGATTTGAAGCACGTCGTCGCCGTGTAAAAGCAATCGTTGATAAATATAAAAAGAAAGATCAATGCCCGCACTGCGAGGCAAAACAAGAAAAATTACGTATCGAGAAACCGTATAACTTTTACGAGGGTGAAATACGTCTAAGCCCTATCGAAGTACGTGCTCGTTTAGAAAAAATCCCTGATGAAGATCTTCTTGTATTTGGTTTTGCAGTAGGATTTCGCCCAGAATGGGTCATCTTAACAATTCTGGCTATTCCTCCTGTAACCATGCGTCCAAGTATTACTTTAGAGTCAGGAGAACGTAGCGAAGATGATCTTACTCACAAATTAGGAGATATTGTACGCATTAATCAACGTCTTTTTGAAAACATTAACGCGGGTGCACCTGAAGTAATCATTGAAGATCTTTGGGATTTACTTCAATACCATGTTACCACGTTTTTCGATAACGAAGTTCCACAACTTCCTCCAGCTCGTCATCGTGGTGGCCAAGTTCTTAAAACACTTGTTAATCGTATCAGCAGTAAGGAAGGCCGTATTCGCCACAATCTTGCAGGAAAACGTACTGATTTTTCCGCACGTACTGTTATTAGCCCAGATCCTATGATCGAACTTAACGAAGTAGGCGTGCCTCAAAGTATGGCTATGACTCTTACGGTTCCAGAACGGGTTACTGAATGGAACAAGCAATATCTTCGTTCGTTTGTTGAGAATGGTTCCAAGAAATATCCTGGTGCAAATTATGTTATCAAAGCTGATGGACGTCGCAAAGCAGTCACTGAAGAAACAAAAGAAGAAATTCTTAATGAACTGGCTATAGGATACATTGTTGAACGTCATTTAGTGAATGGAGACGTAGCACTTTTCAACCGTCAACCATCACTGCATAGAATGAGTATGATGTGTCATAAAGTAAAAATTTTGTCTGGTCGTACATTTCGCCTTAATCCTGCTGTGTGTAATCCCTACAACGCAGATTTTGATGGAGATGAAATGAACTTACATGTTCCTCAAACTGAAGAAGCACGTGCTGAAGCGCGTATCCTCATGTTGGTTGAAACTCAAATGATTAGTCCGCGTTATGGGTTAAGTGTTGTTGGTTGTATTCATGATGGGATTACTGGAAACTATTTACTCACCAAAGAATTAGTTCTTTCTCATCCTGAAGCTGTTGATCTTCTCTATAGCTGTGGTGTTAACGATTTATCACGTCTTCCACATAAAGAAAAAATTGACGGAAAAGAAGTATTTTCGGCACTCCTTCCTGAAGATTTTCAATTTAGTGGAAAAGACAAAAATGGCAACGAAGTTGAAATCGTTAATGGTCAACTCAAATCAGGTTGTATGGATAAAGCAAATTTAGGTCAAGAAAGTGGCCTTATGTTGCGTAATCTCTATGAACGTTACGGTGCTGAAATTGCTGCTGATTTCTTAGGGAAAGTTTCAAAATTAGGAATCGCAGTTCTTACCCGCCGAGGATTTTCGATTGGAATTAGCGATCTTGATTTAACCAAAGAAACTGATGATGAAATTCGCGCTGTTCTTGAAAAAGCAGAACAGGAATCAATGAAAATTATTGAGCAATATACTACTGGTAAACTTGAAGTATTGCCTGGACGTAGCATGCAAGAAACTATGGAGTTACGTATTCTTGAAGCGCTCAACCGAGCACGTAACAAGAGTGGGGATTTGGCTATGCGTCAGAATAAAGAAAGTGCTGCAATCATTATGGCAAAATGTGGTGCACGTGGTAATGCTCTTAACATTGCTCAGATGGCTGCCGTTGTAGGTCAGCAGGCATTACGTGGACGACGTATTGATCATGGATATGCAAACCGTACTCTCCCTTATTTCAAACAAGGTGATGTGAGTCCTAAAGCTCGCGGTTTTGTTCGTAATAATTTCAAGACAGGTCTTACTCCATATGAGTTTTTCTTTGGGGCAATGACAGGTCGTGACGCATTGATGGATACTGCCCTACGTACTCCTAAATCAGGGTATCTTTATCGTCGTCTTTCTAACGCAATGCAAGATCTTAAAGCAAGCTACGATGGAACTGTTCGCGATGCAAGTGGCCGTGTTGTTCAATTCTCGTACGGAGAAGATGGCCTTGACGTCTCTAAAACTCAGAATGGGGTCATTGATGTCAAACGCATTATTGCGCAAGTTCTCGGTGGTGCCCAATGAAATCTGAACATCAATCTTTAATTGAGAGTTATGAAGGAAAACTTCCTCTTTTAGTTTTGGAAGAAATCAAAGAAGCTCTTCCTGCATCTGTTTCTAAGGAAAAGGTTAAGAGAATTCTTGATGAAACTTTAGCAAGCTATACTGCTGCAAAAATTAATCCGGGCGAATGTGTCGGGTTAGTGAGTGCTGAGAGTATTGGTGAACCTGGTACACAGATGACTCTTAACACGTTTCATTTTGCAGGGGTTTCTGAAATGAACGTTACGACAGGTCTACCTCGGATCATTGAAATTTTTGATGCTCAGAAAACAATCAAAACGCCAATGATGGAAGTATACTTTAAGAAAGAAGCAAATACCATTGAAAAGGTTAAAGCGTTTGCAATGGAACTCAAAGAAACACATTTTGGCGATTTTGCATCTTCATTTTCTCTTAATATTTTTGAACAAACTCTTAGCGTTGAGTTTAATATGAGTTTGCTTGCAGATCATAAGATGAATACTAAAGACCTTCTCAAAGCCCTTAAATTCAAATCAAAAGGTTTTACTGCTGAAGCAACAACTAACTCTATAGTTTTCACACAGAAAGGAAAGCCCGAAGAAATTAAAGATCTCTACGCATTAAAAGAAAAAGTTCGTGTTACTCGTGTCAAAGGTATCAAAGGAGTCAAGCAAGTACTTCCCGTTAAACGAGGAGAAGAATATGTTGTTCTTACTTCTGGAACCAACTTAAATGAAGTATTAATGCTACCCGAAGTAGATACCAGTCGTACTATTTGTAACGATATTAATGAAGTCTATGCTGTACTTGGAATTGAAGCCGCGCGACAATCAATCATCAATGAAGTCTACAAAGTTATTGAAGCTCAAGGTCTTAATATTGACATTCGTCACATCATGTTAGTTGCAGATATCATGTGCGTATCTGGCGTGCTTAAAGGCGTCACACGTTACGGTGTCGTTTCTGAGAAAGCATCAGTTCTTGCACGAGCATCATTCGAAACACCTGTACGACATTTGATTAATGCAGCACTTGAAGGCGAAGTGGATGCTCTTACCTCTGTTGTTGAGAACGTCATGATTAACCAGCCTGTTCCACTCGGAACTGGATTACCTGGATTGATTACAAAGTTGAAATAAAGATGTGCGAGTTGACTGCATAAAATTACAAGTATAAAATTATAGTACAAAAATAACTAAAGAATACCGAGGCATAACGATGGCAAAAAAGAAAGAAGTAATTGAAGACGTACGTGATCTCAAAGCAAAACTTGTTGAAGGGAAAGCGATTATCGGAACACAGCGTGTGCTTAAAGCACTTAAAACAGGCTCACTCAAAACAGTGTATCTTGCAAAAAACTGTCCTCAAAAAACCAAAGAGGATATTGTGTATTACGCTGGACTCTGCGAAGCTCCCGTTGTTACTCTGGAACAAACCAATGAAGAGTTAGGAACATTCTGTAAAAAGAATTTTTTCGTTTCTGTTCTGGCAACACAAGATTAAGTGTGGGATTTAATTATTTATTTACAATTATATAACAAAGAGAGTTGAAAGATAAAACGTGGCCACGCGCTTAAAATTAGATCAAGAATCATTAGGATTGTCGATGCATGTTGAACGTCAGACAGGTGCTCACATCAAAGATTGTTTTGGTGACGAGGAGACTATTTATTTTGTGGTTGCTCAAGGTCAGATCGGTCGGGCGATTGGGAAAGGTGGCGTGAATATCAAACGACTCCAAGATGAGTTGCGTAAGAATGTTCGTATGGTCGAATATCGTGAAACTGCTACTGACTATATTCGCAGTATTATTTATCCTCTTCGAGTTGAAGAAATCAAAGAAGAACTAGGTCCTCAGGGGACGATTATCACTCTGAAAGATAGCAATAGAAAAACAAAAGGTTTATTAATAGGGAGGGAGGCTCGAAACCTACAGCTCCTTAATCGAGCCGTTAAGCGTTTTTTTAACGTCGAGATTAAAGTTGAATAAGCGAATAAGCTTTGGAGAGCATTCCTAGATTACAAGGATATATTATACATAAATTAAAATCAGGTCAAACTTACAATGGGAAAAAAACCACGCGGACTAGGATCCGGAAAAAAATTACTTAAACGCCGTACTACAGCAAAAATCACCAAACGTTCTACTCTTAAACACAAATATGATCCCTTAGCTGGATCTTCTCAAGCCAAAGCAATTGTTCTTGAAAAAGTTCAAGTTGAAGCAAAACAACCAAACTCGGCAATGCGTAAATGCGCTCGTGTTCAACTCGTTAAAAACGGCAAACAAATTACTGCATTCATGCCTGGTGATGGTGCTCAGAAACTCATCAACGAACACGACGAAGTCATTGTTGAATGTATCGGTGGAAAAATGGGCCGTGCTAAAGGAGATTTACCTTGTATTCGTTGGCAAGTAATTCGAGTTAATGATCAAAGTCTTGATGCTTTACTTAAAGGTAAGTTGGAGAAAGCAAGACGTTAGGAATGATGTACTATGGATACGACAATCAAATTTTTCAATAAATGGTCAACAGAAGGAGTCAAAGTATCTGATTTTGGACTTGCTAAGTATATCTCCATTGAGCCTAAAATTGTTCCTAAAACTGGTGCTCGATATGCCGGTAACCGCTTTCATAAATCTCAAACATTTATCGTTGAGCGTCTTGCTGCTAAAATGATGAATTCAGGCCATAAAGGAAAAAAACATTTTATGAGTTCTGGTCATAATACCGGCAAGAAAAATCTTTCATTAGGTATTGTTGAACGTGCTCTTACCAAAGCTCATACAAAATTAAAAGTAAACCCTCTTGCTATTGTTGTGCGCGCAGTTGAAAATGCAGCTCCTCGTGAAGAAGTTATTGCGATTGAATATGGTGGCGCTCGTTATCCTAAAGCGGTTGATGTTGCTCCTCAACGTCGAATTGATCTTGCTCTTCGTAATATCACTCAAAGTGCATATGTTAAGTCGTTTAACAAAAAGCTTAAAGTGGAAGATGCTCTTGCTGACGAGTTGATTAATTGTTATCAAGCATCGGTTAAAAGTTCAGCAATTGCGAAAAAACGTGATCTTGAGCGTCAAGCAGCAAGTAGTAAATAGGGTTGTACTGATAGTCTATTTTTCAATAGCCTGTTTTTTAATTTGTTTTTTCGTTTTGATTGGTAGTTTGTGGTTAGGTTTAGTGTACAAAATACAATGAAATTTCAACCACCCCAAAGTCCTGACGATGTACGACAGATTATTTCTAGTTTGGAATACGAATGTGTAGAACCATATCGAGTCCAATCAGCTCAAACGACGCTCCGACGTGGTCGAGGACATTGTTTGGATACATCGCTTGCGGCGGCCTATTTGATGGAGCCATTAGGGTATAAACCACATATTTTGAGCATGTATTTTGTAGATAATCTAGGAGTAGAAAATGGTCATTCTGTGTTCTTATATCAAACTAAGAAAGGATATGCAACAATGGGACAGTCGAGTTATGCGTCACTGCGTGGATGTTCTACGCCATCACGCTTCCTTGTGGATCTCATTGATACTTATGAAACGTCCCTACAAGACTTAGATTACTTCCTTCAACAAGCAATGGTTGAGGATTGGTCTACTTGCGATGTTGCGTGGAGAGATTCTCAAGAAGATCTTAGTGAAAATATTCAAGTAAGAGCTGCATTAGCGTGGGATAAGGCTCTTGTTTCTCGTAACTTTTTTAAATCATCTTCTCACCTAGGAGGAGATCGAGCATGGAAATTACGACCGTGGTAAGAATGACAAAAACAATGTTGTATAAAAGTAATAAGGTAGGTTTTTTTAATGACTATTGCTAAAGGAAGGTATGAAACTCTTTTTGATTTGCCAGGTAGTGAAGATGAACCACAATCAGAATACGGTCTCTTTAGTACAGCGATTGGAAAGATAACGGGGTATACTTCTGGGGGCCATATCTATTCCTGGACTAGATTGGGTGATTTTCTAAATGAAAATGGGGAAACCAGATTTAGTTTTGATGGAATTAAAAGACGAAATAGTTTTGACGCGAATTATTATACCCTTGTTGAGTTAGTTGAAAAACCGGATGTTGAGCGAGTACGTTCTCTTCTTACAAAAACCGGTTTAAATCATATTAACAATGAGGGGATCACATTATGCTGCCCAACGACAACTCAAGCAGCACAGAGCGTTTTCTTTTTGAACACATTTGGAGAATCTATCGTATATGTTGCTTCACCTGCTAGGTTGTATAACCTTGTTGCAAGAGCGTTTATCGATCAAAGGACCCCTCAAGATGATGAGTTTGAACAACGTCTGGTGGAAAGATGGATTAGTCGAGCAGGTGAAAGGGACTGTGGTTACAAATTCTATGGTTCTCGCGCGCAAGCTCAAGCTGCCATTGACGAAAAAGTATTGAAGTACTTACGTGAATGTGTTGAAAACCCTTGGCCAAGTAGTGAAGATGCAACACATGATAGAGTGTATCTTGGGGCGTATATCAATGGCACTAAATATCGTTACCCTTTAGATTTAAGCGATAGTCAGATTGCTGAGTCTGGTGATGATATTGTTACTCAAGTGATCATGGCAGTTGGTAGTATTGCTCATGAGTATCCAAATGGAAAAGTATTAGTTAATACTCAACATGATCGCTCTCAGAGTCCTCTTGATTCTTACTTTAATCGACGACAAGGAATTCTTGCCTATCGAACCTTGGGCTGTCAAAATTGTTGTCCTACTCAAAATCCCTCATTGCGACAAAAAGTTCAAGATAGGGTCAAAACAGAGTTATGGGCCAATGCCTATCTTCTAGATGAGTTACTTGGCGAGGAAACAGAAAAATTACGACCGGAATTAGGATACCAGTTTGATTTCAACCGGTTACGAGTTTCAGTACATAGAGAGCGACGTCTTTTTCCAATTAGGATGAGGGAAATTAAGAAGTAGTTTTTTAGAATGAAGTCTCCGATCAAAAATTCTAACTAAGTTGTAAGTACATCTTTCACAAGACCAGAGCTAATATAAAGTCGTGTTGCGTCTCGATGAATTTTTCCAACGACAAACAAAGAGTTTCCTACTAATTCAGAAATATTCTCTCCAGTACCCCCATAGGCAACCTCAAGACTATTTGTCCCATATTTTCCGTTCAATACCACGTAGGAAGGTATCACTACTTCTGGCACACTCATGCCTACACAAGAACTAAAACCAAGAGGATCTGGAGAAAAGGTTGTTTCTTCTATTGCTTCATGAAAATCAGCTTGTTGGGGGATATACCCATTCAGCGCAACATACGATCCTACATAGTCTGCAAGAACATCTCTAGATTCAACGGCATAAACTCGTGGCCAGAGTCGTTGTAGGCCAATAGGGAATTTTGCGAATTGTCCTGTGGTCTGATTATAAAATGAAGGCGATCCTTTCCACTGATTTCTCCCAACACTATCGGGGACTAACTTTTCTAGAACCAGATCTAATCCATTTGGCGATGCACGCTCTCTAGTAGAAATAACAATCAGGGCCTCTTTAACTGAAAGTGGCGAAGGTATATTAAAGTGAACATTGCTCATTTTAGTGTGACAATCGGGCTATTTTATAAATTTTAAGAAATTAAAGATAAAAGAACAGGTTTACGTATGTTCCAATACAGGGAGAATAATTCCTATCTCTAAATGCAATAAGTCTAAATTGTATGAAAGCATTCCCAATACACAATAATTGTTTCCTGGCATCTGATTTAATTCTATTTTTGGATCACGTTTTATCGATGCCTGCAAACTCGTTGACCCATAGGTTCCCCTAGTATTAACCAGATTTTGAGGGATTGGGAGTGTAGCCCAACCGGTATAATCTAAAGGTGAAAAATAATAAACGCTAGGCGGCACTAAAGAGTGAACACTTTGTATGTGATATCCATTCAGAAGTACTATTGCAGAGCACGTTCTTCTAAATTAGTTTCAGGATCAAGAGGTAAAACTTTAGACCAAAACCGTTGAAGTCCAATGGGAGAATGTGTTAAAACGTTTTGCTGTGGGTTGTAATATACCTCATTTGTAGATACCAATCTTTTTCTAAACAATTCAGTCCATTGATCAAAATGGCTTGGTGATGCTTGGTACTGGTTTATTTGTGCTAAAGTATCCAATGCTTCTTGTGCTGTGTATAATCTACCCATGCCATTTCGGGCCAGAGGAGTATTTATAAAACTTGAGGAAGTAGAGAAGTCATACTACGGGAGATACTACAATTCTAGAGGAGATACTACGATTCCAGAATAGTATCTACAATATCACTCACGTAATTTGAACTCAGAGCAAAGCCAACACCTTCGAAGTCTTTGATCTTAAGGGTATTCATACCCACAACTTTGCCATTTGCATCAATTAATGGGCCGCCAGAGTTTCCAGGATTGATGGGGACATCGATTTGTACTAATTCGCGGCCGATGCCATCAATACGGTGGGTTGCACTGATGATGCCTTGACTGACACTAAAGTCGTATCCACCTGGGCTTCCTACCGCGATGACTTTTTCACCGACTTTAAGGTTGTCAGAATTGCCGAATTGAATGGAGTGTAATCCCGTGGCATTAATTTGAAGGACAGCGACATCGGCACGTTCATTATAGCCAATGATTTTGACGCGATACCGTTCTCCATTGGAAGTATCGACGGCTGCGGCAGTTGCTCCTTTGATCACATGATAATTGGTAACGATGTGTCCATCTCGATCAATGATAAATCCACTGCCAGTAGCAAGATTTGTGGAGATACTGACAACGGAAGGGACGGAATCGTCAATAACTTGTGAGAAGTCTTGATTTTCGATTTTAAGCCGTGAGAGAGAGTCTTGAAGTTGGGCAACTTGTTGTTTGCTTTGAGTTTCAACATCACTTAGTTTGCCACTTAACCCAGCAATTTCATCACCTCGTTCTTGGATGGATTGGTTTAGTTGAGAGGTTTTTTGGTTTACACTTTGTTCGAGTTGATTAATTTGAGTGGAGAGGTTTTGTTCTTGATCATGAAGTTGTTGGGTAAGGACACTAAGTTGATTTGTGAAATCGGATTGTATACGAGTTTGTTGGGAGTGAGTGTACGAAAGAATACCAACTATGGTGATGAGGAGAATAAACCCATAAGTAAGGTGAATCTTCATCTCTTTTTTCATAGGAAAACGGAAGTTGTTTATGTATTTAAAGATCACTTTTTGGTTGAAGAATAGTGGGGTATAGTGAAAAGAAACGATTGTGGAAAGAAATTATTTGATTTGTCCCAGTACTTTTTTAAGTATTCTCTATTCTTAAGTCTCTATGTCAGCTATTAAGAAGAAAGTTGGAAAGAAGGTTATCAAGAACGCAGTTTCTAAAACCACGGCCTCTAGAACTACAAATCAAAACTCTCTTTCAAAAAAAAAGAAAAAGATTATCTTCATGGGAGTTGAATCGACGGCTCACACGTTTGGCATCGGCATCGTTAGCTCGCAAGGTGAAATTCTTGCTAATGTTAAAGATAGTTATACTTCTCCGGATAAAGGAATGATTCCAGACGAGATTGCCAACCACCACAAAGATGTTGCAGAGAAGATTCTTGTTAAAGCATTGCAAACCGCTAAGTGTACCTGGAAAGATATTTCATTTATTTCTTACTCGGCAGGTCCGGGACTTGATCCGGCGTTGTGGGCAGGATATCATAAAGTTAAAGAGTGGTCAACACGTTTTAAGAAAAAGATTGTGGGCGTGAACCATTGTTGTGCTCATCTTAGTATTGGTGCACTGACAAGTAACGCAAAGGATCCTTGTTACCTATACGTTTCAGGAGTCAATACTCAAATTATTGTACAGATTAATGGCAAATATCGTGTTATGGGAGAGACACTCGACATTGGTCTAGGAAATATGCTTGACAAGTTTGGTCGAAATGTGGGTTTGGGTTTTCCTGCAGGACCAAAAGTAGAACAGCTCGCTAAGACAGGCAACTATATTGAATTACCTTATACAATTAAAGGGATGGATATTTCTTTTTCTGGTCCGCTCACGCGCTCTGAGCAGCTGTTCAAGAAAGGCGAGAAGGTGGAAGATCTCTGTTTTTCTATGCAAGAAACATGTTTTGCGATGTGTACGGAAGTGGTCGAGCGAGCAATGGCACATACCGGTAAAACAGAACTGATTCTCGTCGGGGGCGTAGGTGCAAATAAACGCTTCTGTGAGATGTTAGGAATCATGTGTAAAGAACGTGGTGCGACATTCTATAACGTGCCCCTGGATCTTGCGGGAGATCAAGGTGCGATGATTGCCTGGGAAGGTTGGCTTCGCAAAGAGGAGTATGGGGATGTAGAGATTAAACCTCATTGGAGAGCGGATGAGGTATAACTAAGGATAAAATGGCCCCGGATATAAGATTACGAATTGAATACGATGTTAGTCTAGATAGACTCGCTGAAATTGAACAAGATGTAAAGTGGGTCGCCAATCAGCCTCCGGCTCACACCCATACCAATCTTCTAAGCATTACTGCGTTCATTCTTGTTGATAGAAAGCGATATCAAGTTGGTGAGTTAGTTTCATCTCCTAGGGGAGGACTTCAAGTTGGTTTAAGAGAGTATGAATCACGTGAGGGGAGTTTGCAATTAACCAAGAGCCATGATTACTATCCCTAAAGATAATTACTGTCCACCTAAAATATAATCAATAGGTTTCAATTTTCAAGTCTTTAATTCTGCCAAAATGTTTGATATTTCGAGTAAGAACTGTTTGGTTATGTTTTTTAGCAATACCTGCAATCATACAGTCTTCTGTATCAATCTGTATCCCTTCATGAACAAGCATCCCGTCTATTGTCCCTGCTTGTTGAGCAGTTTCTTGATCTAAATCAAGACAAAGTTGGGCTTTTATAACTTCTATTACTTTTTTCATTTCATTTTCTGGTCTTTTAGATCTTGCTATACCGCTCCAAAGTTCAAATATTGTGGGAGAAGTTACAAAAATATTTTCTCTTTTATCTTGTAATAGATTCATCTTTTCAACTGCCTTAGGATCTCCATCCATAAAATCAATAATGAATGACGTGTCTAAAATCATTGCAGCCTCTTAGCAATGCGATCGACTCTTTCTCGCGATGCTTTTCGTCTTTCTTTAATGTGCCTGCGTAATTCTTCTGTTTCTTTATGCGTAAAAATACCTACCAATTCCATGAGTGAATGTTTTGGGAAATGCTTTACGATTACATCACTAAAGCTTTCGTTTTTTCCTTTTACATTCACAAGTCGATCATATGCGTCTTGGGTTATAGTAAGAGTTTTTGTGGACACATCTACGTGTACGTACGTGTACTTTTTAAACTTTGTGTTTGAACTACTATCTCTAGTTTGGAAAAGACACTTTACCAACAGATTTATAAAGCCTAAAAAGTTCTAAAAAGTAACGTTTTCACGTCGAGAAATTAGAATTATCAACGCTCGCAAAAATCAATAAAAAAAGAGTAAAAATGACCGATCAAAACACATCTGAGAACCAGTACAATGCATCTAATATCACCGTTCTTGAAGGTCTTGAAGCTGTACGTAAACGTCCAGGGATGTATATTGGAGATACCAGTTTACGGGGTTTGCATCATTTAGTGTATGAAATTGTTGACAACTCCGTAGACGAAGCTCTAGCCGGTTTTTGTCAAAACATCACCGTAATAATTCATCCCGATAATTCTATTACTGTTATAGATGATGGAAGAGGAATTCCAACTGATATTCACCCTAAATTTGGAATTTCAGCCGTAGAAGTCGCATTGACTAAACTTCATGCTGGGGGAAAATTTGACAAGAATACCTACAAAGTCTCAGGTGGTCTGCATGGCGTTGGGGTAAGTGTCGTCAATGCCCTCTCGATTTTACTTAAAATTACCGTTGAGCGTGATGGCAAACTCTTCATTCAAGAATACAGCCAAGGAAAACCGCTTTATCCTCTCAAAGCTCACGGTACTACCACACGACGCGGTACAACAGTTACATTCAAACCTGATTCAGAAATTTTTCCTGAAACTATTTTTCACTATGATGTGTTGGCAAAAAGGTTACGTGAGTTAGCGTTTCTCAATAAAGGTATCAAAATCGAATTAATTGATGAGCGTATCAATACAGAACAGACAGAGAAAAAAACAGATCTTTTCCACTACACTGGCGGTATTAAGCAGTTCGTTGAATATCTTGATCAGAATAAACAACCACTTCATCAAGTAATTTACTTTGAGAAAGAAAAAGATAATGTAGTTGTAGAGATCTCGATGCGATATAATTCGGGGTATCAGGAAAACGTCTTTTCATTCGTTAATAACATTAATACTATTGAAGGAGGAACGCATCTTTCTGGTTTTAAGACGGCGATTACTCGTATTCTTAACACGTTTGCTGCACAAGTGACCAATGGTAAAGCAGAAAAGTTTACGGGCGACGATGTTAAAGAAGGACTTACGGCAATTGTGTCGGTTAAAGTCCATGAACCTCTTTTTGAAGGTCAGACGAAAACTAAATTAGGGAATAGTGATGTGTTTGGGATTGTGAGTTCCATTACCCATGATCAACTTACGCTCTATTTTAACGAACGTCCCCAAGATATCAAAATTATTGTAGGAAAATGTTTAGATGCTGCTCGAGCTCGTGAAGCAGCACATAAAGCACGTGAACTTACTCGTCGTAAAGGAGCTCTTGAAGGTGCAGGTCTTCCAGGAAAACTTGCTGATTGTAGTAATCGCGATCCAAAACAGTGTGAAGTGTATCTTGTAGAGGGAGATTCTGCAGGTGGTTCAGCTAAACAAGGCCGTAATCGCGAATTTCAGGCCATTTTACCTCTTCGTGGAAAAATTCTCAATGTAGAGAAAGCACGGTTACATAAAATTCTTGAGAATAAAGAGATTATTACTATGATCACTGCAATTGGAACTGGTGCAGGTGATGATTTTAACATGGATAAACTTCGGTATGATAAAATTATTATCATGACAGATGCCGATGTTGATGGGTCACACATTATGACCCTGATCCTTACTTTCTTTTATCGTCACATGAAGGCGTTGGTTGATCAAGGCCATGTGTATGTTGCTATGCCTCCACTGTATCGGATTGCCAAAGGCAAGAAAATTGAATATGTGTATAGTGATGCGGAAAAAGAACGAACGGTGGCAGCATTTGGTGGTATGGAAGGGCTTACTATCCAGCGTTACAAAGGTCTTGGAGAAATGAATCCCACTCAGCTATGGGAGACGACGATGGATCCAAGTGTGCGTAAACTCAAAAAAGTAACAGTGGAAGATGCAGTTGTGGCTGACCAGATGTTTACCATTCTCATGGGTGATGAAGTTGAACCTCGTCGTGCATTTATTGAGAAGCATGCAAAGGAAGTCCAGAATTTGGATGTGTAAATGGATTCTTGCTTTGATTGTTCAATTTAGTGATTATCACTCTTTTTTTAGATTAAAATCTATTCGTTGTGCAAGTTCAACATTATTATATGTAACTTTATTTCCTGCATCATGGGTGTTTAAACGTAACATTACCTTGGTGTACACGTTGATGATCTTCGGGTGGTGGTTCAACTCTTCTGCTTCAATTCCAACACGTACGATAAAGCTCAATGCCTCATGAAAAGAAGAGAAAGAAAAGTCTTTGCTGAGTTCATTATTTTTATATCTCCCTCTCGGAAGCTTTGTAAGTGCTTGTGAAATTTCAAGTTGAGTAAGCGGTTTGACCATATTGTTCTTTCATGTAAACGATTTAATAAAATTCTCTATTTCAGTATGTAACCATTCTAGCGAAGGAATTACAAAGAAGTGCGGCTGCTCAAATGAGTAATTGTAATCAGTCTTAATAACTTCTTGAATCGTGAACGGTTTAATCACACAGTTTCCACTAAATGCATTAGTGCAATCTTTGATTCCACCTAATAGTCCAGCACCAAACGCTTTCATTTCTCCTTGCTCCATGATCAAACCGTATTCAATACTGTACCAGTAGAGGCGATTCAACCACAATAATTGTTCCTCTGTTGCAGTGCGTGCAGCTTGTCCAATAAGCCTATTGAGCGCAATTATTTTGGGATGAACAAACATCGGCACGTGACCAAATACTTCGTGAATAATATCGGGTTCGGGACTAAATTCTGGTTTGGAATGATGGCGGATATACTGCGTACATAGCATAATCCCCTCTCCTAATTTCATCATGAACTCTCGTGCGCTAACCAGCCCATGAATCGGCTCAAGTTGAAAGCCAGAGATACGCATTAATTCTCTGTTCAGGTCTCTTAATTGTGGGACTCTATCTGTTGGCAAATTAATAATTTTACGGCCTTCTTTGTAGAGTGAACATGCCCATTTTTCATGTAGGGTGGAAAGTTTTTGCGATACGTGATGCCAAACTTCGTTTTCTTTTGAGGTGTATTCAATGAGGGGAACTACTCTCTGTGAAGGTCCAGTAGTATGGAACGTAATTGCTTTTGTTACAATTTCGTCGCGTCTTCTTCTATAATCAGGATCGTTCGCCCCTGGATGATCTAGGTCCAATATTGGTAGAGTACTAAGAATTAGATTTTGCTGTGTATCTTGTAACAAATTCTCTCTAACAATACCGACCATCAGCACGTCGTGCCTTAGCCCCAATAATTACATTTTCCATTTTCTATCTTTCCTACAAAGCCATCTATTGTGGCTTCATTTTTTTCATAAAATCCAGAATTAGCTAGGACTAATAAATATTCTTGAACAATATTCAAAAAATAACCAAAAATATTATAAATAATTGAATAATATTCAATTTATGAAAGATATAACCTCTCGAATTGTTGAGTTGACTAAACATGGACATTGCACTCCCCAGATTTCCCAACTTGCTAAAAAGCTCAAAGAACCGTCTACAACAATCCATTACAATATCAAAAAGCTGGAGAAAGAGGGAGCTATTAAGTCCTACAAAGCAGTATTTGATTACAAGAAGATTAACGAAGGATTCTGCGTCTATGTACTCATCAGCCTTGCTCCTGATGAGTATGGTAATCCTGAAAAAATAGCCCAAGATATTGCTAAACATCCTCAAATTGAATCAGTTGACATCTGTACAGGAGATTGGGAATTAATTTTGAAAGTTCGAACGGCGAACCAGGACGAATATTATGAATTTACAAAGAATGTGATTTCGCGTAAAGGAATTATTAAGATTAAATCACTAACCTCACTTAAACAAGTAAAAACAGAATTTGTGGAGATGTAGGTTTTTTCTTGAAGTTTTAGTTGATCCTATGGGGCATTTAGTGGGTAATAATCCAGAAAAATGAGAAGAAGTAAAAAAAGAATAAACAAAAAATTTATGCGCTAAATCTGTTGTAGAACCAGGATAAAACGAATCCACACACTAAACCATACAAAGCAGCTTCGGCCATTCCTGCAACAGTTCCTAACAATGTTGAAGAATAGGACATCAGATATGAGCTAAGCATTGTAACCCAACCTTGAGCATATCCCATAAACCCTAGAACCGAAACAACTAATACTTTAGCCGCCATTATTGCAGCAAGTGCGTATGCCAAAGCATGATTATCCCAACATGAACCCATGGTGGAACAACTTGCTGCTGACATCGAAGCTCGCGGAGCAACGGAAGCTTTAGAAACGGATCGTTTTGTTTTTCTTCGTGTAACCATATATACTTCACCTCTTTAATTGTGATTAATCATTTTTTCGAGGTATATAAATGTTTGGTTTTCAATAGCGAGGTTGGAAGCTGGTGTTTCGAATATGAAGACTTAGATGATTACAATTGGCCATGTAGTCTTGGTCGTGTAGTCTTAGATATTTAGTATCGGGCAGGGTTTTTTTAGATCGATTAAGTAAAATACCTCATTATAGTTGATTAAGCAAGATGGAAACATTGTCTAATATATCTATCCCTTGAGTAATATCAAATCTGTAATATCAAATCTGTTTATAAAGAAAGCCAATTTCCATAGGCCCATGGGTATAGTTAAAGTAGTAACAGATTTTGATAATACTGTGACCGAAGAGAAAGAATTAGAACCATTTTTTGAAGCATATTCAAGAAGATTTTATGCAGAATTAGGTATTCCCAAATCTCAATATAAATGTGCGATTGCTATTGTAAAAAGAGATATGGGGGCAGAGCCATTAAAGTATGGTTGGAAGCATAATGGATTTTTTTCTGCACCAGTTACAGGTGATCCAATTGGTTCAAATACTGTGGCGCATATTGAATTAATGCACAGAATTATGGAAGGAAATCTGCCAGATTTACAAGTTGCCAATGTTCTTACTGATGAAACTGCTGTTTTAAATTTGAACCTCCCCAACCATAAATGGTGGGGATTCTACGGTGTGGGAAGCAGCAGCTTTGGCGTGATGGGTCTTCACATATTCTTTCGCTGCTTCTAGTGTGATGTGACCAACCGATCCCATGAATTTGCCTGCTCCCCACACACTACGGTGACCCTTATCATTCCAGTAAAATTCTTGGAGTTTGTTCTCGGCTGCAAGAAAGAGCAGCCGTGAACTTGATCCTTTGAGTAGTTGCACCACTCGAGCAGGGTTCATGCTAGGTCGCAGACTTGCGACAACATGGACGTGGTCAGCATCAACTTCAAGCTCTTCTATGGCAAAGCCATGACGCTTTGCAGCCTCGTGCAAAAACACGACGCAAAGCTTTTGAAGTTCTGGATCAGCAAATAGTTTACGACGGTATTTGGTGACCCATTGGAGATGCCACATGCTCCAACCCACACCATGAGCGTATTTGTGGTTTTGGTAGTCAGTCATTGTTGATCACCTCGTTGGTGAGCCCGATCACTTTACCAAAACCACATTGTTTTTTGGAGCTGTTCAATGTTTCGCAATTCACTCTAACGCTAAAGCGTAGAAGATTTCTTGCTCAGAAAGTGGATTTAA
>JAHFSP010000037.1 GCA_023265685.1 Candidatus Woesearchaeota archaeon | reverse complement strand
TAAGAAACGGATTTCTGGTTATTACTCGCCCATATCGTTGCAGAGCAACGGGGTACAAGAAAATGAGAAACTACTCATTTTCTGCACAGAAAGACGAAGTCTTTCTTGTATTAGACCCAGCTAGTAATAAATGTAAGAATACATGTTGAGCAAACAGTTGTTATCAGTTTCGTAATGTGAAATCAATCATCAGGGGTAAATGGTCTGAGAACGCAAAATGAAGTACGGAATATTTTTTAACATTGATTTGATGAGAAGTAAGAATGTAATCAAGGCGTCGGGTAGGATGCCATGCTGGCTCGGTAAAAGGGACGGATTCTTTATCGAGCTTTATTTTATCGCTAAGATGAGTTCTTTTAAGTAACTCTTGAATTTCTTCATCTCCATTAAATGTGTTAAAATCACCCATGAGAATCACTGGGTTTTTAATGGAATTCACAATTTTTATCAATTCTTTAATCTGCTGGGCACGCGTTTCTTTTCCTAAGGCAAGATGAGCTGCTAAAAGGGTTACTTTTTGTGGGCATTTGACTGTTACTTCAATTATTACTCTCTTGGTTCCTTCATGGAGAACGTGATATTTGTGATTAA
The DNA here is from genome assembly GCA_023265685.1 of Candidatus Woesearchaeota archaeon. GTDB lineage: Archaea > Nanobdellota > Nanobdellia > Woesearchaeales > GW2011-AR9 > JACPIK01. Next base: position 9,035 of record JAHFSP010000037.1, on the reverse strand, counting down.
TGATAGGATATCGAGAAATAATGGCGTTGGCTTGTTTGTTGAGAACGGGAACATGGTGAAATAATTTTAACCAACCATGGAGTGGGTATTTAATTTTTTCAACGAAGTTCTTGAGGTGAAGACTCTTTTCTACGAAGCGTACTTCGTCTTTTCCTTTGTTACGAAATGATCCGGTGTCGACTTCAATAAGGGTAAGAATGTCTGGTTTTATTTTTTTGAGTTCATCAATAATTTCTTCGTTTACTTTTTTGGGTGGAAAGAAGATGCGCCAGACGTAAAGATATTGGTACCAGATACCTTCCATGCCTTCGCAATATTCGATGTTGTAAGAGATAAGTCTGACCACGAGTAGTATTAAGAGGGATTTTGTTTTTAAATTTGAGTGAGTACTGCTTAGTTACGGGTCTTATTTTTCGAGGGTGATTTTATTTCCTTTTTGCACTAGATTGTGTGAGAGCATTACTACTTTGAAATTTCCATACATGAAACGTAATGGGTGTAAGGCATTTATGGCTCGACTTAATTCGCTAAGTACTTTTGCTTTTAATGAATGGGGGTTATGTGTGGAACTAAGACCAGTTTTATATCCAGCTGCGAGATATGCTTCGTTGACAAGTTTCGTACAAAAGAAGCCTTGTTTGGTTTTACCAAAATCAAAATCGTACGCTTTTCCAAGTTGTTTTTGAGCATATTTAATCGCTTTTTTAATGAGGCATTGCCTATGGTGTATTGCTTGAGGAAGGCGTACAATGGCAAGAGTATCGTAGGTAGTGAAAATATAATGAAGATTGATGTAGCGTACGCCGGTTTGATGTGCTTCAATGAAACGTTTTCGTCCGACATACATTAAGACATGGGTAAAAGGGTCGCCGATAAGTGTTGCGCAAAATTGATGGAGGTCGCCTACAAGTATAATATCACCACGTCGCAAGCGTAGACGTGACTTGATCAAATCTTGCTTGGAGAGATGATTTGTTCGGTTGATGATGGGCATGCCCGTAATAAAATAGATCCCATTTGCACTTATTTTCTTGTAAAGGGGATAGTTCGGGGGAAAGTTGGTGATAAAACGTGGGACATTCATTATTTCTACTAAATGAAGAGTGATTATAAATTTTTTGAAATTGCTTTTTTATCATTTAGGAGGATCTTTTTTCCTTTACGTATTAAATTATGGGAAAGGAAAACGACGTCGAAATTGCCGTAGGGAAAACGAGTGGGTCGCAGAGCAGTGTGGGCTCGGGTGAACATTGTAATTATCTTGGAAATCCACGATCGTGGTTGACTTGTTGATGCTAGGCGAGTTTTGTATCCGGCTGATCGATAGGATTCATTGACTAATTTACTACAAAAGAAGCCTTGTTTGGTTTTAGAGAAATCATAATCATATGCTTTGCCAACTTGTTGTTGTGCGTATTTGATGGTGTTTTTGATGATTTTGTGTTTGTGAGATGTATGCTTTGGGAGACGTAGAATCGCAAGGGTATCATACTTTGTGAAAATGTGGTTTAGCGTCGAATATTTTACTCCATTTCCTGCGGCTTCAATAAATAGTTTTCTTCCGACATACATGGTTGCATGAGTAAAACATCCTCCAATCATGCTTGCTAGAATTTGACGTAAATCACCCACTAGGACAATATCTCCTCGGCGTAAATGTAAACGGCTTTTAATGAGGTCATTTGAGGAGAGGAGATTATGGCGTGGTGTGATACTAAGTCCTGTGAAGAAGTAAATGAAGTTTGCACTTATTTTCTTGTAGAGAGGGTAATTCGGTGGGAAGTTGGTGATGAGATGAGTGCGCATCTTTTGTGAGAAGTAAAAAGGAAATATAAATGTGTGTGGTTTTGGGCGTTGTAATGGGGATATTTTTATCCTTTCAAAATGCCATATCCAATGAGGCGGAAACGGTCGCCAACACGTCGTGAAATGGTAATGCGATCTCCAACGTTAGCACAAATTGGTTTTTTAAGAAGGCAAGTAGTGTTTTTCTTAGATGGATCAACGACAACTCCCACGGTTGCTGCAGAGTTAACATTGAGCATAAGGGTTTCTTGTTTTGCAAGAGGTTTTACATCGGTTTCTTCTTTTGCTCCGACAACACGTTCTAGTAGAAACGTATCAAGAGCAATTTGATAATGAATGAGTGGGAGTTTTCCTGGCTTGCCAACAAGGCATCCAGTAAGAGCATCTGACTTAACAATGGATGGATCAAGATCGGTGCGTAGAGCCATACTTCCACCAGGTGTAATTTCTTCGACAGGTTTTCCACCTGAAAAGATTTGTACTACTTTACTTTGAAGCGGTTTCCAGATTTTTTTATTCTTTTCTTCAACCATATATCCTGGTGCAATTTCTACTTCATCACCAACTTTGAATACGCCTTGTTTGACGGTTCCGCCTAGTACTCCTCCTACTAATAGTGATGGTTTACTGCCAGGTTTGTTGATATCAAATGAGCGAGCAATTAACATTACTGGTTGTTCTTTAGGACTGCGAGTAGGGGTTGGAATATAGGTTTGAATTGCTTCGAGAAGCATATCGATATTCACATTGGCTCTTGCTGAGATAGGAATAATGGGCGCGTTTTTGAATGGTGTATTGTAAAGAAATTCTCTGACTTCGTGGTAATTTTGTAGTGCTTCTTCTGTACTTACAAGATCTATTTTATTTTGGACAACGATAATGTTTTTAATACCGGTGATCTGTAATGCCATGAGATGTTCTTTGGTTTGTGGTTGAGGGCATTTTTCATTTGCGGCTACAAGAAGAAGAGCTCCATCAACAATCGCTGCTCCCGAGAGCATCGTTGCCATAAGTGATTCGTGCCCAGGTGCATCAACAAGAGAGATTTTTCGTAAGTGTTTGGTTGGTTTGTTGTTCTTCACACTTTTTTCTTTGGTCGTGTAAAAATGATTTTCCTCATCAAGATAAATATCAAAATCGGCATAACCTAGGCGGATAGTAATTCCTCGTTTAAGTTCTTCAGAATGGGTATCTGTCCATTTCCCACTCAGGCGTTCTGTAAGAGTCGTTTTTCCGTGATCAACATGGCCGACTAAGGCGATATTAATCTCTGGTTGGAGTGAATGTGATTCTTTCTTTTCAGCAGTTTTTTTTATCTGAGTCATCTATTTTGGTGGAGCAGGAGTCTATTTATAAAAGTTGAGGTTAAAGTGAGCCTATTTATTCTGGTTTTTACTTTGTGTAAATCTGGGTAGCTATAGAAGAGATTAAAATAGAAAATTAAATTTATTGTTCTCGTTTTTTAAGACGAGTCATATACCCTGCAATGATGTTGCGTAATTTCTTACTTTGTACTGAAACATACTTGTTGGTAAGGTCTTTATTTTGTGTAAAATCAGAAGTGAATTTTTCACCGTGAATTTTAAGCAGTTCTTTGGTTTTGCGTTTGATACGTGTGGTTTTAATACGTCCCATGATGAGGTTTGCATAGGGGGTTATTTATAAAGTTTACTAAAAACACGATATGTTTTTTGAAACCCCAAAAACAATTGTTTTTGTAGGGTTGTGGTAAGGTTAGGGGAAAATCAGGGGTTATTGATGGTCTTCTGTTCTGTTGGGATTAATCTGGTTTTCTAGCTCTTGTTTTATCAGAGCCATTTGGCCTACTATCATTATACGTCGCTGCTGGAGTAAGTCTCTTACTTTAAAATTATTGGAGAGGCCAGCGAGTGCGTCTGGTTCTGATTTTTCACCGTGTGAGAGAAGATATAATTCTAGACATTTTGGTTCAGATTGAATACTCCCTTTGGTTATACTCAAATAATCCTGGGGGTATGCCGGGTCTGAGGGAGAAGTGAATGTACACCCTAACCCTAAATATTCATGTGAGCTGGGATCGCGGGTTGGTGTCATTTGAATAGTGTATATGATCTCTCCTTGTTCTTTATTTATCCTCTCTTCAAAGATAATGTATCTATTCTCTGGGTCGCAAATAGAATGTTCGAGGCTCATCGTTTCAACATCATACGTAAAGTTATGCTCTTGTTTCTGACCTTGTTCGTATTCTTCCCAGCGGGCGAAGCGTAGCAATGATGGTTGTTTTGGCTCCCAGTCTTGATCGTAGGTTAGCTCTCCTTGATGATTATTTCTATCGAAGTTGAATTGGGCAGTAGTGCGTGAGTATTGGTCATTACATCCTATGATGGTAGCAAGAGCAACGAGGGGTAGATATTTTTGCATAGGTTATAGAAGAGAGTTTTCTTTTTATTGATTTCGTTACTAGTTTACTTTAGAAATTTCTTTGTATAATATCTCATTTCTTCAATTGATTCTTTAATGTCATCTAATGAGCGATGGGTTTCTTTCTTTTTAGGAATGGCTTTGTCACCATGTTTGCGACGTACAAGTTCTTTGATGGTGCTGACGTCGATAACTCGGTAATGGAGATATTCATTGACTTTTGGTAAGTATTTTCTTACAAAGCTTCGGTCTTGCCAGATAGAATTTCCACAGAGTGGAGAGGCTTGTGGGCCGGTGTGTTTTTTGATGAAATTAAATAGTTGTGTTTCGACTTGTTTGAGAGTAAGTGTGGATGCTACTACTTCTTGGGTAAGTCCAGAGGCTTTGTGGTGTTTTCTGCACCAGGCATTCATTTTTGAGAGTTTTTCTTGGGTGTGGTGGATGATGATGGGGCCGTACTGGACGATGATGTTAAATTGGTTGTCCGTGATGATAACACTGGCTTCGAGAATGGTGTCAATGTCAGGGTTAAGACCGGTCATTTCAAGGTCCATCCAGACGAGGTTGTCTTTTTTTGACATGAGTGAAAGAAAATAATTTGAAAATATAAATAATCCGTTTTTGAGCTTACGGTTTATATCGCTCAACAGTTCTTGGGAAGGCGATGGCGTCTTTGATACTTTCGAGTCCGCAAATCCAACGTACGATACGTTCTACGCCCATGCCAAAGCCGCCGTGAGGAACGGAGCCGTAGCGTCGAGTGTCGAGGTAGAATTCATATTGGGTTGGGTCTTCGCCTTGTGCGATAAGTCGTTCTTTGACTTTTTCGAGATCTTCTTCACGTTGTGAACCACCAATTATTTCTCCGTGACCTTCTGGAGCTAAAAAGTCGCAGCCCTGAACAGTTCGTGGATCGTGCGGATCTTCTTTCATGTAGAATGCTTTGACTTTTTTGGGATAATTTGTGCAGATGACAGGTACATCGTAGAGAGTTGTAAGATTTTCTTCTTCGATAGTACGTAAGTCTTTTCCCCATTCGATGTTCATATTGAATTTTTCTTTGAGGATTTTAAGTGCATCGGTGTAGGTTATGCGCACAAAAGGTTTGGCAAGTGCAGGTTCGAGTTTGGTTACATCTCTTCCCATAATCTCAAGATCGGGGCGATGTTTTTCGAGCACTCGTTTGAGAACGTGTTTTAAGAGTGCTTCTCCATGCATCTGAATGTCAGCAAATGTTGACCAGGCCATTTCCATTTCAGCATGCCAGTATTCAGTGAGATGTCGACTGGTTTTGGATGGTTCAGCACGAAAGCTTGGCGCAATGGTGTAGATTTTTTCGAGTGCAAAAATAGCCGGTTCTGCATATAACTGCCAACTCTGTGAGAGGAAGACGTCTTTCTTATCAAAATATTTGACTTCGAAGAGTTCGGAGCCACCTTCACATTGTACTGCTTGAAAAATAGGTGAATGGTATTCATAGAATCCTTGTCCTTTGAAATACTCATCAATGGCGCCAAAGATTGTTGAGCGAATTTTAAGCATGGCAGTCATTTTACGACTACGTAACCAGAGATGTCGGTTATCAGCTAGAAATTCAATGGATTGATCCTTGCTGATAGGGAAATTTTCGCTTTTTCCAATAAGAGTGTAGTCTTTGACATGAAGTTCGTATCCGGTTGGTGCTCGTTCGTCTTTTTTGAGTTCACCGGTGAGCGTCATGCATGCTTCGACTTGTACATGATCTACTTCATCCCAGCGTGGTTCGAAATCTTTTCGATCAAGAACGCACTGAATGATGTTAGTTGAGTCTCGTAACGTGATGAATTTGAGTTTGTTGGAGCCGCGTTCACGATGTACCCAGCCACGAATGGAAACGGTGCCTTGGCCTTGTTGAATTGCTTGTTGAATGGAAAGGAAGTGTTGTGTCATTTTTCTTAAGGTGAGGGGGGATTATAAAAATGTAGCGACAAAAACAATGATGGATTCTAACATAGATATTAAAAAAGAGTCTTGTTTTTGACATCCTATGCGTACACAACTTCATCGGGCTTTGTCGAAATTAGGTTTTTGTTCTCGGGCACAGGCTGTGCCTTTGATAAAAGAAGGAAAAGTGAGAGTGAATGGGTCGGTGGCTACAGGCCCTTTGGTGTGGGTCGATATGGAGTCTGACAAGATTACAATTCAGGGAGGCGTTGCAACAAAAGACGCAATAGTTGGAAAAAGAGAAGGAAGTCCGATGATGAATCTTAACCCTCCTAAAAAAGTCTATTTTGCATTACATAAACCAAAAGGGTATGTAACCACACGTGAAGATGAACAGGCTAAAAAAACAATTTATGATTTATTACCTGCAGCACTTTCAGATCAATGGCTTTTTCCTGTTGGGCGTTTAGATAAAGAATCTGAGGGTTTATTGTTATTGACGAATGATGGTCCATGGTCGCAGAAATTGTTGGATCCTTCTTCACATGTTGAGAAGGAATATTTAGTATGGCTTGATAAAGAGTTAGTAGAGTATGATCGCAAGCAATTAGAAAAAGGAGTTTTATTATCTGGAGAGATGACTTTACCGTGTGTGATTCGTAAGCATGATGCACGCAGTTGGTCCATTATTCTTCATGAAGGGCGCAATCGTCAGATTCGTAATATGTTTGCGTTTTTTGAGTATAAAGTTGTTAGGTTAGTGCGGATACGTGTTGGCGCGTTAGAGTTAGGACGTTTGGAAGAAGGGAAGGTTGTGGCGATTAAGCCTGAACAAGTAGTCAGGCACGTTAAGTAGTCGAACAAGTTAGTCGGACAAGTGCTTAAATAATACTAAAAGATAGCTTTATTAACTTTTAATTTCTATCTTCTCTTTTGATGAAAATCCCTCGTGTGATGTCAACGCAGCATCCTGATAATGTGACGATTCCTTTCTTTTCAGAAAAATCGGTTATGGAAGGCGAGGATGAGGTTAAGGAAGCGTTTTATTCTTTCTCGAATTTGGGTGTTGATGAGCAGCTATGGGATGCAGAGGGGAAAGAAGTTGATTCGTTTGTGGTTAAGAAATTGCTTTCTCGTTATGAGGATTATTTTCGTAAGAATGTTTTAGGTAAAGATAAATTTTTGACGTTTCGGGTTCCTAATCCTGATGTTGAGAAGAACGATGGGAAAATTTTGTTGGAGTCGCTGCATTCACTACCTCGTAACTTTGATCTTGGAAATTTATTTTATGGTAAACCTATTGCACCTATTTTTGAGGCAGTTTTGCCGATGTGTTCTTCTGAAAAAAGTTTAATTCGGATTCATGAATATTACAAACAGTTTGTGATTAAAAGTCAAGATCGTAAACTGTATGACGATGATATTACGCTCAAAGAATGGGTTGGTCCATTGCAGCCAAATGATATACGCGTCACGCCTCTTTTTGAGATGAAAGATGCAATTCTCAATGCTCATACTTATGTTGAGAAATATATGAAACATGAGAAGATTAAAGAACAACAGCGGGTGTGGTTTGCGCGTAGTGATCCGGCGCTTAATTATGGCTCGACAGCTACTGTGTTGTTGGTGAAAGTTGGTTTACAGCGTTTGGCGGAGTTGGAGAGGAAGACTTCCATTGAAATTCATCCTATTTTAGGGTGTGGCTCGGCACCATTTCGAGGTAATTTTACACCTCTGAATGCTACGAAAATGCTTTCGGGGTATCCGAGTATGCAGACGTTTACGGTTCAATCTGCATTCAAATATGATTATGATCCTCGTCATGTGATTGATGCAATTGAAGCACTCAAAGATGGAACACGAGGAAATCCCATGCCTATCGATGAGAAGGTTGCCTTGCCTTATATTGAGAAATTAGAGAAAGAGTATCAAAAACAAGTAAAATTATTGATCCCTACTATTCATCAGATGAGCATGCATATTCCTCAGCGTCGTAAGCGTAAATTACATATAGGGTTGTTTGGCTATTCTCGTGCAAGTAAAGATGGTTTACATTTACCTCGAGCAATTCCTTTTTGTGCTTCTCTTTATTCTTTAGGTTTACCTCCTGATGTTTTAGGTTTGTCGGCATTATCTGGGAAGGATCTCGATAAAATTAGAGAGGTGTACCATAACGTTGATAATGATTTGGCAACAGCATTCTCTTATTATAACAAAGAAAATTTAGGTTATTTTCCGACTTCCATTCAAACTGCGGTTAAGAAAGGAATGGCGTTGGTCGATCATACTGTGAATGAAGAACATGCAGAGATGTCCTCACGAATTCTTACTGCGGTAAAGAAGAATGATCATGCAGGTTTACATGAGGGGATTTTGGCTGCGGGAAGAATTAGGAAATTTTTGGGGTAGAGTTTTCTTTAATCAGATTTTTCTTCGGATTCTTCTTTTTAGGGAGATTTAAAAAATAGATTCTGTTTTGTACAATCTACGAGCCAGTCGCCTAGCCTGGACAACCTTTTGGGAAACCAGAGGTTTTGGGTACATAGGGCACAAGCCTCCTATTTCGTAAGAAGTAAGCTTGTCTTCGGGGGTTCAAATCAACCTTTTGGAAAAGCTTGACCAAAACTGTTAAATCAAAAGGTCGTGAATGTCCTCCCTGGCTCGCGTTTTTATTTTCATAACCTCGAGACCCGATGAAGAACTCCTGAGTACTCCCTGTTGGGATATCTACAAGACCTGAGGGCGAGAATGTTTATTTGCTACACAAGGAATCTATATAAAGATCTTCTATTATCCGCGCAGAGTACGGCAGGTCTGGAGCTTTTTCGTGCGTAAGACCTGCTGGTGAATGCGCTTAAAAACTCCGCAGAGTTTTTCAAAAGCAGAAATATTCTCATTCTACTGGC
>JAHFSP010000036.1 GCA_023265685.1 Candidatus Woesearchaeota archaeon | reverse complement strand
AACCAGAAGATGCTTGTTCACCAGGTACGCCCTGTAAACCAGTCAAACCTTGTATGCCCTGAATTCCTTGCTCGCCAATATCACCTCTGCTGCCAGTCATTCCCGTTTCACCAATCAGTCCTTGCAATCCTCGTTCTCCTTGCGGTCCAATTAAACCTTGCAGGCCTCTCTCACCAGGTAAACCCTGAGGTCCGACAAGACCTTGTAATCCAGCTTCACCTTGCAACCCAGGTTCTCCTTGATAACCTCGCTCACCTTGTGGGCCAACGAGTCCTTGATCCCCACGTGCCCCTATCTCTCCTCTGATTCCTCGTAGACCCGGTTCACCCATTGGACCTTGGAGTCCTTGAGGACCGGCAACACCTTGCAGACCCATCAGACCTCGAGTACCTATTTCTCCTCGTTCGCCCTGAACCCCCTGCTCACCAGGTAACCCCTGTTCTCCCTGTATTCCTGTTTCACCTTGAATTCCTTGTGGACCAGCAACACCCATTGACCCTTGTATTCCAGGAATTCCCTGTAATCCTCGCTCACCTTGTTCAGGAACATGTTGTTCTAAATATGCAACACGCTCTTCAAGACGAGCTATTGCCTCATCATAGTTAGGACCTGAAGAAGAATTATCACAAGAGGGAAGTGTTGCATAGGTCAAAAGTGTTAGTGCGCTTAGAGTGGATCTCATCATGAAAGAAAGCAAGTATTTCTATTAAAAGGTTTAGCTTGATTTATTCTCTTTATAATCATTCTACTCCAACAACATTTTCTCCACTCCATAACTTACCACAGTATCAATAAGAATAATCTTCCACTCTCATTTTCTCTGTTTTGGATCGACAAACCAATACGAAAAGTCATTATAGTTGTTAGAAACCATTTGGGTATCACACAGTCTTCCTCCATCCGAATTGGAGTTAAATACCGTGAAGAAATCTGTTCCTTTCTCAGCTCCCCATAACCACATTAAATCTCTTTGATGCTTTAAAAGAAGTTGTGCTGCTTGGGACGTAGTCATTCGTGACGATCCTAAAATGTCTTGAAGAATATAACACGTTTGAGGACAAGCTAAATCAACAACAACGTGCCAAAAGTAAGTTTCTACTGTGGTAGTATAATCTCGTTCTTGGGCAAATCTCCCCTGATTTACGGGAGCAAGGATTGTTCTTGCAATATCAACGATTCCACTATGTATCTCTTCCGATAAAATGCCCTGTTGCCGTGCATAATCAAGATACTCATGTAGATCGAATCTCTGTCGACTATTTCTTTGTAAGGCTGGTAATGAATCATACCGTGCAAAAAGGTCATCAAGAGTTTCCATAAGATCTCTCGCTATTTTTCTCTACATTCTTTAAAAAGATATTACTTCTATTGCTCTAAATACTTTTCTTAACCATAATCTTAATATAACTAACCAATCTCGTAATCTCCATGTCCCTCTTCAAAGACATGCTTCAATCAGGCGAATCGGTGTTTCGAGATACTGTTCCTCTCAACTATGACTTTCAACCAAAAGTAGTCTTTGCCAGGGAAAACGAACAACAACGCTTTGCCATTGCCATTCGTCCACTCTTTGAGAACCATAACGGCCGTAATGTTTTTGTGTATGGTCCACCCGGTGTTGGAAAAACTACTGCCTGCAAACATGTCCTACGAGAACTAGAAGATACCACTGATGATATCATCCCCATGTATATCAACTGTTGGAAAGAAAACTCCACCTACAAAATTTTCTATAAACTCTGTGAAGATTTAGGGTACAAATTTATTCAAAGCAAAAAAATCCCTGAACTCTGGGCGATGATTCAACAACGCTTGAACAAAAAAAGTGTTGTATTTATTTTTGACGAAATCGACAAACTCGAAGACACTGATTTTTTCTACACGATCCTTGAAGACATCTATCGTAAGTCCATCTTTCTTATCACTAATTACCGAGATTCTTACAGTGAGATGGATGAACGTATTCGCAGCCGTCTTAATCCAGAATTTCTTGCATTTCGACCGTACACCGAACATGAAATCGCCAAAATTCTTGAACAACGACGTGATTACGCATTCATTCCCGGCTGTTGGGATGAAGACGCGTTCAAAGAAATTGTCGAACACTGTTGTGAAGACAAAGATGTCCGTGTTGGTCTTTATCTCTTACGAGAAACCGGTAATATTGCCGAAGAAAAAAGCTCGAGAAAAATAACTCCTCTTCACGTGGCTGCTGCAATTAAAAAAGCCCAAGAGTTTCAAATTAAACCTCAAGAAAATCTTGAAGAAGACCTCCAAGTTATTCTCTCCATCATTAAAGACCACAATGGCAAAAAGATTGGAGACATCTATGCTGCCTATCAACAAATGGGTGGCGAATTAAGTTACAAAAGTTTTCAACGCCGTATCTTACGTCTCCAAGACGGACGATATATCTCCACTGAAAAAATGACTGGAACTGATGGAAACACCACCATTATTCATTTCGCCTCACACAAAAAACTCACTGAATTTTAACCAGTACTTTCGCTATTCCATTCCCTACCATTCAATCTCCTACCATGGCCGCCGAACCAACTATTAGCCAGTACGAACGCTCCGCAGGAATAGTGTTATATCGTCTCAACAAAAATCAACGTAATCAACGTGAATATCTTTTGTTGGAGTATAACTACCCCTCTCGCTTTTGGGGTCTTTGTAAAGGTCTTATCGAACAAGATGAAGATCCACAACAGACTGCCTTACGTGAAGCCGCCGAAGAAACCAGCTACACTCACATTGAACTTCATCCTCGATTTCGAGAAAAAACTTCATACTTCTTCCGGCGAAATGACAAATACGTTTCCAAAACTGTGCTCTGGTTTTGTGGAAAAGTTCTCGACACCCATGAAGGCAAAGTCTCATTCGAACACACCCGCCTTATCTGGTTACCCTTTGAACAAGCAGTAGAAAAAGTAACATACGATAATGACAAAAAAATGATCCGTGAAGCCGAAGAGTTCTTGAAAACCATGAAGTAAGTAAAATCTAAAGTTTGTCTCAACTTCAACTATTTTCTCTACTCCTTCTTACCCAATCCAATATCCACAACCACAATCTCTGCGTTATAGTTCTCCAGTCCTGGTTTGGTATCGTGAAACGTAAACACAGTGCCAACATTACAAACCGCACTTGCCACCTCACCGGTATCTGGATGAATCCCTGATGGCATATCTAAAGCTACCTTTTCGCCATGAGTTGTATTAAAAAATTCAATTCCCCAATTCAACGGTTCACGAATCTCATGGCCGCCAATGCCGCTTCCTAACAATGCATCAACCATCAGCAAGGGGTGCTTAGGTTGAAAATGAATTTTCTCAAGATCCTCTTTGGTTTTAATTGGTACAATCGTTACCTTCTGCCAGATTGCTAAATATTGTAATAATGCCTCGGGCGTCAGCTTTGTTTTCTCACCAAAGAACAGAACCACGACAGGAGCAGTATCACACAAATGTTTGGCTAACGCAAATCCATCTCCGCCATTATTTCCCTGTCCTGCAAAAATAATCACCCTTTTGTCTTCAGCACTAAATTTCTTCTTAAGTATAACAGCAACCTCACGACCAACATTATCCATAAGATCTTTTGCAAAAATACCTTGCTTTTGTGCTTCACGTTCCAGCTTGCGCATTTGCACTGTAGTAATCATCAGTTACTAGGAACAAGAATACTATAAAAATATTTAGCATGTACTTCTTATAATTTATAATCTGGCATAATACACTAGTATTGGCACAACTAACCCAATCAATGCTCCTACTGCAACTTGCTTTGGAGTATGGCCCATAGAAAAATGAGTCTTTGTACGAAGTTTAAGTTTCTTAAGAATGTCTGTAATCACCACGCCCTCTTCTCCCACAGTACGACGTACCCCAAACGCATCACGAATCACAATCATAGCAATAACCAAGGTAATCGCAAAAGCCGTAGACGCACCTTCTTGAAGGTAAACTGCGGTTGAAAGAGCCACAACAAACGCGGAATGTGATGAAGGCATTCCCCCCGTAACCACCAAATCAGCAATAGCGAGAGTTTTATGGCGAAACCAATAGATAATCAACTTACACAGCTGAGCACCAAACCCCGCCAATAACACTGCTAAAAGCACAAAATTCATGATATTACTATCACTGTACGATTTAAATAGATGCGTTTTCATTTTCACGTAGAGACTAACCAATTCACACAATGCTCACAACTCCCTCATCCACAACCTTTTTAATCCTCAACAACAAGCTTCAAACATGTCCCCTCAATACCACATCGGCATTATTCTTGATGGCAATCGCCGCTTTGCACAAAAACAAAGCAAGCCAACCTTAGAAGGGCATAAACTCGGGAGCCAAAACGTCAAAAAACTCATTCTTGAATGGGCATCAACGTGCAACATCAATCAACTCACCCTATATGCTTTCTCCATGCAAAACTTTCAACGTTCCAAAGAAGAAGTCATCTATCTCTTCTCCCTTTTTCGTTCATTTGCGTCAGACTTACTCAAAAATAAAGAGTTTCAAACTAAAAACATCCGTATTCGTTTTTGTGGACGTCTTCATTTATTCCCTAAACCATTACAAACCATTATGTATAAACTTATGGAAACGACGAAGAACAACACGGCATTAACTGTTAACTTCTGTATGGCCTACGGCGGACATGAAGAGATCATTGATGCTGTGAAAAAAATAGTTGAAAAAAAAATCCCTCTATCGTCCATCAATGAAAAGATGTTTTCCTCTTACCTCTACATTTCAGACGAACCAGACCTCATCATTCGCACGGGCGGAGATCAACGAACATCTAATTTCCTTCCTTGGCAGTCTTGGTATAGCGAATGGTTTTTTCTCGAAAAGACCTGGCCAGAAATAAAGCAAGTTGACATCAAAAAAGTGATAACTCAGTTTGAATCTCGAGAACGACGCTTCGGAAAATAGTAACTTAAAAGTAGTAAAAATATAAAAAGTTTTATAAATGGTAGGATAAAGTAGGATACAGTAAGCATAAACCAAATCCTATGAAAACAAAAATAAGCATAACTGTTGACCAAATCACTCTAGAAAAAATTCTCATCCACGTAGACAAAGGCCGATTCCGTAACACTTCCCACGCATTTGAATTTGCTGTAAGAAAAGTGCTACAAGAAGCTGGTGAACTAAAATGAGTGAACCTGCTACTATAAATGAAATAGGAATTCAACCTCCTCCAATCGCTGGATATACTTTTATTCAACCCATTAATCGTGGTGCAAACGGAATAGTTTTTGAGTATCAAAATGAAGCAACGGGGAAAGTTGTTGCAGTTAAAGTTCTCGACCCTCAAGGTAGAGCTAAAGAATTACTTGAACAACGTGGTCTTACTGCCAATGGTGTATATCAACGCGAAGCACTTGGAAATTTTTCACAAACTCTTGAAGGCATAGTGTCATGTATCCCTGCTCAGAGTATCGATGGCAGAGATGTTCTTATGATGGAACTTCTTCCCCAAACCCTTTACGATAGAATGCAACAAGAAAAGCCTTTTTCTCTCGAAGAAACTATTAGAATAACGCGAACCGCAGCACGAGGTTTACGCAATCTTCATACGATTGTAAAAGTAGAACATGGTGATTATCACGCAGGAAATATTGGGCTTACAGGACAAGGAGAAGCTAAACTTCTTGATTTTGGAACTGCAACTGTTGGTGATTCAACACGTGTTGGCGGTGGCTACAGACTCACTCGTGCTCCCGAACGCTTTAAACAAGAGCACAAAGGTGTACAATTAACCTCTCAAATGGACATCTGGTCGTTTGGCTCTGTCCTTTATAAAATGTTTACGGGTGAGTATGTACTAGAAAAAGAGCTTACTGGCCCCACCGGCAATTTTAAATCAAATTTGGCAGACATTGTAAATCCCCTCTATCAAAACGCCCAAGTTTGGAACACATTTATCGCAAACAAAGTAGAAAACCCTTTTCTTCCTATTCCTAAACCATTTCGTACACTCCTAAAAAAATGTCTTTCACATGAAGATTCTCGCATTAAAGATGGTGAAGAATTACAAAAAGAAGTAGAAAAAGCAGTGCAAAAATATGAACATTCAAAACCATTACCTCGACTCATCAAATGGGGAACCACTGCAGTAATAACAACTATCCTTGGATTAGGTGTAGGTAAATATCTAACCACGACCGGCGATCAAGAACAAAAAATTGAGTATGAACAGAAATTACGTATAGCACGTTTATATGATCAAGGTCAGCGTATAAGTGGAGACCTTTCAGAATTAGGACAATTTGGTCAATTAGATGCACTCTTCACGCTGTTTGAAGATAAAAAGACCGCGTATGCAGCATTTTATAATCCTGATTTGATAATGAGATTAATTAAGAAAAATGGGAGCAGTCATTGGAATGAAATTCTCATTGATATCTCAGACGCTGATTCTCTTACCTATGGTTTTGCATTTTCTGCAGAAGATTCACCAATGGATAATTGGATGATGGACATTAAGCCAGAAAAAACGGAAAAAACAATTCAAGAGTGGAAAGATGGAGGATTCGACTTCCGTGCCCGCTGTGAAGATTTAGTGTGGGGTTATAGGATTGCAACAGCTGGAATGTATAAACAACCAAGAGATTTTACCTCTAAATTAGGGCAATTTGAAAAAGAACAAAGTAGTGCTGCGTGGTTTCTACTTCGACTCACAGGAGAAAATTATTCTTTTATATGGGATACACTAAAAGGGTCATTTCAAGATCAGATGAAACTCTGCGAAGGATTGCCAACAGGGACAAAAAATGAACTACTCAATCAAGAGGGGTTAGATTCTGCACTAAAAGTTCTAGACCAATATCATATTAAATAAGAAATCAACTCTGTTTTCGTTTCTCATCCACAATAATCGAATGAATCGGACTTATCCCTACTTGCATTAATCGCAGAATCTGGGCCAAATAGCTTAAGATAACTTTATTCTGATTCAAAGCACTCTCTAATTGACTCATAATCATTTTCTGTATTTGCTCTCGCTCTTTACGTCTTTTAATCAAATGTTCTTCTTTTCTCTCAAAGTACGCTTTGTAAAAATAATCAAAATAATGTTCAAGATGCTCTAAAATCAGCAACGTTTCTCTATGGATTTTCTTTTTATGATCTTTATGATATTCATACATGTAATAATACGCATGATCAATATGCATCAAAAATGTCAGCAACTCCCAGACCAGATGGGCTGATTCGCCAGTATCGACCCCTTTAGAGATTAATCGACGACAAAAGAAAATGTATCGATCAAGAGATGCTCGTATATCTTCTATTTCTTCAGCTTTATGGGTGGTAGTGTGGCTAAAATCAAATTTCACCAACTCCTGCGTCTCTTTTATTTGGAAAAAAATCCTCCTCATCAGCACCGAAAATTTTTCATCCGTGGGTTCAGTAATACTCTCAATCACACACGACGTAGCATTCTTTTTCGTGATCTCAAAGCCCAACAAGTGACGCGACACCACATGGGAAATATGTTTAAGTGAAGACAATTCAGTAAAATGGACTGTAATCTTATCAAAACCAACTCGGTACAGATGACTTAATTGCGCATACGCGCTTTTCTTATCGTTTTCATCGTGTAATGTTATTGTTATTGCAGGATGTTGTTTAACTGGGGCTTTAATCATAAGATTATTGTTAGTCTCTTCAAGATCAAGCTCTGCTCCTGGAGTAATGCCATTGTGCTTAATCCATCCGCTAGGCAGACTCACGACCAACGTCGATGGACCCAATTTGACCACTTTACGTTTCATAAATCAATTATACGCTTACTTCTTTTTAAAACTTACTTTAAAATATTAATAATATATATTAATTCTAAAAATATAAGCATATCAATATCTAATTCTAATAGTAGTCACTTAGTAATTATAACAATATAGGTGACAACTATGAAAAAACTACTATGTATAATCAGCCTACTCGTGATATCGATGTTTCTAATTGCTGGCTGTTCGAATGAACAAGCAACAGGAAATGTTGTGAAAAGTCAACCAACCACATCCCCTGCTACATCGCAAGGTGATATTAAACTAGGCTGGATCGGTCCTCTTACCGGCGAAGCTGCCTCATTTGGTCAAAATGCTCTTGCTGGTGCAACTCTTGCGGTTAATGAAATCAACGCCCAAGGTGGAATTAATGGTCGCCAAATAAAACTCATTACCGAAGACGACAAATGTAGTGCTGCAGGCGTAAGTGCGATGCAAAAACTAGTTAATGCTAATAATGTTGATGCTATTGTTGGACCTGCATGCTCCGCATCTGCTGGGCCAGCTGTTCCAATTGCAGTACAAGCAGGCACTCCTGTCATGATGTTTAGTGCTTCTGCCCCAGGATTGACTGCATTAGGTGATCGTGTCTTTCGTGTTTATCCCTCGGACTCATTCCAAGGTAAAGAAGCAGCAAAATTTATGTTTGAGACACTTGGCGCACGTAAAGTAGCTATAGCCTATGTTCAAAACGACTGGGGACTAGGTATTCAGAAAGTTTTTGCCGAAGAATTCAAACGTCTTGGTGGGCAAGTTCTTACTGTTGAAAGTTCTGCGCAGGGAACTATTGATTTTCGCACTGAAATTGCAAAAATAAAAAATCTCGATGTTGATGCCGTGTATAGTCCTCTTTACGTTCAGGACGGCGTTGCTTTTGTCAAACAAGCAAAAGAAGCAGGTCTTAACGTTCCTCTTGTTGGAGGAGATGGCTGGACAGCGGAAGAATTTCTGAAAAGTGGCCAGACAGAAGGAGCAATTTTTACTGTTGCAAAAATCGATGAACCTGAAGCATTCAAAGCTCGTGTTCATGCCGTTAAAGGCTTTGAAAGTGTAGACGCGAACCTATTCGCATCTTTAGGTTATGATGCAGTCAAAGTAACTGCAGCAGCCATGCAAAGAGCAGGCACTACTGATAAAGTAAAAGTAACCGAACAACTTTACAAAACTTCATACCGAGGTATAAGTTCTCCCTCTATTGAATTTGACAGCGAAGGAGACATGAAAGTTGCGGTGTATGAAGTCAAACAAGTTCGTAACAATGGCGCGGTACCTTACCAAGGCTAGCTTTGTTTTTTCTTTTTTACTTTCTTTTCAGTTCAGGAGGTTAGGTGTTTGGAGACAAAAATGTATGATCAAGACTTTACAAATAAAATTGTTGGACATCTAGAGGGACTTTGTAGTATTGAAGACAGACCGAGAATTGTAGCTGAATTTTACTTTCCAATTTTCGAGACCTATACACTTGGAATAGAACCAAATGGCATTGTTGATTTTAAAAAACAAGAAACAGGTTCAAGAAAGACACTTCGCAGAAAATTAACAGATGAACACATTACTGCATTCAAAGAAGATCTGGTAGAAAGACTTGTTGTGTATCAGCGAACCGTCGAGCACAATAAACACGTATGTCGATTTTATGAAACACCAACTTTTGGATTAGATGATGCAGTTACGATGGCTCAAGATGCATTGTTAGAGTCGTTTAAGGGTGTGAGAGAAAGTTATAGGAAGTAGAAAATGATTAGATATGAAGATGCCCTTATCTATGAAATCAACGCTCACATTGTGAGATCATTAGAAGAGAATCTGTACCGAACA
>JAHFSP010000035.1 GCA_023265685.1 Candidatus Woesearchaeota archaeon | reverse complement strand
TGTAAAAGAAGAGAAAGAGGTAAGAAAAAGCTAACGCTTTTTCTCCAGAGCTCTAAAGAGCTATCTACATACCTCTAGCTAAAGCTCTTGCTAAAGCGAGGTATGCAGAATCTAAAAAGAAGAAAAATGAACGAAACTATGAAACTATCTCTACTCCACCGTCACACTCTTTGCAAGATTCCTTGGTTTATCTATATCACATTCTCGCATATCAGCAATATGATACGCAAACAAATGCAACACCACAGATTCTAATAACGGATACAAAAGAGCATCAACAGCAGGCAAATAGAAAATATCATCAGCAAGTCCGGCCAACTTTGTATCCCCCGCAGTACCCAAAGCCACCACTCTTCCTCGACGCGCTTTAACTTCCTGAATATTACTCAACATCTTATCATGAAACTCGTCCTGTGGACAAATCGCAAATGTCGGCATCTCTTCACACACCAACGCCAGTGGTCCATGTTTTAACTCCCCCCCTTGATATGCCTCAGCATGAATATACGCGATTTCTTTCAACTTCAACGCACCCTCAAGTGCCAGAGGAAAATTTCGGTTACGACCAATGAAAATAAAATTAGGATACAGTGCATACCGTTGAGCCACTAATTTAATCGACTCCGACAACTCGATCAGCGATTTAATATAACCACCAAAACCAGCAAACTCAAACACCCCACCCTTCAGATGATACGCAAGTTGATACATCGCAATACATTGTGCCAAAAAAGCTTTGGTTGATGCCACGCTAATCTCCGGACCATTAGTACGCGTATACACTACCTCATCAACTTCACGTGCCATCGTACTCCCCACAACATTAATGATTCCTAATGTATGAGCGCCACATTCTTTTGCCAACCGAACCGCTGCTAGTGTGTCTGCTGTCTCGCCACTCTGAGAAATAACCACAACGAGATCACCCTTACCAATAAGCGGCTTACGATACCGAAACTCCGAACCAACCTCAAATGAGACCGGAATTCGAGCAACCTCCTCAATGATATATTTCCCCAATAAACCAGCATAACTCGCGCCACCACACGCAACGATATGGATTCGATTCCAGCTTCGAGCACAAGAAAAGACCACTTTTAACGATTCTTCCACAACTTTATCCTGTTCTAAAATCTCTTTAAACATAAAATGCTTATGTCCTTGTTTTTGTGCCTGCTCAATATTCCAACTCACTTCTTTAACTTCATGTGCAACAGGCTTACCTTCAAATGTGAAACAAGTAACCTCATGTTCCCCAACTCTCACCACTTCAAAATCACGCACATAAATAACCCGACGAGTATGTTCCACCAGAGCTGAAACATCTGATGCCACGAAATTTTCACCATTCCCCACACCAACAATAAGCGGACTCCCATTACGTGCACAAATAATCTCTCGAGAATCAGTATGTAAAACACATAGCGCATACGCACCTTGTAATCGCGGCAGAATAGAAAAAACCGCTTTCAATAAATCGCCACGATACACCTTCGCAATCAAATGAACCAGTACTTCCGAATCGGTATCAGAACTAAACGCAACGCCCTGGGCACGTAGCACTTCTTTAAGCTCAAGATAATTTTCAATAATCCCATTATGGATCAACACAAACTTCCCTGATTCGTCAACAAACGGGTGTGCATTCTTTTGAACTGGAGGACCATGAGTTGCCCAACGCGTGTGACCAATACCATACACCCCAATCATATCTCCAAAATGGAGCTTTTTCTCAACAGCATCAACTCTGCCTGCATCTTTACGTAGCTCAATGCGACCATGATCAATAGTAGCAATTCCCACAGAATCATAACCCCGATATTCAAGCTGACGTAACCCCTTAAGAATAATAGGACCTGCTTGTTTACTCCCAACATACCCCAGAATGCCACACATAATCCTTGGACACAAAAAGTAATTTATAAGGTTTGTTAAAGAGCAACTAATAAATCTCTTCAACAATATTATGAGTTGAATATAAAACCTGAGATAAAAATAACACAATTGCCTTATCTTTTTCAGCATTATTATTGGATAACGAGACCATTTCTAATTCCAGTAGATTCATTTTTGACTTAAACAAAGTCAATTCATGAGGGGTGTGATGTTCCGTCATCCTTGCGCAATATTGAACTAACTCTGAAATCTTTTTAAAAAAATGAAGAAGCGACTCACTTACCTTTCTCTTACCTAAAGCACTAACACCATACTTTCCTAAAACATATCTTCCAATATTTCGATACTGATCTGTAATCTCCTCAAGCAAACAAACAATCCGATATTTAGAATTTGTCTTCTTAGGATCTTTATACCCTCGAAGATTAAGCATTCGCCGACAGAACAAATCCAATTTATTAGCTTGTTTCTCAGATAAAATACACTTTTCAATCTTCTCATATTTCCCTTCCACCAATAACCCCAATAACTCCATACCCATACTAATTGTAACATTCACCAACCGATGATACATAGAATCAAATTCTTCCTGAATACCAAACGCAATATTCTTCAAAACACAATATTTTTCTCCCTGGTCTATAATCTCAAACCCAATCATATAAGGAAGATAGTCATAAATCCGCTTAAGATGATCAGAACTACTAAAATGAACTCTAATCTCATCATAACCTAACCTATAAGGGACATACACCATCCATCCACCAAACGTATCCTGGCTTGAAACATCAACTGTAATGCTGCCCAACACAGATGGTTTCTGAGAATTCAACAAAAGTTCTTTGCCATTTTCAACCAAATCAATCTCATCGCCAGCACATAATCTATTCTCTTTCACCCACTTACTAGGCAAACTGACAGTAAGAGTATTTGTCCCCACTCGATTGATCTTACGTTTCATGTAGAGTGAGTATATCCTGTCTTAATTAAAAATATTTCGAAAATAATTACATAATTACTGATAATAAATACAATTAGTAAATGTATATATTTTGTTATTGGGGAGCATTGTTCCTAGAAATGAAGAAAAACAACATTATGCTCATTGGTTGTGGCCCACACGCACAAAGAATATATCTCCCCCTAATTGAAAAACACAAAAAAGAATTTAACTTGAATTTAAGCGTAGTTGTTGAAGTTTATAAAAAAAGAGAAGAGATCTCGGATTATTTTTTCAATAAGCAAATAGGCCCAGAATTATATTTTGTCACCATAAAAAATGAGGCAGAATTTGATCTTTCAATAGAGGATCGCATAAAATTAAAAGAGATAATTCAAAAGAACAATATTAAAATAATTATTTTATCGTCGGACCCACTATCTCATAAAGCTTATCTTGACTTTGCGCTTGAAGAAGGAATTAATGTTCTTACAGACAAACCAATCACTTCAAGAATAAAAGCCAGTACAAGTATAGAGCAAGCGAAAAAAATATTAGAGGATTACCATCACTTAGTTAAAAAATATAGAAATGCGGAAGAAAAGTTTCCAGGAATTATCGTAAGTTGTCTTTCTCAAAGAAGATATCATCCTGCAATCAATAAAATAAAATCAGAACTAGAAAGAGTGCATGCGATTACAAACTGCCCAGTAACATCAATTGTTTGTCAACATAGTGATGGCCAGTGGAGAATGCCAGATGAGATAGTGAACATTGATTACCATGGTTACCAAAAAGGGATAGGAAAATGTAGTCATAGCGGGTATCACTTTTTTGACATAATGTTTTGGTATACACAAATTAGTAAAGAAAAAACACATGATGAAATAAGATGTTATGCCAATTTTGTTCACCCAAAAGATTGGATCTCACAGATAAATATTGAAGATCATAAAAAGATTTTTGGAGACTGTTATTCTAGTGAAAAATTTAGTATAACCACAGAAGAATTTGTAGATAAAACAAAAGAATTTGGTGAGATTGATGCCCATATTAATGTAACATTAATGAAGCAAAAGAAGAAAATTACAAATATTACTTTTTCATTACTTCATAATGGATTTAGTAAAAGATCTTGGATTAACCCGAAAAATGATTTGTATAAAGGCAACGGAAGAATAAGACATGAGACACACATAATCCACCAGGGACCATTCCAAGCATTATATTATGTATCTTATCAATCAGACCAAATCGATAATGATATTCTTAAAGGAAGTGGTTTAATTGGAGGAGAACTTCATGCTGATGTTTATATCTTTAGAAACTCAAAAGCGTTAGGAATTGATTTACCTGAATTTGAGATAATACAATTTGGGAAAGTGAACGAACTTGGCTTACAAGGCTACAGTCGTGGACATCAAGAAGATGCAAGAGGGTCTTGTTTTTATGAGTTTATGCTAGCCATCAATGGAGAGATCCCAAAAGGAAAATTAAAATCGTCAATAGAATCTCATGAAGGCTCGGTCGCTTTGATGAGTTTGGCATATCTTTCTGCTGCAAAACAGCATAATAACGAAAACCCAATTTCAAAATATCAGGAGGGAATACTAGACTAATGGTTAAAATTCTTTCATTTGATGGATTAAATCGAAGCGGAAAAGGAACCCAAATAGGATTACTAAAAAGAGATTTAGCTCAAAAGTCAGTCGAAATAGAAGTTTTACGAGGGGACGGAAGTCGACCAGGATTAAACACAGAAGGATTCTATGACCCCTTATCAGAATGGTGGATTGATTGGCAAATGAAAGAAAAGACAGTTAATGATTGGAATGAAGCATATACAGTTCTCAAAAGAGAAAATGAGGAGAGATTAAGAGAATTTTCATATCAAAGCCCAAACGGGATTATTCTAATGGATAGAAGTTATATTTCACGATATTTTATGCTAAAGCAACAAGGCAAAGAAAGCACATTAGAACAAATTGCGAGAGAACAAGAACTTATTCCCACAACATATTTTATCCTACACGCACCAAGAGATACTCTACTTAGTAGAGAATCTGACGATAACCCCTCCAAAAAAAGATTTAGAACAGAAGTAATAACACAATGGTATGACCTCTGGGTCAAAGTTATAGAAGAAGCCAAGGAATTACTAAGAGAAAAAATTGAAATTATTGATGCTACAAAAGATAGAGAAGAAGCCTATCAAAGAATAAAATCCAGATTAAACGGAGAAAGAAATGGACAAGAATTATAGAAATACTGTTTTGGGAATTATCAAAAGGGATGATGGGAAAATCTTGATAACATTTAGTAAAAGGATCAACTCAATAGATGAAAACTTTGTTGACAAAGAAGTATACAAATTTCCACAAGGAGGAATCGAAGAAGGTGAAAACCCAGAAGAGGCGATTAACCGAGAGTTGAATGAAGAATTAGGAATTAATTTTGCCAACGTTAAAAAAGATACATTGAAGGGGCACGTAAGTTATTGGTTTAAAAATACAAAAAAACCAGATTTTGAAATTAGATTACATGCGTTTTTAATTAATATTGAAGATTTAAATAAAAATAATTTTCGATACGACAAAGAAGAAATTTCTCGAATTAGATGGATTAAACCTAACGAAATAAAGAAATTAAAGTTAGGAATCAGGCATGATGCATACATTAAAATCTTAAAAGAATTTAAGTTAATATAAAAAAAGAAAAATGAACTAAAAAATCATCTCTATTCATCAACAAAATCTTCTAATTTAGCAGGTAATTCTTCATTTGTGCCTAAAACACCGCGTTTACGCAAGTATTCACGTGCCACAAGGTAGAAGCAAATACCAACTGATTTCTTTCCTTTATTGTTACAAGGGACAACTAAATCGATTTTGTTGGACTGGTTGTTCGTATCACATAAAGCAATAACCGGAATTCCAACTTTATTTGCATCCTCGACAGCATTACGATCAGGCCAAGGATCACATACCATCAAAATTTTTGGCTCAGTAAACGTTTCTAAGTTAGAGTTAGTCAAAATTCCTGGAGGGTAACGGCCAGTAATAACACGAATGCCAGTTAATTTTTCAAGCTGTTTAAGTGCTTTCCATCCATTTTCACGACGGCAAATAATTAAAATATCTTGAGGTTCGTAATTGGAAAGAAGATTAATTGCTAAACGAATTCGCTCATCAATTTTCTTCAAATTAAGAACACTTAACCCATCTGGACGAGTCTTATAGATAAAATTAGACATATACTTGGTTTTAAATTTAGTCCCAATATGAATACCGCTCTTAAGATATTCATTAGAATCAATCAAAAAGTCATCGGAAGTTTCCGTTTGTATTACGTTTGCATTTGTTGTCATATTATTCACCTATAGTCTGAACAGAACGAGAAGACATACTTCACGTCTGCGATTTTTAGTTGTGTGCTGATAAGCACGCCAAAAAATGGGAGTAGTCAAAGAAGATCAATTCTA
This sequence comes from Candidatus Woesearchaeota archaeon, assembly GCA_023265685.1. GTDB lineage: Archaea > Nanobdellota > Nanobdellia > Woesearchaeales > GW2011-AR9 > JACPIK01. The sequence goes on along the minus strand of JAHFSP010000035.1, from coordinate 3,539 downwards.
AGACTGCCATTTTTAGTGCCTCAGGCAGCAATTCCACCCTCCGTAGAGTAATAGAGTTGGCTATGAAAGAACAAAACAGACAGCTCTTTTTAAATGTTTTTGAAAAGTCTGGGCAAGAATGTAAGAAAAGAAAGAGAAGAAGAAAAGAAAGAAAAAATTAATTAGGAGACCAGTAACATCCTCCCCGTGCTGCCACGTCACACCTCTCATGCATTAATGAACAGTCACTACGTACAGTAACCAATTCATCATTACAGGTTGTTCTACTCTCATTAATGAAGACGTTGCCTTCACAGCGCAGGTTAATAGCTGTGACATTGCCACTACTAACTGGGCCCGTAACACCTTGAGCCTGAGCTACAGGAATTCCATTCCATACTCTACAACACGAGACACCATCAGCGTTACAACCTAAACCTTGATAACATTGACTACTCGATTGTCCCATGTTGTTCCCTGCATTACAATAATAATTCGTTAACACTGAATCTACACAGGTATTCCAGAACGTTCCTTGTTCTGTTTGCGCCCCATTAAACCCTGGAAGACGGCGACAAAACGACACAACACATTGACCATTCTGTAAAACGGATCCAGCATTACACGTATACTCACATTTCCGAGCAGTACACGCATTAACCCCAGCAACAAGAACAGCAGTACGAGCAGACTGAATTGTCAAACCAGTATCATCGCCAGCACAGGCAACAGCATTGACAGGAACATTTTGACAAGATAAAACTGCAGGAGCCGGACGTTGACACTCTAAAACACCAGTCACACGATTCAACAACAACGAATAACCAGCAGTACAAGTATATTCACATTTAGCACCATTTGTACAAGAATTAACTAACAACCTATTAGCATTAGCCACTAATCCAGTACCATCACCAGCACACAACACAGCATTAGCAGGAACAGCACCTTGACAACGAGGAGCAACACATTGACCAGCACTACAAAGTAAACCAGCAGCACACGCGGTTGTTGTTCTTTTATAAGATCTTCCATCAACGCTACAAGTATATACTACAGTACTTCCAGCCGCACAACCATTAGTATATGGTTTCATAGTTCTACCATCACTTTCTATTACTGCAATTCCAGTTGCACTTGGAGTACAACTTGTGACAGTATACGTTACAACAGTAGGAACGCTTCCCGCAACACCACCTAGTGCAATAGCTTGACCAGCTCCGACACCGCCAGAATGACCACTAAGAAAATACGCACCAATCGCAACAACCACTACGGCAATAAGAACATACATCAATTTTTGATGTTTTGAAATAGGACTTTTCTTAGACATAATCATCACCTTCTTTTTCAACTTAAGAAGACGTGATGATTTATATAGTTTTCGAGACAGAGAGAGAGAATGACCAAAAAACACCCGAAAGAGTGCATTTAACCTCTTTCAAATCCCTCGTTTTTTAATATCTCCTCAACCCATTCACAAACCTCTTGCGGAGTCTTTGAAGTTACATCAATCGTGAAATACCTAGTTCGTGAAGAAAAATACCGTTGAGTCTCACTACGTAACATGTCTAAGTAAGCCGTATGACCTATTGGTTTAAACAACTTCTTCTCCCCCAAACGAGAAAGGATAGTTGAATTATCTAATGTAAAATGAAAGACAAGAGTAGAAAGATCTAAAGGAGTAGTCAAAGAAGATAAATAAGAAACCAACATCACTTCTTGACCAGGCGTAATTTTTCCTGTTTTACGTTGCGCAATCGTAAATGGATACTGAAAATGCAAAACATATTCAAAAATGGTAGATATAACAATATTTTTCTCACGTTTATGATAATAGTCAATAAACCATTTGTTAGAGAGAAACTTATCATTCTCAACTTCAAATGGAATAACCGGAAGACCCTCTTCAAACACAACATTAAAACCCTTCGCTGAAAGTAATTCCATTACCGTTGATTTACCAGAACACGCATCCCCCACAATAATTGCATGCCCCATACCTACTACGAAACCTCTTCCACACCTTTTTCCACAATCTTAAACAAGACTTCTCTTCCCTCAGGTAACGCCCGATGCTTACGCAAAATTAACGAACGACAATTGGCCAACTTCTGCACTTCCAACAAACATTTCGACCCATACCGCAATAAATCGCCACCCACCATCTTCACTTTATCACGATTATCAAAATCACTATACACTTGAGTTGTAATCAATACAGGTACATTCTTACGCCGCGCAATCTCCACCAACAAAGCAATCTGTTTTCCCAACGCTGAATTAACCTCATACACTTCCTCACTCTTCCCTAACTCCAAACGATACAACATCGAAATAGAATCAACAATAATAAGACCCACCGACGGCGTAATCAAATCACGTAACCGATCAAACATCTCCCGCTGTTCTGCAAACGTCATCGGATGAAAAAAGAAAATACGTGGTAAAATAGTTTCCACATCAGGATTAATCTGGATAATTCGCTCAACCGCAATTCCTCCTTCTGTGTCCATAAACAGCACTTGTTTACCGGCACTTGCCGCAGCCACACCTGCAAGCAAACACAAATTAGTCTTGCCGGAACCCGATGGACCATACACAGTCGTGACCACATCCGAATCATAGCCGCCAGCAAGAAAACGATCAATGAACAATGAACCAGTCGTGACTTTCATAAACAGATAAGAACCAGCCAAGATTATAAAGATTATGAGAATGGAAAAGAAAGAAGAAGAAAGAAACAAAAAATCAAAAAACCAAACGAGTTATGGGCATCCTGGACCAGTTACTGTTTGTCCATTTGTATTTGTTGCTTCTCTATTTACCCCTGGCCAACACCTAGGATCACCAGCTACACTAAGGTTTCCTACAACAAGACCCCCTGTTGAGTTTACACATAGAGGCGCACCACACTGACCACATGTTGCCACAACAGCCTGAGCTGTACAAGTAAAGGTGGTCTCTCTTATTACAAAAGGGCTCGTAGTTCCGTATGGTAACAAAGCCAAGGAAACATTCATTCCCACGCCATTACAACTTGCTTGGGAAGTCTTAATTCCACAGCTTGTAGGGACATTCTCTATGATAATTTGATCTTGGCTACAATAGGAGGTAATACCAAAACGAGAAGATAGGCTGCAACAATTAATACCATCTTCAGTACAACCTAGATTACCCCAGCAGACTTCTGGGTTACCCGTGATATGCATATCTTGAAAATTGCATCTTTCATAAGTCTTCATGCCTTGAACGCAGGAACTCCTAAATATTCCCTGTTCTGTTTCAACGCCAAACCCATTAAGTAGATATCGACAAAACGGTTGAGCCACACACCCTCCATTGACATTAACAAACCCAGCATTACACGTATACTCACATTTACGAGCAGTACACGCATTAACACCGGCTACAAGAACCGCAGTGCGAGCCGACTGAACTGTCAAACCAGTATCATCGCCAGCACAGGCAACAGCATTGACAGGAACATTTTGACAAGATAAAACTGCAGGAGCCGGACGTTGACACTCTAAAACACCAGTCACACGATTCAACAACAA
>JAHFSP010000049.1 GCA_023265685.1 Candidatus Woesearchaeota archaeon | reverse complement strand
GGACCCCTCTCAAAGTAGGAACAAACACCTTGTCCAATACCTCCTCAGAAAGAAGTCCATCAATCTTCTTAAGAAACTCCGTCTCTTTGGTTTCTTCAATATACAAATCCAAAAGACTCTTCTCTTCCGCTTCCTCCTCTTCCTCAATTTCTTCCTCTTCCTCCTCAACCTCTTCAACTTCTTTTTTAGACGCTCCAGCAACTGCAGCTCGAGCCCCTGCATCTTTTTTACCTAAAAATCCTTTCCATCCTTCTCCAAGCTTCGCGGCTCCACCCGCAAGACTCCTATTCTCATTCACTCCACCTTTTGCATGAGAGCTAACAGCAGAAAAAACACTATACAACGCAAAACCGATAAACCCAATTCCCGCCGTCCATGAAAATAGAGTCCCTTCTAAGAATGTCTTCACCTCACTATCCTCTGCAACACCAATTCCATTATGGCCATAAAACCACATAGCTGCAATCAAGATCATAATAACCGCGCGAACCCAAGGATGTTCACTAAAAAACCAGTAAGCCATAAACAAAAGCCCAAATGGCAAACCAATCAACACCGCAGAAAATAATGTTACGTACTCCGCTGCCGCAGTTGTAAGAATACCTATTGGCATCAACACCCAACTCAACCCCACAACCGCAAATGCAATGATAAACGCATAGCCAGCAGGAATTTTCAATCCACGTTCACACAAACCATACGCAGCCACACCCATAATTCCTAAAACTAAGAGAACCAAAAAACCTACAGGAGCAGCAACCGGCGCTTCTAACAACCCCACATCCGATAACCAACTCAACGAAAGAAAATTACTGGTAGCATCGCTACCCACATACGCAGGAATAGCCGCATCAACAAAAGAAGACAGAAGTAAGACACTCAGAACAACCAAAAGTGCACTCTGTAAAACACCTATTTTTTTCATTGAATCCCCTTTAAAGTAGGCATAATTAAACCTTGAAAGTATTTAAAGGTTTAGTGAACGTAAAAAACTATTCTAGGGTAAGATAGTCAAAACAAAGCACGAGAATATTAACCTACGTAAACAGATATTTACTAAAATAAACACAATAGACACTAAAGTCATCACCTTCACCAAGAAAAAATATCAAATTCTTAAACCAAAAATAACCTCTACGTACGCCTACGTACGCCCACGTCCACCAGCCGGAGCCGTCGCAGCAGGTACACGAGCTTCCCAATACCCTTTGAATTTGGCAACTAACGCCTGACATTGCACATAAGCTTGATCTTGCGCTTTTTTAGCCTCTTTAAGAGCATCTAAAATCTCAGGCGAAGCATTTTTGTAGTTGAAATACTGTGAAATCAGCCCTACATTTAAACGTAGTTGTCCGATGAACTTAGTTTTTTGATTTGGATCCGTATTGTCAACCCTAGTTTCAATAAGTGTTTGGAGTATGCCCTGAGATTTTTTTACCTTTTTATACTCCAAAGCAATAGTATTAACTTTATCTTTAACAGTCTCATGTTCTTTAAGAAGACGTTTCTCAGGGACTAGCAACTCTCCTATTTCATTTGCAGGAAGATGTCCCTTCAGATCTGCAATCAATTTTGTTCCCGTTCTTTCTTGACGTCTGGTGACAATCAGAACCTCATCAAGCCGAGAAGTAACCTCTCCTAAAACTTGTTCGTATTGAGCAAGTACAGTATCAATTTTATCAAACTGAAAAGCACCTATATTAGTCATAACATTTTCGTATTGAACACCTATAATAGCAGTAGCCTTATTATAACACTCTTCTAAATCTGACAACAATTCTACCTCTTGTTTCTCATCCACATACTCCTGCAACAACGTTGATCTCTCATTCCCAGCATCTTGATGAATCTTCTTCGCATCACGCTCAGACACCTGTGCAACAGCTTGTGCAGCAGCAGCTTGCTGAGCAGGAGTAGCATGTCCAGTAGCCGCAACAGTTGCAGCATCACGTTGTCCCCGAGTCGCATTGCCAAATCCTTCCCTAAATCTACGTAATTTATCCATCAATGAACCACTATCCGCATTCACACCCGTCGACGCATGAGAACTAATCGCCGATAAAAACGTCCAAATCAAAATAAACCACATAATAGTCATAATCCATCCAGAAAACATCGTCGTACGAATCGTATCATACGTTGCAGTAGAAAATTGAGTTCCACTTATGGCAGGCACTGCAACCCCCGCAGCATTAGGAACGGCAAACACACTACGAGACTGATACCACATCATCATAATCAAAAGCATCACAAAAAAGCGTGCCCACGGATACGGTTCCGATACCCAAAACAAGACCCCCAATAAAGCAATAGGAAGACCAATAAGAATCACCGAGAAAAGAGTTGTATATTCAGCAGCAGCCACAAATACAATCGCTCGTGGCATCAACGCAAAACTCAACGCAACAACAAAGAATGCAATTAAAGCACAATACCCATTAGGAATCCCAAATTTATTGGCAATACCATACGCTGCCATTCCTAAAACAAGCAAAACTAAGAGGATAACAAACCCCATCACCGCAGGAAGAGGCGTATCAATCAACCCTACCTCAACAAGCCAATTCATTTGCAGAAAACCTTGAAAACCACCTGCACCAGCAACCACGCCAGGCACAACTGCAGGTGCAGCAACAGGTGTCGGAGAAGGTCCAGCTCCTCCTGAAGAACCAGAAGAAGGACTAGGAGCAAAAAAACAGAAGGTACCACTACAATTAGTATCATCACCAAATAAAGTAAACGCACTAACGGAGCCTGCCATTAGCACAGAAATTACCACTAATAAAACAGCAATACCAGCCAGTTTACGCATCTAAACACCTCTAATGAGTCCAAATGAAAGAAACACCATATTTAAAGATTTCTACCAAGCAGGTTGAAAAGCAAGTAAATTATTTAAAGAACAAACATATTAACACCCCTAATGGAAACAGTAACCATCTCTCGTGGAGAATATGAAGAAATGAAACACGAGTTAGCAACCTTAAGAAAAAGTGATCTTTACAAACGTCTCCTAGAATTTGAATTAAATATCTCTCAAGGAAAAAAATTAACCAGAAAAGATCTTGGTTTCTAAAATAAGTGACGGCTCTTAAAACGAATCCGCTCGATTGATTCTCTTTGCTTTTGTTCACTGGTTTTCATCTCAAAACTAAAAAGATAAATCTCGTTCGTATCAAGTTTGTGTTTAAAATACAACCGTAAAGGGGGATGTTTGTTCTTCAATTTGTATAAAAATAACGTTGGATCAATGAGTTTTCCTGCATTGGAACCATTCTCTTCAATTCTATCAAACATTTTAGTAAGAATAGTTTTAATCTGCATATCCCTCGCAACCTTCTCGAGTTGTTTTGCTATTTCTGGATCAAAAACAAGAGGATAATTTTCCACGAAGAGAAGCAAAATCAAATGAGTATTTGAACCTCCCCAACCATAAATGGTGGGGATTCTACGGTGCGGGAAGCAGCAGCTTTGGCATGATGGGTCTTCACATATTCTTTCGCTGCTTCTAAAGTGATGTGACCAACCGACCCCAT
>JAHFSP010000007.1 GCA_023265685.1 Candidatus Woesearchaeota archaeon | reverse complement strand
GTAGGGAAGGATGTTTTCATTGACATAGGTGCCGTGTGTTCCGGAGATGGTGAGAATAATTTGCGCACTTTTGGGAATGGGGGTTGGTGTATCGGGAGTAAATTCTACATAAAAGTCAAGTATGTTGTATCCTTGGAAGTCAAGTGGTTGGGGGTCTTTTCCATAAAATAGTTGGTATGGTGTATCTGTTGCGTCATTGGAAATAGTATTAAATGAGGCACCTCCAATTTCGGGCTGAGGCGTGAGTTGAATAGCGTATGCTCCTTCTCCGGTGACTCTTTTTTTCATTCCGTTGGTGTTATCATTATTTTGTTCGTTGGTACATTGAGCCCAACTGTAGTGGTCGCCTTCTTTGTAACATAAAAAAGAGGCTGCTTTGTTTGCATCGATTGGATCGGTTTCGCCTACTTCTGGTAGTTGTGCGTCACACATAACAAAACTTTTTGCGTTGGAGACAACGTCGTAGGGTTGTTCGCCGGGTTTTCGAATTGTGATGATGTTGAATTTGGCAGTAGGGCTGGCGTGGACCCAACACCAATCTCCTGAGCAGATTTGGTCTTCAGGTGCTCCTGCTCTACCTCCTTCTCCTGCAAAGAGAGCGTCTATTCCTCCTGCTGTTCCTGCCATTTTTTTGTTGATGCAGATACTTTGTGTGGCCTGGGGACCTTGTCCGACATTGGCGATTAGACCGAGATCCTCTGGTCCGTCGTCACCACAGCAGTTGATGGGTTGGTTGTCGAGAGGGTTGACGTCGTCGAGCCAGGAGAATGAGCTCCCTCCTAAAACGCTTTCTCCGATAGTACACTGTTCTTTGTTTTGATCACAATTCCCACTTTCTGCGCAGGTTAGTGCTTTTTGGACCCATTCATAATTTCCTCCATTTTGTTCACAAAACCAACCATGCGTTGCTGTAGATTTATCACTAAGTTCAATTTCTCCTGTCGGTTCATTCTCTCCGTTTTGATTAACCTTCATCTTTTGAATGAAAGGAAAGAAATTACCTCCGTTTAGGCTGAGATGGTCTTTATCACAAATGAACCAAACGTCTTCGTTTTTTTGATTTGGAAAGCAACCAAACGCTTTTTCTTGCGAACTTGTGCTTATAGGATATTTTTCAAGGAGACATGATGGTCCAACTCCTGTCTTATCTAATAGCTCACCAGCGTCTACATACTGATTGCTATTGGGCAAGACTCTTACAAAACTTGCTGTTGTTGCTACACTTGGATCTTCATCTTTGAAAAATTTTGCGTTTGCAGTTGATGATGACCCATCAATTGTTTTTCCTATGGGAATTACCCACCCCATACAGTTATCTTTAAACTCATTACCTATAGATCCTCCGCTTTTCCAATCGTACTCAGATGCAAAGAAATAACAACCTTCATTGGGCAGGGGTAATTTGCTAAATTTACAGATACTATTTCTTCTATAGACTCTGGTATCGCCAAATAATAAATTATCATCCCCTTCCTGCTTTCCACCATGTTCTGGATAATTAACACTAAGAGTATTTCCTTCTTTGATATTATTTAAAATTCCAAATTGTGCACCATCTTTTTCAACACAAGCATTATCATTAATCCCCCCTATGCCTAGGGCATAGGTGTATTGGAAATTTAGATTGGCACTGTCCCCACCGTATTTATTTTCCAAAGAACTATCGTCTTCAATGGGTAATGATGCGATAACAGAAATAATCAAAGTCAAAACTAGTACTATCCAAACGAACCCTCTTTTTTTGAACATCTAGAGGAAAGTGAGGGGTTATTCTTTTATAAATGTAGCGACTAAGAGAATCTATGAAAAGATAGAAGCAAGTGTTAATGTTGTTTATATGATCTGAGTTGTGATGAATTCCCAGAAAGCCTGGAGGTCTTTGGCACTGCGTAGGTCTGAAGGGGATTGGGCAAAGGTGCTCCAGATTAAGGGAACTTGATATTTTTTACAGATTTTGACGTTAAATGCCATTCTGGTAAGAAGTTTAGGTCGTTGGGTAGTGTTAAGGATGTGTGAGAAGGAGAAGGCAATGGTTTTGTTTTTTTTATTGGCAAGTGGTCCGAGAACTTGATCTAAACCTGCTTTAGGGTAATGGAGGCTGTCGTTGGGATAGATTTTTTCGCTATTGAGGATGATATCAACAGGTGCTTTTTCGATGGCGAAGCGAAGCATATCGGGACTTGTAGGGATGTAGATAAGTTTTTTCTTGGCGTTGTGGGCTTTTTGAGATTGGGTGAGAAGTTCTTTCGGGGTCGTTGCAGAGCTTAGGACAAGATCTTTTTCAAGGAAGTACGTCTGAGTGAATCCTAGTTCTTTACTTTTGTCTTCGAGTTCCTTGTTGTAGGGGAGGAGAAGGTAGTTGTCCATGATGGATGAGAAAGGAAGATATTTTATATAATTTTGTACAAGATTTAACGGCTTATTTCGAATCGAAGAATTGCAGCGATGCCACCAAGATCTCGGAGTTGAACGCCTTCGCGGGTTTCGGTAGAAATTACTTTGACAATTGTCCCACCGAGTTCAGCTTTTTCACTTAGACTAAAAACCATCTCTTCAGGGAGTGCTTCGGAGAGTAAAAGAACATCTACTGCATTCATCTCTAACGCATGCAATGTTTCTTTTTCTCCGTAGGTAATTTTATTGGGATTCTCTCGAAACATCATAAAAAACTGATTCATGGATTTTTTCTCTTCAGCGATAGCTTCTTCACTAAGCAAGTCGTCGCATTTGTCAAGTAATTCTTGGAGACCAAATTCATCTGTGTAGGCAAGGTCTTTGGTTCCAAGGACTTTTCGTTGGAGGTCTCCGGTGAGATATTCATGATTCATAAAATCATTGATAGTGACGCCTGGTCCTCCGATGATGATACCTTTAAGATTGGTACCTAAAGAAAGAAATTGTTCTTTCATGTATTCACAGATTTTTTTGTAATGCTGGACAATGGCGTTTTTACGATTCTGATCGAAGCGATGTGCTGATTGTCCTCCTGCTCTCATTTTCCCCGGAACTTCGGAGTGGGTTTTTTGGACAATGGTGAATGTTTTTCCTTTGAGAAGGGCTAATGTGGCGTCGCGGTTGTCTAAAACGACGAGGCCGTATACATGATGATCCAGGAGCATTTCTTCGAGAATATCGGTAACAAACATTTTATCGCAACGATAAATACGAGTATTAAGGGGCATGGGCGGTTCAATGGCCCACGAACGAAAATCATTTTTTCCTTCAGCTGCCGCAATGTTGCCGCTAAATGCAGCAAGACCATGTTCGGGAGTTTTAGTGTATTGGCGCAGGTGTTGGATCATCTTTTCTAACGCGCCTTGGACATTTTTACGAGTCGATGCGGATTTGATGTTGGAGGCAGTGCCTGCTTCTTCGTTAAGATGTTGGATGATTTTTGATAGCTCATAGCCTGCTGGAATATAAACTGAAACGAGTTCGGTGTGAGGGGTACGACACTCTTTGAGTTCTCTTAGAAGTCTTTTGACTTTGAGTTTATCTTGGGCAGTAATGGCCATGAGATGTTAGTTTTAAAGTGGTTTTATAAGGTTTGTGGGAAAGTTTAAGGATAGGAGGATTCATTCACTGGTTACTCTTCAAAGGGAGTAAAGAAGGGACATTTTTTAAAGGAAATGACTGTTTTCTCAGGTATGGTCTCTCTGGTTGAAAAAGTTCTCACTTTTGGGGAGGGTGGTCCTATTTCTTGTGGAAGAGAGCTTTATGTTTATCCAGATCAATTAAATTATCGTGAACTACGAAATACAGCAGAGCGTGATCCTTCAAAGCTTATTGAAATTGCTGGTGGTAGAAAAGTGAACCTCATGAGTTATAAAACTCAAGGTGGGATTACCTATGTGGTTGCTCAAGATGGTAATGGTGAAAGAATTGTTACACCGCGCTCAATGCAATTTAATGCAGATGGTAGGAATATTGGAGATTTTTTTTATGATCTTGGTGCGCAAACTACCAAACAGGATCCACGAGAGATGATGGATAGTTTATTTGTTGCTGGGTTTGAAAATTTCTCACAGTGCAAAGTATTTGGCGGTGAGTATTTGTTTAATCCAAAATCAAATCATTTCTCTACTTTTACGACTCGGTACGGTGATGTTCTTTCTGTAAGTTCAGTTCAACGAACTATTACAGAGGGTTATCGTGCTGCGACGATTCGGTTGAGTACCGGATTGTATCAAACAGGAGTTCTGGCTTTTTGTGAGATTGAATATTGGCTTCATAGTCCTCTTGCTCCACTTGATTTATCTTGGCGAAAACCTGGTGAATGTTGGGCTTTTAATCTAGGTGAAGAAGAGGTTATGATGAAAAATAAATCTACTGCGTTACCTCATGGTTTTTTTATTTTTGAGCGTGATCATTTTCAAAATTTAGCGTCGTGGGGTTATTTGGCGAGACCGACGCGAAATGACAATCCAATTTTGGGGTTTAAACCTTTTGGTGCGTATCATCTGGGTAATCAAAATGCACAACTACCTGGACACAACGGTTCTGATCTTAGTGATAGACTGGTTCCTCTTTTATGTTTGAATGGTTTAGAGTTTCGTACTGAATGGGGGGATAGTCCTTACATCAAAATTCAATCTTTTTTGGAAAGAATTTTGAAAATAATTAATGGCCCTTTGGATCGAGAAGTTAAAAATCTTTTTGAACTTAGGTTTGAAACTGAGCAATAGAGTCTGTTTTCGGATTTTCTACGTTTTTTATTTTGTGTCCTCGTTCTTGTGCTTCGTGTAAACAGACTTGGAAAATTTCACATTCAAGATTTTCAGCAACTTTGGCTTTGTGGTAGCCGCGTTGTTCGAGGCGTCGTTTGAGGATTTTGAGATTGGGACAGGTAGTAACAATACATAGATCCACGATTTTGGGTGAGAGAAGATGAGAAATATGGGAGTCAATGACGACTTTTTTGTGTTTGTTTGTTGTTTTTTTAACCAGTGCTTCGAATTTCTTAGGATCGATAATGTAACAACGCTTGGAGTGATCATATCCTGTGGAAATCTCTTTGTAATGTGGGTGAATATCAAGCCTAAAGAATCCTTGTTTTTCAAAACGTTTGGCAAGTGTTGATTTGCCGGTTGCAGGAGTGCCGGTGATGATGATGAGTTTTTTCATACTTGTTTATTTTTTCTCGCCTTCTTTGTGTTTAGGATGGTGGTGACGCATGAAGCGGTCAACTAAATGCTGATGAAAGAATGATTCAATGAGAAGAATTACAAGAAAGAGTAATAGGGCATAACTAATAAGGATCACTAGATCAAACCAGATTGAACTTAAAGGGCTACTAAAAATAAAAATTTCTCGGAGGAGCTTTTCAGCAATCACAAAGGGGTTAAGTGAGACAATGCTACGTACGGTGCTACTAAGAGCTTCAATGGGTAATAGGATGCCGGAGACAAAGAGTGATAAACTGCCCATTGAAATGGAGGCAAGAATTGCGGTTTCTTCTGAATTAAACATATAGCCGATGATCATCCCCACAAAGGTGAATACTGATCCTGTGATGAAGAGAATAAGTGCAACTGCTGGGAACGCAGCGTAAGAGTCTGTGAGGAAGAAGAGAGCAATACCTAGGATTATGGCGATTTGAATAATATTGAGGATAAGGTTGGTAAAATAAATTGAAGTAATGAATGTTACTTTATGTACTGGTAAGAAAAAGTTACGCATAAATGCAGGGCTGTTTTTTTCGATCATGACCAACGTTGTGCCAAGAGCAAGGGAGCTAAACATCACGACAAGAATTAAAATAGAGGGAAAAAGAGAATTAAGATAGGTGCCTTGCGAACTTATTGGTTCAATGCGAGTTCGTAGTGGCGCGGCAATCGTGTTGGCCTGAGTTACTTTTCCTGAATTTAATACTTGTTGAATTTTATCAAGATCCCCTACGACTGTTTGTAAAGAGTCGGTAGTTTCTTGAATTGAGGTTTTGGTGTCATCTAATGTGGATGCTGAATCTTGGACTTTGAGCGAGGCACTATTCATTTTTTGAGTGGCGTTAGCAAGATCTTGTTGAAAGATTTCGATGAGTCCACGAATTGTTGAGGTTTGACTACCGTCAATGAGGTCGATACTGGTGTTTACTGCAGTATTTGCCTCAGTAAGAAGAGTATTAATTTTAATTCTTTGGGCTCCTGTAAGATTGAATTTTGTAACTTCAGTTGATGCCTGGGCAATGGCTGAAGCGCTGGCAACAAGTTGAGCTTTGGTGTTATCAATTACTTGAAGATCATGGGCCGGTGGCGTGAACGTTAAATCAAGAGTTTTAAGGCTTTGTTGGGCGTGTTGGGCACTTGATGAGGCACTGGTTGTTTTATCTTTTAATAGGTTAATTTGAGTAGATTCTTGCATGAGACTTGTTGATGACTGGTTGATACGATCAAGGATTGATTGAGTAAGTTGTTGCGAAACTTCTTGTTCACGTAAAGAAAATTTTGATCCAACGCTTTGCTGAATCATCCAGACGAGATTGATACGTGTTGGATCAATATGAAATATAATCTCTTTAGGGTTATTGTCTTCGATAGTAAGTGATGTTGGTAGTTCAATGCAGGTATGGACATACCCACTTTTGATGTCGAGAAGACAGGGGTCAACACCTTGTTCATATTTGATGACGGTAAAATTTTGTTCTTCAAGAAGATTAGTGAATGCGAGAACGTCGTTGGTTAAGGAAGGTGCCGATACCCCTATGCGTAGGGCGTACTGTTCATGGGTATTGTAGGATAGACCAAGAAGAAGGATGAGTAGAAGAGGAGCAAAGATGACGATGAGTGCAGAACTCTTTGCGCGAATTAATATCTGCAAATTCTTTTTAGTGAGCAGCCAAAGGGTGTTCATGGTTTTATCGTCTCTTTTTTTTATTGAGTTAATTTGGTGAAAATATCACGCAAACTAGGTTTATGAATATCTACATCGCTCATGCTAAGGCCTTCTTCTTTGATGCGGGTAATGAGTTGGGCAAGAGCTTTCTCATCGTCGGAAGGATAGAGTACGAGTTGGTTGCCTTGATCGACAATTTTGGATACGGGTAATTTTTTGACCAGAGCAATTATTTTCTCTTTGTCTTTGCCGGTTTTGATATTGATTGTCAAATTTTGTTTGAGGAAAGGTTTGCGTACATCATCAATATCTCCATAGGATTGTACTTTGCCCTCTTTGATAATGGCAAGTTTGTTACAGGTGTTTTCGATATTTTCAAGATGATGTGATGCGATAATTACAGTAACGCCTTGTTTATTTACTTCTTGTATAAGTCGGAGAACTTCTTTTTCCATAACTGGATCAAGGTTGGCGGTAGGTTCGTCGAGAAACAGAAGCTTAGGTTTATGGATCAAGCTACAGGAAATGTCAAGACGTTTACGCATACCTCCAGAGAGTTGTTCAGCTAATTTTTCTTTGTCGTTATAGAGTCCGGTGAATTGGAGCAAGGCTTTGGCGTTGGCAATGAGGGTGTCTTTAGGAATATTATAGAGTTGACCAAAGTGAAGGATGTTTTCTTTAACACTTAATTTTGGATAGATTGAGGAGTGTTGTGGTGTGAACCCAATATGCTGTTTGATTTTGGAGAAGTTTCCATGGAGGTCTTTGGGTCTTTGATCAACTTTGGAATAATAGACAACTTGACCATTCGTGGGTTCTACAAACCCGGAGAGAATGTTGAGTAGCGTGGTTTTGCCGCTACCGGATTGGCCGATAATCCCAAGCATATCACCTTCTTCAATTTGGAGATTGACATCACGTAATACGGCTTTCTTGGCGTACTCTTTCGACACCCCTTGTGCTTGGATAAATTCCACAACCAGATAGAGACAAAAGACGTTTATAAATGTTGTTGAGGGTGAGGTTTTTTAGGGAAGAATTATTGTATTAGGTAAACCACGAAAATCATTATCTGCTGAAATTAATTCTGCTCTATGTATTTGGGCAACAGTGTAAATTAATGCATCTGCTGCCCCTAACTTATTCTGTATAGATATGGTGGCAGCTTTCTGTGCGATGTGTGCATTAATGGATATAATTTTGCTTCTTGTGTGAATGAACCGAATTAACTCTTCTGGATTTCTTCCTGACTTTAATAATTTCTTGGTGACTTCAAATAAGCATAAGCTAGGTGTTAGGAGAAGTGATTCATGGTCAATAATCTCTTTGGCTTGGTGAGATTGTCCTTCATAGTATGAGAGCCATACAGATGAATCAATACATTTAATATCGGTCATTTTTCTCTCTTAATCCTTCTAGAATTTCTTTTATCTTCATCTTTCCTCCACGTCCCCATAGAGATTGAGAGGGTTTTTTTGCTTTTGCGATTAGTATTTTTAGAAGGGCATCATAGGAAGATACTTCGTACTGTTCTCGTAATTCTTTGAGAAATTCAAGAGTGTCGTTTTGAACTTGGATAGTTGTTGACATATAAACTATAATATATAAGTTATGGTTTATAAATTTTTTGGGAGTTCTATCTCTTCATAGGCGACTTTAGGTAGCATTTTGGCACGCAGTCCTTTTTCTTTGAGAAGTGTGTTAAGCTCTTGCGTGTAGAGGTCTTGTTGTCTTTCGAGGAAGCTATTTAATTTTGATTGAGTTGCTTGATAGGCGTTTTTGGGATGGTCAGTTCCATTGAGTTCTCCTGTTGCAACTTGGCGTGCTCGTTCTTGGGTTAAAAGTTGGTCTTGAATTTTGTCGATAACTTTTTTGGCTACTGCTTGATATAATTCTTCTTCGCGTCCTAAGCGTTCCCAAGGGGTGGTAGGTGAGTTGGAAGGCGAGAATAGATCTTTTAATACTCTACGCCGTTGGTATTCTGTTGCGAGTTGATACACTCCGTTGCCAATTGCTGAAGGTTCATATTCAAGTTTATGGCCAAATCCCCATTTTGGAGGTCCCTCTCTTTGTAATTCTGACACAAGAGCTGTGGAAAAATGATAGGGCAATGCGTCAAATGTAGCAACTTTAAACATTCCTGTCCAGACTGTTCCTGCTGCGAGGATTTCTGCGCTTATCATAGTGGGATTATGAACACTCCAGTCTCTATCATTTGCTTGTCCGTCAACTTTTAGGAATCGATATAGATACTCAGGTAATTGAGTTCTCCATGGAAGGCCAAAGTTTTGTGAATAGTCTCCCGTGAATCCTTGTACTCGAAATACACCAAACAGGTATTGACGGGAAAGTGAGATGTCGATGTCTTGGCTGGTTACGCGTGCGACGATATCGTCAATTGATGGTCGTGAAAATAATCCCATGTTGTTTACCTTTCTTTACATTCTATTTTATTTTCTTTCTTTAAAGTCCACTGCGGCGTTTACTAATTCTATAAAAAGGGGATGGGGTTTGAGGGGTTGTGATTTGTACTCAGGATGAGGTTGTGTTGCAATAAAATACGGATGCATAGATTTTGGAAGTTCAATAATTTCTACGAAGAAGTCATCAGGTGAAGTTCCGGAAATGACAAAACCTTTTGCTTCGAGAATTTTACGGTATTCGTTGTTGAATTCGTAGCGGTGTCGGTGTCGTTCGGAAATGAGACCATTTTGTAGAACTCCCTCCGCATTTTTCTTCCAGGCATGATGTTTTTCGTAAATGTGATGGGCGAGAGTTCCTTCTTTGAGAACACAATCAAATGCGCCAAGACGCATGGAGGTGCCTTCACCTTTAATAGTTTGGTATTTGGGGTTGAAGGGAATACTATGGATAATTTTGTGTTGGGTGTGTGGTGCGTTTTCTTCTGTATCTGCATCTTTAAGTCCAACTACATTGCGAGCAAATTCAATGGAGGCAAGTTGCATGCCGTAACATAGGCCAAGGTAAGGAACTTTGTGTTCACGTGCATATTGAATGGCTTGAATTTTTCCTTCAGCGCCGCGTTTGCCCCACCCGATAGGAACGATAATTGCATCCACATCATTGAGGAGAGGTTCGGCACCTTTTTCTTCAATTTCAAGGGTGCTGACGAATTTAATTTTGATTTGGACTTTGGTGTTCCAACTGGCGTGTTTAATTGATTCGATTAATGAGTTGTAGACATCTACAAGTTCAAAATCTCCCTTATTTTTGCTGAGATATTTTCCGGCAACGGCGATGGTGATCTCTTTTTCTTTTTTACTTTTGATGTTATCAACAAGGGCTTGCCAGTCGGTAAGGTCTTGAGTGTGAAGCGGCAGATCAAGCTGTTGGAGAATTTTGGTATCGAACTCTTGCTGTGCAAAGAGAAGTGGAACCTCATAAATGGTTTCGACGTCTGGTGCGACCATGACGTTTTCACCAGGAATACTCGTGCGTAATCCTAGAATATAGCGGCGACGTTGATCAAGGCCGACTTCACCGCGTAAGACGAGGAACTCAGGGTGAATTCCCATACTCATTAATGTGGTGACTGACATTTGTGTAGGTTTGGTTTTTGGTTCGCCAAGATGGTGGGGAAGAGGAAGATATGATACATGAACGTTGATGACTTTTCGGGGCATGGTGACTTTCATGATACGGCAGGCTTCGTAGTAGAGCATGTTTTGGTATTCGCCGGCAGTACCACCAAGTTCAACGATGACGATGTCTTTGTTAACACCTGCTTCTTTGATACGTCGAATAATTTCGTCTGAAACATGGGGAATTGCTTCTACGTCTTCTCCGTCGTATCCCATGGAGCGTTCTCGATCGATAACGGTTTTATAGATTTGGCCCATGGTGGTGAAATTGGCATGACCCATTTCATCTCCTAAGAAACGTTCATAGGTTCCTAAGTCCATGTCTGCTTCAAGGCCGTCGTCGCAGAGAAAAGGATCACCATGTTCAATAGGGTTAATTGTTCCAGAATCAACGTTAAGGTAGTTTTCACATTTTATACTACTAACGTGAAATCCTCGTTTTTTAAGAAGAAGAGCAAGTGATGCTGCACATACACCTTTACCAATGCCTGAGATGACACCGCCAGATACAAATACATACGCAGGTTGGGCTTGATTAGGTGTTTGGTCGGGTTTGTGCATAGGTATCGGACTTACTTGTGTTTTATAAATTTTGTTGTGAAGTAGGATATGGTGGAAGACTATGGTGGTAATTGTGGTAAAAATGGTGGTAGAGAAATGAGGACAAGTAGTGGAGAATGAGAAGGGGTAGGGGAGGTGGAGAGAGAATGAGGAAGAATGAAAGGGAATGGTTATAGTACTGAATATAGCTAACTATTTTATAGGATGCCTGTTTTAGAGTAGTTAGAGGTTAGAGTTCCATTGAAACATTATACTGTTACCATTACTTCCTGTCCTAAAGATATCTTGGGTGATCAACTTACGCTAGGTCTTTTTATTAAAAAATTACTTGGAGTTATGGGGGAGAAACCGTTAGAGAGTTGTGTATTTGTGCCGCGTGTAAAGATAGGTCACGTTGTGTTCTGTGCGTGGGGTAGCGGGACGCTTACTGTTGAGACGTTTATTTCAACAAAGCAGGCAGTTTTTACGTTTACTTCTTCGTTTGCGTCCTCGTTTGATCGTGCTCAACTTCGTAATTGTTTTTTTGCCCAACTTTTTCTTAAGCCAGATCAGTTTGAGGATCATTACTGTGAGGGGAAGTCAGAACTTATTGAATGCGAGGAGCCTCATTGTAGTACTCGCGCAGCAAAAACGTGGGGTGGTCGTCAGGTATGTTCAGATCATTTTGATCAGTATCGGGAGAATCACTTGAAGTTTCTACGTGAGAATCAGGATAGTTGAGATTATAATCGGAATTAGTAGAAATATTACTCCCAAGAATAGGGTGGTATAGGGTGGTTGCGAGTAAGTTGTATGGCTTTTGTGATTCATGGAACTAGGCACATGGAACTAACCTCTGGATTATCATAACCTTTAAATAGAAACTGCTGTGAAAGGTTTTCCATGTCTCCATCATTTTTGGATAAAGTGAAACATGTTTACGACACTAAGTATAAGACTTTGATGTTGATTCCTATTATCTTAGTTGTTTTGGCGTTTGTTCAATTAGGGTATCAATATGCTACAACGGGAGATGTAGTGAGTAAGGGGATTAGTCTTAAAGGTGGTTCAACTATCCTTATTCCTTATAATTCTCAAATTCAATCTGACACGTTGCTCTTAGCACTTTCAACACAATTTTCGGGTCATGAATTTTCAGTTCGTCAATTGACGAAAACGGGCGTTGTGACACATCTGGCATTGGATTCGGATTTGCAAGATCAAAATAGTATTGATGGCATGATTGCAACTATTTCTCAACAAACTGGAATTGCTTCTTCAGAATTAAGTGCTGAAATTGTTGGTGAAGCTTTAGGAAAGAGTTTTTTCAAACAAACATTCAAATCCCTTCTTGTTGCATTTGTTCTTATGGGAATGATTGTCTTTCTTTATTTTGGTGATAAAGTATCTCATAAAGTTGAAGTTGTTGGTCTTTCTATTGTTGAGGGATCACTCATTTGGTGGGGTTCAAGTTGGGTTATAGGTGATATTCTGGCTATTGCTTTAGGTGTTTTGTTAATTATTCTTTACATTCGTTATAGCATACCTTCTGCTGCGGTTGTGGCTGCTGGTTTTTCAGATATTGTGGTTACTCTTGCTATATTTAATCTGACTGGTGAGAAATTGAGTACTGCTGGTGTTGCTGCATTTTTGATGTTGATCGGATATTCTGTTGACACGGACATGCTTCTTACTAATCGAGTTCTTAAACGCACTACTGGTGAGCTTATGGAAAAAATCTATGGTGCTATTCAAACAGGGATGACGATGATTTGTGCCACGTTTGCTGCAGTGCTTACAACCTATGTCCTGGTTCAAAGTGAAATTATCAAACAGATTATGCTGATTTTACTTATTGGATTGGTTGTTGATGTCATTATGACCTGGATTCAAAATGTTGCATTTCTACGTCTTTATTTAGAGCATCAAGATACAAAAAGGGGCCAAAAACATTCTTCGTCTCAGGTGCATGGAACACAGGGGTCACGATGAGTAAGGCACGTAAACTCTTTACCAATTGGCGCGTCATTATGTTAATTGTGTTTTTACTTTTTGCAGCAATTGCGATTCAACCTCATTTTTTTGGCGAACGAGGTGTAAGTATTCGTTCGGTCACTCCTGAGTCATCTGCG
The DNA here is from genome assembly GCA_023265685.1 of Candidatus Woesearchaeota archaeon. Lineage (GTDB taxonomy): Archaea > Nanobdellota > Nanobdellia > Woesearchaeales > GW2011-AR9 > JACPIK01. The sequence continues at coordinate 40,768 of JAHFSP010000007.1, read as the reverse complement.
GCTTTGGGCGGTATTGAGAATCCTCCTGGGCATGTTGCTCCGTTATCTTATGAGCGAATAACTTCGATTGATGGTGCGAAAATTCTGTCTGTTGAAGATTATGTTGCACACACTCAAAATCTTCTGATTAATTCAACGGTTCGTATTACTACTAATAAAGCGACCTATACTTTGGTTGTGGGTAGTGTTGGTAATGTGAAAATTGTGGGTAATGGAAGTAATGAAACGCAGAGTAATACAACTGATAACGATATTCTTGGGGGTAGTGAGAGTAGCGGTACTGCTGATTTAGGTCTACGTATTGCGAATGCTCCTACTACTAATTTACGTAAAGGGTTAGATCTGGAGGGAGGAACGAGAGTTCTTCTTAAGCCAGCAGGAGTCATTTCTGATGAGGATTTAGAATCAACTATTGGTTCACTTCAAGAGCGGTTGAATGTGTATGGTTTGAGTGATGTAGTTATACGTAGTGCTTCTGATCTTGGGGGAGACAAATTTATCATTATTGAAATTGCTGGCGTTACTGAACAAGAAGTCAAAGAGCTTTTAGCAAAACAGGGAAAGTTTGAAGCAACTATTGGAGATCAAGTTGTATTTTCAGGTGGAAAAGAAGATATTACATACGTTTGTCGCAGTGCAGATTGTTCTGGTATAGACCCACGTCGTGGTTGTGCTCGAAGTGGTGATGGTTATGCATGTTCATTCTTCTTTGGAATTACGTTGAGTGCTGATGCGGCTGCGCGTCAAGCAGCGATTACTCGAGATCTTCCACTGGTTCGTGAAGGGGCTCAGAGTTTTCTTAATGAGAGTTTAGTATTGTATTTAGATAATGTACAAGTAGATTCATTGCGTATTGCTGGTGATTTGAAAGGCCGAGATGTGACTAGCATTCAAATTACAGGTTCTGGTACTGGTCGTACACAAGAAGAAGCGGTTGCGATGACGCTTGATAATATGAAAAAATTACAGACGGTTATTATTACTGGAAGTTTACCTGTAACACTCAATGTGGAAAAGGCAGATACAATTTCTCCTTCATTGGGCAAAGAATTTACCACTAATGTCATCTTTGCATCACTTATGGCAATTTTGGCGGTTATCGTGGTTATTCTTATTCGGTATCGTGAGTGGCGGATTGTTCTTCCGATGTCAGTTACTTTGGTTTCAGAAATTATTTTGTTATTAGGATTTGCTGCGTTTATTGGTTGGAACTTGGATTTAGCAGCAATTGCAGGAATTATTATTGTTGCAGGAACCGCAGTTGATCATCTGGTTATTATTACTGATGAAACATTGCGACGTGAAGTGACCAATAGCTGGATGCAGCGGATTAAGAATGCGATGCTCATTGTCTTTGGTGCCTATTGTACAACTCTTTCAGGGATGTTGCCGTTATTAGGTGCTGGTGCGGGATTATTGAAGGGATTTGCTCTTACAACGATCGCAGGACTCTCATTTGGCGTTTTGATTGCACGTCCAGCGTATGCGGCAATTATTGAAATTTTACTTAATGAGTAAGTGTTTTTTACGTTATTGATTTTGTTCTTTTTGTTACTGATTTCTTTGGTTATTGTTGATCTGGTTACAGTTCCACAAGGCTTTTGAAGGTTTTTGAATTGTATTGGATTATGCGACAAACGATGGCTTTGGTGTTGACATTGTTGTGTACAGTATGTACTTCATTGGGTCAGATTCTGTGGAAATTGGGTGCTGATCCGTTGAATTATGTTTGGCTCTTTGTGGGGTTTGTGTTTTATGGGATGGGAGCGTTGTTAATGATTCTGGCGTTACGTAGCGGGGATTTGAGTTTTGTTCATCCTTTACTTGCGACGTCATATATTTGGGTGACGGTTGCGTCTATTGTTGTGTTTCCTGCTGATGTTTTGAATGGTTGGAAGATTGTGGGAATTTCTATGATTATTATTTCGGTTATTTTGTTAGGTATTGGAAGTGCACGCAGTGAGGTGAGTGTTTCGTGATAAGTACGACTGCGGTGTTATTAATAATAGCGGGTTCAGCGATCGCTGCTGTTGCTGCATATTGTTTGAAAAAAGGAGCTAATACCTATGTGTGGTATTTGTTATGGCAGAGTTGGTATGTTTTGTTTGGGCTTGTTCTGTATGTCTTATCTGCTGTGTTGTATATCCTAGCCTTACCTGGCACTCCTTTGAGTGTAGCGTTCCCAGTTTCTGCGTTTGTGTATTTGTTTAGTACAGCTCTTGCGGTTGGAGTTTTAAAAGAGAAGATGAATAGGTGGAAATGGATGGGGTTAGTGGGGATTATTATAGGAGTTGCGTTAGTGGGGATTGGAAGTTAGAAGATTTTGTGTGTGATTTTGTTATCTTTTTTACTGGTTGTGTTTGTGTACTTGTCGTGTTGATAATCTTAGTTGAATAGCGTTTTTATCTTAGGAACGTTGATCTCAGAGAAGTTTCGAATAATTCTATCGGCTTGTCCTAATTCTTTTCGGGTGTAGTAAGGTGTTTTCATGGCGATGCATTTCATTTTGGCGCGTCGGGCAGCTTGGATGCCGTAGAGAGCGTCTTCAAAGACGAGACAGTTGCGAGGTAGAGTGTTGAGTTTGGTTGCGGCTTTGAGAAAGACGTCAGGATGGGGTTTATGTTTGATGACGTCTTCGGCGCTGATGATGGTGTCAAAGTGTTTATGAATTTTAAGAAGTTTGAGGATGCTATCGGCACGCCAACGAAAGCTGGATGTAGCGACCGCACATTTTAGATCTGATTTTTTTGCTTGTTGAAGTAAATCTGAGAGATGAGGGTCAGGTTGAATATGTTTTTTGAAGAGCTGGAGTTCAATTTTGCCAATTTTTTGTGAGAGAGTATTTAGGTCGTATGGAATAGTGATGTTAAAATCTCTTTTCCAAGCTTTGACAAGTTCGGGGAGAGCCATTCCTAAATAGCCTTTGACGTCCGTAATTTTGGTTGAGAATGGAATATCTTCTTCTTGAAGAACGAGTCGGAAGGCTTCCCAGCTATAGGGTGTAGAGTTGATGAGGACGCCATCCATGTCGAAGATAAGTGCACCAGACATGAGTTGAGGGTGAGGGGAAGAGTTTTTATGGGTTTGGGTTTGATGAAACTTTTTGGAAATTGATTAGGACTCTATTGTATTTCAGCTTTCTGGATTCGAAAAATCATGCGAATTCTGCTGATGAGGTAGGGTATGAGGAACGCGCTTGCGAAGATGGCTCCTAGAACCAGCGGGTCGTAATTACTTTGGAGTTGAGGATAAAAGTGGATAAGAGTAAGGTTGAGAATGATAACGTTAACAATAGCAATAGCGGGGATGAGTATGAATGCGAAGATGTGATGAATAGTGTGGATATGGGCCATATCATTAAGAAGAAAATTATAAACGAGTCCCATGAGTAGTCCGATGAATACAAGAAGAGGGTAGAGTATTTTTGGTGGAAAGAGAATAAAAAATGGCACTAACACGGCTGTTACGGCGGCATTGGCAATAATGATAAGAACTAAAGCGCTCCAGAACAGTAATTTACTTAGAACTAGATTTTTTTGAGTAGCGTGGGCGATGATCTCTTCTGCTCGTATTATTTCACGAGCACTCCAGCCTTTTTCTCGTAGCGAGAGTTTAGTTTTGTGTTTTATCATGATTTAATTATTCATTGTTTGATTACTCTTTTACTCTTCTCTTGACTCAAAGCAGAGGTATTGTGCAGCAACTTTGATTTCTCGAGAAGGTTTACAACGAGGAAAGAGGGTTGGAAGAGGCGAGCCTTGATGAAGAGCTCGTCGTACTTTTTTATGAAATGGAATTTTGGCAATGACTTGGTGTCCAAGAATTTCTTCAACTTGTTGTTGTTTTAATTCATGACGATCGTTATGGACCATGTTGAGGATAACTCCGGTAATAGTATTTTCATGAGCTTGAGCAAGCTGTACTGTTTTGAGTGCATCCATGACCGAGGGGAGAGTAGGATTGGCAATAATGAGTGCTTCGTCGCAGTTTTTGAGAATTTGTTCAACGTCGTAACCTAATCCACTGGGCGCGTCGATGAGGATGATATCGGCTACATTTTCGAGTTGGTTGAATAGTTTGTTGAGTTGTCCGATGTTGGTTTTTTGAAATTCAGTGTATGAAGGTGAAGAAGGAATGATGCGCAAGCCTGATTCGTGGGTTTGGATGATATCTTTAAGACTTTTTTCTTTGCGTAAAAATTTGTTGAGAGTTGATTGGGGATTAGGAATACCAAGATGGGTCGCAATGTTTGGTGTTACGAGGTTGCCATCAACAACGATAACGTCTTTTCCGAGATTATGGAGAGCTTGACCTAACGAGATGGTGGTGGTAGTTTTTCCCACGCCGCCTTTGCCGGAGACGAGAGCAATAAATTTAGTCATGAGTTTGTGAAGGAGAAGGTGTTTAATAAGGTTTTGGAGGTTTGGTTAATGTGTTTGGCGCTTGATGGTTTTGTTATTAATATCTTCAACACATCGCTTTAACGTCAGCTGGTACAAATTCATCGTACATAGCATCAAACATTTTCCAAAGACCTTCGGAGACAGCGCGTGCGGCGTTTTCTTCAGGTAGGGAATTTGTGGTCTGCTGAGCGAAATGTTTCCAGACATTGCCATGTTTAATGTCTGCTGTTTTGTGAACTTCAAAGAAGCGTAAGGCTTTAGGTGAGCTGAGGTGGTAATGTTGTTGAAGGGCGATAAGTTTTTCTTCTGCGATTTGAGGCACTTGTGATTCATAGGCATAGAGTGCCGCAGCGCCTTCACCCAATGAATGATGACAATAAGCATAGATGAGCTCAATGACTTGTTTGGTTTGAGGAAGTAGAGTGGTGGTTTGGATTTCTTGTGATTGAACGCCAATTTCGCTGGCAAAATCAAGCCAGAGTTGGCTGTGTGAAGTTCCTCCATTATTTTCGCCTAATTCTTCTTCCATGAGGTTGATTAAGAGAATTTTACGTGTGTATTCATTATTGCAGTGAGAATGAAGGGTGCTGATGAAACGTGGAAGGTGATCGACGAGTTGAAAGTATTGTTGAGTGTATTTTTGAAGCGCTTCTTTAGGTAGACGTCCGGCAAGCCAGAGTCGATAAAAAGGATGTTGAAGAAGGGATTTGCGGTCAACGATTTGTTTAAGATCCATTTTAAGAGGAGAGAGGGGGAATATAAAAAGGTTGTTGTGGGGTAAACATTGTGTTGAGATAATATTGGAAATGAGGTAGGAAGGATGATGAAAGAATTATGGTATGGGTACTTACAAATTGAACTCAGAACTCATCTTCGCCGTGTTCAGGTTTGCCGGTAACTTGAATCCAGGCGTAGTTTAAGAAAGCGTGAACATATTTTTCAGCGTTGGTAAGATTATCAATTTTGATTTCAGCAGTGGAATTATCCATTGTTACAACAAGACTAACGTGGCGGCGGTATTCTTCGCGTTTTTGATGAGGAAGGTTAAGAATGGTTTTTAGAAAGGTGTAGAAGAGAAGGTATTTTTGAAGTTGTGTGTCATTTTCAAAAAGTTCTCCTGCTTTCTTGGCGCGCAGAGCAGGACTTTTAGGTAGATTTTCAATGCGGCCTTCCTCTCGTGCTTTTTCAAGGAAGGCTTCAATGATGAGATCGTAGGTTCCGACCATACGATTAAGGGCATTGAGAATGACGTCGACGGTTCGAGTATATTTGAGGCTTACGTAAATAATGTGTTCAAGTCGTTTTAATTCTTCACGTGCTTCTAATAAATACTCATTCATAGCTGACAGTAACCCCTGATAAGTAGAGAAGTAATGTTCTGTCCTTTTTATACTTTTCTCTTGGTTTAAGCTAGTTATGGGCGAATTGAGAGGACTGGTGTGGTTTTTAACTTATTGTGGTGCGAGGTGTGGTAAGAATTTTGTTGGTAATTTCGAGAAGTTCTTTGGTTCCGTAGAGGTATTCTTCGATTTGGTTTAGGCTGATGGTTTTGAGGTCGAATTCTTTACTGCAGATGACCATTTTTCCTGCACGTGAGAATTCGATGGGGCTTTTTTTGTGGAGTTCGAGAATGGCGTGGAGGTCTCGAAGGAGTTGGAGAGTTTTTTGTGGAATTTTGTTACGTGAGGGGGAGCGAGTTTGAAGCAGAGAAAGTTTTTCGTTGAGGTTATTTTGAGCGGAGAGATTGTATGAAGCGATGAGGTTGTGGTATTTTTCGTACGAAAGTATTGCACTTACGCAAGCGTTGAGAGAGTTGACAATGTTGTTTACAATACCTAGAAAGAGTTTTGGGTCGTGAACTAAAGGATAGGTTACATCGAGAAGATGGTTACCAATAACGTATTGTTCTTGGGCGCGTTGGTAGAGTGTTTCGTGAGGGGATGTCACAGGGAGGGTTATTTTTTGAGGTACTTTTTTTAGGATTTATTCTTCACTGTTACTGAGTTCCATGATGGCACTGGCAAGATCACCGTCGTTGTTTTTGAGGGCTTGAAGTGCTTTTTCTTTCGATGCGCCGGTTTGTTGCATGACGGTTTTGATGTCGTCTTCGGAGATAGAATTGGAGAGTGTTGGTGGAGGAGTTGGATCTCGTTCGAATGATTCGCCGGTGAGTTGATAGGTGACTTGTCCCATCATATTAATCTTTGAAACAGAAGGGTCGGGAAAGACGAGTTCTTTACCGTTGTCGAGTTTGATGATGACTTGGGTTGCGGTGAGTTCTGCTTGATTGATACCCATTTTTTTCATCATTTGTTGCATTTGTCGGGGATTTACGCCAGGAATCATGGTTGCATAAAATCAGGGTATTTTTATAAACTTACGTGTTCTTCTCTACTCTATGAGAAAAGGGGTTGTGGTTAAGAGAGTTCTTAACAAGAAAGGCCAGGTTAGTGTGTTTATTATTGTGGGGATGCTGGTTGCGAGCGTTGTCTTTTTTGCGTGGTCGTTACGCTCTTATTCTGCCTCTTCTTTACGTTCTCATGGTTCTGTGGAGAATGGTGCTGCGGTGCGTATTGCGTATGATACGGCAGTTGTTCAAGATCAAGTTGAACGGTGTGTAGGTGATTTAGCAGAGCGGTCGTTGATTACGGTAGGGTATTACGGTGGGAATGATGGATTGGTGGGGCCGTATTTTGATGGTGAACTTCTGGATAGCAATTTTTTATTCGTGGATGGAACAGCATTTGAACCCACGGTTGCAGATACACAAAATGCGCTTGATTCACTGATGCGTAAAAATGTGGAGAGTTGTTTGCCAAATTCTACAGTTAATTCTCCGGCAAATTTTTCTTCTGTTGTGGATTATTCTGCGTTGTATGCGGGGTTGTTTATTGAGTCTATGGCATCGCCTAATGTTACATCTCATATTGCCGATGAAGCAGTGGTGTTCGATGTTCATTGGCCGCTTGCGTTACGCGAAGATGAAAAAATAGTTTTGCTCTCCGATTTTTCTCCCGATCCTTTTCCAGTTCATCTTAAGTCGATGACCAGTGCTGCGGCGTTGTTGGTTCATCAGCTGGAAACGTATAATTCTACGCTTGACGCTCTTGCTTTATTGGATCAGAATGTGACGTATACTATTACCCCTGTTGATAATATTGTATCTAATTTTACGGATATGGTTGTTGATAATAGCTCTGAGAGCCTAAAGAATAATTTGTATAATAATAGTACATATTTGATTACAATCACTGATAACACTTCTTTAATTGATTATCGTCCTCTTACTTTTTTGTTTGCTGCACAAATTTCTGAAGATTCTTTAGGGGTGCACTCATGAATCGGCGATGGATGATGGCGATTGCTGGTGTGATGTTACTACTTATGGTAATATTGGTGGTTGTTGCAGAAAATTCTTTTGAAGATGGAAGTAGTATTGGTTCAAGTGATTCTGACTCTTCTATCTCGCTTGTAGGTGATCAAGGTCGTCAAGATTTTGTTGATAAATATAATTTAGGTGCAGCGACGTTTGATGCGTCAACGACATTTCAGGATGGGGTTTTACATCATGGGTCGGTAGGGTTAGATGTGGAGCATAACAATTTAGAAGGAGCGAGCGTGAATGCATTACCTAATGGGTTTGAATTGAATGTGAATAAAGAAACTTCATTTATTCATGGCTCGGATAGGTTTGCGCTGCAACCAGGGGATCGAGTGTTGCTTTTAGAAGGGAATGTGATTGAGATTAGCCATACCGGCGAGGGACATGTTCCGGTTCAGGTTAATCCTGTGAGTACTGTTACAATTCAGGGTCCTGTTGATGTGACACGCGGTACTACTCGCTTTATTGCTGATAAAGATAGTTCTTTTTTCTCGACTAGTCCTCAATTCATTCGGATTAGAGATGGGAGTTTTGATGTTGAAAAATTACACGTTGATGATCCCTTTGTTAAAGTTGATGCTGCACACTCAACAGTTCAAGACTCAGCTCCAGATTCTCTTCCCGCTTCTTTTGATGTTGTGGGGTCAACTCAAGTTGGCATTCGTTCTGAGGGGAGATCGTTTACCACAATAGTGCAAGGGGCTGTTCCTTCTTTAGTTATAGGTGATGGAATCCTGGTTGAACCATTTGAGGGAGGTTCATTAGGGTATGTTACTGGCGGTGATGTGGAAGCACGTATTGGTGAGGTGTCAGTTTTCTATCGGGCATACGAATCTTCAAAATCTGTTCTTCCTCAAGGGGCGATTACTACTGAAATTATGGGGAGTCAAGGAGCTATTCGTATTGGTGCTGTTCCTTCTGAAAAAGAGATTGTAGGTTCAATTGATTTAGCAAAAATTCTTAACTAAAGAAGCGCATTCCAAAAACGTTGAGGGCAATGACGAGAGCCATGATGATGATGGCAACAACAACGATGGTTCCTGGGCTGAACTTGAGTTTACTGGTTGATTCTTCAGAATAGCGTACTAGTCCGCCTTGTCCGGATGGGACGCGAAGTGGTTCATCAGCCATAGGGGTTTATTTTGTGTGGGGTTTTATATATCTTTCCACAAATTAAAATTTGTCAAGAATGAAAAAGTGGTAGAATGGCGTAAGCCGCCTTATGTTGTGCCCAAACGAACTCTGATGAGCTCGCGATGGCACAGGGAAGCATTCTACTAACGCGTGCGTACGCACTTGCACCAGCCAAGGTTCGCCGTTTCATCGGTCCCTACGAAGATGTCGACAGGTTAGCTTGATTTCCGTTGCCGGAATCGTCGCGTGTACTGAAAAACACAAGATGCGTTTTTGGTACACCAAAAAACTTACGTTTTTTTGTGTCTCATTCCGTTATTCGTAGGACGTGTCGTTTCTGATCCAGAGCTAGGGAATTTCTCCCTCTGCTTTGCAGCAAGTGGCTTTTTACCCGAAGGCGCGGTGGACGGACTTTCCTCACAACCTTTTGTGTTCGCAAAAGTGCACAAAAGCGTTAGCTTTTGGCACGCCAGTGAAATGTTATTTCACTAAGCGCTTGACCAAAATTCGTTCAAGTAAGGTTTCGCGTTAAAGCTCAACCTCACGACACATTTGGTCTTTATTTACGAACAGGCTGCGTAAGCTTCCTGCCATTACTACCGGATCTCAAAAAGGGATCGTTTTTTATAAGAATTGTGTGAGATTTGGAAGTTTTTGGTGAACTCTTTGGGATTAGGTTATGATATCAATTTTGAGGAGAAGTTCTTTCATGCCTTTGAGGTGGCCGGCGCCGACGATGACGAGCATTTTTTTCTCGGGGTTATTGCGGAGTATTTTAAGCATGGTTTTGACCATGTAGTGGTTGCGGTCTTCGATGAGCACTTTGTAGATAGAAGGATAGCGTTCTTTGAGGTGGTCGATCATTTTTTCGATGAATTCTTGTTGAGGTACTTTGCGTAGATCAAGGTCTTTGAGACCTGATTTTTCAAGTTCTTTTTGTGGGGAGGTTAGACCTCGGATGATGTCAAGCAGGAAGCGGCCTTTTTCTCGCCAGGTTAACGTTTTGGAGAAGTTTTTGAGAGTAATACGAATGGGTTGGTCGATAAGAGCTGCTTGGAGTTTATGTTCTTTGGCAAGTAGGAGTGCTGATTTCATTTCGCTGCCTGGTGCGATGCCGATACTTTTTCCGAGTTTTTGTTGGACGGTGTGGGCAATTTTGGCGAAGAGGTAGCCGCGTACACCGATACTGCGAATGGCTGCGAGTGGGATATTGGTTTCTGCGTTAGTGAGAAGTGATTGGGCTCGTTCTTTATCGAGTTCAACGGCGATGATATCTGGTTGGAAGGTTTGGACCGCATGTTTGATTTCTTCGATACTTTGTTGAGCGATATGGGATGTTCCCAGGAGGAGATAAGGCATGGATTTGAATGTGGGAAGGAAGGTTATAAGGGTTGTGGAGTTCTTTCTCTTTCTTTTTGGCACCGTTTTCTCTCTTCTCTAGCAGCAAAAACTATTTAAATGTGAGAGTCAATGAGGAATGTGGATAATATTAGTTTGAGGTGATTTCCATGTTAAAAATGAAGAGGGTGAGTGAGACGTACGATCTTAAAGTCTTTACCGATGCCGGTGATTACTTTGGTGATATTGAAGACGGTCTTGTGCAAGGTAATAAAATTTCTGGCTGGCGTATTCGTGCTACTAAAAATTCGTTCTTGAGTCGCGTTTTAGGGAATGCAAAAGGAGTTATTGTTCCTCATCAATTGGTTAAAGCTGTTGGTGATGTATTGGTAATTTCTCGTAATGCTGTTCCTACTGGAAACGTTGATGACGGTTCAGAATAAGTACTTTTAGTACTATTCTAGAATATGCTTACGAAATATATTTAAATTTTCTCTTTTATCTTCTTTTTTGGTGAGATTGATGTGGTTATGAAGGAAGTTATTATGTTGTGGGTAGGGACGTTACCTTATGGTTCATTTCTCACGCAACCGTACGTATTTGGTGTATTGGTTATTCTGAGTTTTGCATTGATTGCGCATATTTTTTTCTGGCTTTCATTTCTTTATCTCAAATTTATTGCGAAAAAGACAGAGACAATGTTCGATGATTTGTTTATTGAGAAAACACGTCGTCCGGTGTATTGTTTGTTAGTGATGTATGGGTTTAAGCTGGCGTTATTGCATGTTAATTTGTTTTATTGGGCACTTGATGTTACCAATTCGTTATTGGCAATTTTCTTCCTCTTTTTTCTCTCACGATTCTTGGATTCAGTTGTTCAGACATGGGGATATCGTTTAGCGCTTAAAACAGAGACGAGAATTGATGAGGTGTTGTTACCATTACTTCATCGAGTCACCAAGGTTATTTTTGTGATTATTGGTTTTTTGTGGATTCTTCATATTTGGCAGATTGATATTACTCCATATTTAGCAGGAGTTGGAATCAGCGGAATTATTTTAGGTCTGGCTCTTCAGGACTCTTTGAAGAACTTATTGGGTGGAGTGAGTTTGCTTATTGATGGGACGTATCATATTGGTGATAAAGTTCGTTTGGAGAGTGGCGATATTGGGACGATTGTGGATATTGGATTGCGTAGTACCAAGATGTTGACCTTTGATAATGAAGTGATGTTTGTTCCTAATGGATACATGGCAAATAGTCGAATACGTAATTATGCTCGTCCGGATACTAAAGTGCGAGTTAAAGTTCCGTTTAGCGTTGAATATGGAAGTGATCCTGCAAAAGTGCGTAGGGTAGTTTTGGATATGGTGTCAAAAATTCCGGGGATACTTAAAGAGCCAGTTGCGCAGGTTCAGTTTATGGAGATGGCAGATTTTGCTCTTAAGTTTCGTTTGACATTTTGGATTCCACACTGGGATCAGGAGCATGGTAAGAAAGTTGAGGCAACTGAGAAAATGTATGCTGCGTTGAATAAGACGGGTATTAAAATTCCTTTCCCTACTCGTACCTTGTATTTGAAGAAGGAGGAAAAGGCTTCAAAGAGGAAGGGGAAGTAGGCTACTGGTAGAATCGGCGAAATGGTTCGTAAGTAATAAAAAGTAAGGTTGGTTTTACTATGGTATGGATCCGTTTTCGCTTACCGGCATTGTGATTTTGATTATTTTACTGTTCTTTTTTGGGAAAATCTTTTCGTTTTTAGTTAAAGTTGCAATCGTTGTGGCGTTGGTTGTGCTAGTGTTGATTTTCTTCTTTCATGTTTCATGGGGATCGATTTGGCATTGGGTTACGGGTTGGTTCTGATTGGAGTTATAGGGTCATTCTGATTACTGCTCAACTACAAATAACTATATAAAACACCCATGCTCTGTGCTTTGTATGGATTCAACTATTTGGACAGAGAAGTATCGTCCGCAGACGTTTGCGCAGATTCGTGGACAAAAAGATATTGTGGAAAAGGTTTCTGCCCTAGTTAAATCAGGTAATATGCCGCATTTATTGTTTTCTGGTCCTGCGGGTGTGGGAAAGACGACGATGGCGTTAGTGATTGCGCATGAGTTGTTTGGTGATTCGTGGCGCGACAATACGTTGGAATTAAACGCATCGGATGAGCGGGGTATTGATGTGGTTCGAGTGAAGGTGAAGGATTTTGCTCGGACTAGGGCGATTGGTGATGTGCCGTTTAAGATTATTTATTTGGATGAAAGTGATGCGTTGACACGCGAAGCGCAGCAAGCATTGCGTCGCACGATGGAGAATTATACCAAGACGTGCCGTTTTATTTTATCATGTAATTATAGTTCGAAGATTATTGATCCTATTCAGAGTCGTTGTGCCGTGTTTCGATTTAAGCCGTTGTCGGAACAGGAGATTATTCAAGTGGTTGATACGGTGGCAAAACAAGAAGGGTTATCTTTGAGTATGGAATCTAAGAAGGCACTTTTTGAAGTGAGTGATGGTGATTGTCGTCGTTTAGAAAATATCATGCAGAGTTGTGCAGTATTGGGAAAGCCACTTACTCCTGAATTGATTTATTCTATGGCGAGTGTCGCTAAGCCCAAAGAGGTTCTGGCAATTTTGTCGACCGCACTTGCGGGTAATTTTGCAGAGTCTCGTAAGAGATTATTAGAGTTGATGTTGGAGTATGGTTTATCCGGTGTGGATGTGATTAAGCAAATTCACAAAGAGATTTGGCATTTGGCAGTGGAGGATCGCAAGAAGGTTGCTTTGGTGGATAAATGTGCAGAGATTGAGTTTCGCATGGTGGAAGGAAGCGATGAGTATTTGCAATTAGAAGCGTTGCTGGCGAGTGTGATGTTGGCTGGGTTGAAGTAGATTCTAGAAAATAAGTTAAGTTTATTTATTTTTGTTTTAGGATCTCTAGAATTATCTTTACCGTCTTTGATGGATTTGTATGTGTGTTATCTATTTTACATTCGTTTTTGAGATTTTTTCTTCTGATTAGTTCTTTGTTCCAAGTTAGAGCTTTTTTGACGTTTTTAAATCCAGAATCTCGTTCACTTAAAATACGACTTTTTAGTTCGGTGTCATCTTTTACTATTAGGCTAATGATGGTGTAGTTATATTTTGAGAACAGTTTGGGAATCTGCTGAATACGTTGGTCTTGGAGATCATTGATGATAATATTTTTGTAGCCATACTTGGCGTAATTTTTTAGAATAAAGACGAGGTTTTCAAAAGACATTTGTTCTTCTTTTTTACTTGCTTTTTTCCATTCTGGGTCTAAGTGAAATTGCCTAATCCAGCCAAAATCAATTAGAGGTGATTCATTTAGTCTCGTTTTTAAGAGATTAGAGATAGTGGTTTTTCCACTTCCAGGCGCACCTGCGATAATGATAAAATGAGTCATGATTTAGGGATTATTTTGGTGGGGTATGGTTTTTAAAAACAATGACAAAAAGAGTAAAAATAAAAAACTAAATTTAATGCACGCTTTCTTTGATTCTTAGTCCTTGTTTGACTAATTCGCGGTAGCGGTAATCAAAGGTAAGACGAAGTTGTTTGGTGGCAAGGGTGTCTTGGTCAAGAGGGTTCTTGAGTTTACATAAGAGTTCTGCTTCACCGTTGTAGAGACGAGCTTCGTTGACTTTACCGCCGGATTTACATTCCCACGCATCGTCATCGATACTGTAGGTTAATTCTTCGCGATTGTCATCAAAATCGCTGCCAACTTTAGTTACTTTACCCGTTCCAGAATTCTTGATTTTGATTTTAAGGGCCATAATTCCTTTACCTGCTGTGTCTTGATTTACACTTGTAACGCTAATGGGTGCACCTGAAACAAAAAATTGTTTGGGTTCGGCTACTTGACAGATACGGTCATCAGTAAGATCTTCTTTGAGACATACTTGAGGGATAACTAATGATGTCTCATAATTGTATTCGATGTTGGCAAACCAATCTCGATCAAGAAAGTTGGTGACGTCGCCGTTAAATTTAGCATCTGTTGCAAATGAAATAGTTTCTTCTCCACCTTCGGGGTTAAGGTCAGTTACTTTTTCAAGAATGTCCTGATTGGGGAGGGTGCGTGAAGGGATGCCTTGAAATTCTTCAACTGAAGGACCAAGAAGTTCGACTTGAATGTCATTAGGTTGAATTTCGTATTCGCCTTTGTTTTGAACGGTTACCTCAATAGGGAAAGCTTCACTGTCAAAAATGGCTTGAGTTCCACCTTCTAATACTCCGAATGATTCAAAATTGGCAAGAACTCCTTGGGATCCGCCTCGAAATACATTGCCAACTTGCTGTTGTTGGTTGTTACTTTTACATGCTACAAGGAGCAAGCTTAGGATAAGAAATGCGATTATAATTGTTCGTTTCATCATCAACCCTCTTTTCTTTTGTGGGGTTGAAGAAGTATCTGGCGTATTTAAAGTTTACTAGGTTGTGAAGAAGTTGGTGGAACCTAAACTGATCGTGGCCGCTTTTTATTGTGGTGTGGCAACGATTCTGATGGGTTTTGTCTGGGATTGCATGTAGCTGTATTGGAGAGTGATTTGAAGAGGAGTGGTGTAGGCAACGGTTCCTGGGATGTTGAATGTACAGATTATTTTGGCTTGATTGTTGTAGAGTTTGGCAGTTCGATCACGAGGTTTACAATCTACGGGGCCTTGTCCAGCAACACTGACGTCGTAATTGATGGAATTAAGATCGTCTCGGGTTAGAATACCTTGTCCGCAGTTTTGAATGCCTGTTGATGGACTGAGAACTTGTCCTCCTCCAACGTTAGAGAGGGTAATTTCAAAAATGGCACGATTTTTTCCAACCATATCGACGTTTACATTAGTTACAGCAACAGGTGCGCCTTGTCCTCCTGCTAGTCCTACGTTACGGGGTTGACAGGTTTTTTGTTGTGCACTGACTTCAAAAAAGAGAGGGTCAACACAGACTAAAGGATTGGCTTTGGTTTCGTAATTGTAACAGGTAACATAGTTGAGGGTTGGACTGTATTCATTCACTCCGTTTGGGAGCTGAACTGAGGGTGCATCAAACTCAATTTGATTGATCCCTCCTTGGGTATTGTATACGGTTTTTCCTTCCAGATTTCCGCTATTTTCTGAACAGGAGCGTGGGATCCCAAATCCTCCTCGAATGATGTTGGGATCGAATCCGGTAATTTGGATAAAGCAGTCACTGGGTTCTAGGTCTCGATTACCTCTATTTTGAATTTCAACAATGGAAACAAGCTCACTGTTATCATAGAGAATTGGAGGGGGGTAGTTAGCAAGAGGAACAATGGTGACGCCTTGGGTGCCGGATTGAACTTCTTTTAATAGAGCGTCGGTTTCTCTAGGACTTCCTCCTCCTGGGACTTTTGTACAGGATGTTATGAGTAGGAGGATTGAAATGAGAAGGAGTACTATTAGTATGCCTCTTTTTCGCATAAATTTTTGCATAGAATAAGGTAGCGTTTTTTGTGTTATAAGCTTTTTGGTGGTTGGCGGGAGATTGATCTGAGCAGGGAAGCATTTCTTACCATAAACTTCTTAAAGAATCGGCTGTTCGTCCCTAGAATATGGCAAAAAATACGGTCTTCCATTTCAAAAAAGATTGCATTAGTTGTGGTGCGTGTGCAGCGATTGCCCCTCAATATTGGGAGATGGATTCAGAAGGTCTTGCCCATCTTAAAGGTTCTAAAGAAGTGAAAGGTATCAAAGAGTCTAAGGATCCGATGGTTAAGGATGATCATTGGGAGTTAGATATTCAAACAGAAGAGGCACGAGTTGCTAATCAAGAAGCGGCAGATGTGTGTCCTGTGAATATCATCCATGTGAAATCTAAGAAAGAGTAGAGGGATATAAAACCGATATTTTTTAGTAGATTGTTATTCTTATTCTGGTTATGGTTGTTCATCAACAGACTTTGTATGATGGAGAGTATGTGGCTAAAGGAAAGTACTCTTTGGAAAATATGTCTGGGTTGTTAAACCATGTTGTGAGAGAAGGGGAGTTGCGTCTTTGTAATGGTGGGCCATTGGAATATTTTGGATGGTCAAAAGGGAAATGTTTAGAAGCTCATTTAGAATATTCTTTTGAGGGTAATCTTGTTGTTCTTTTTGAGAATCGTCGTCAAGGGTATTGTGGTCAAAGAGGATTTGCTCGTCTGGTGGTTCAAGGGGGAGATGGTCAGAGTGATAGAGTTAGTGCAGTGAGTCGATATTTAGAAATGTTGATTGAAGAAGAGAGATACACCTAAATCTAGATATACGTAAATCTCATTATATTGATAGACATTTTTTAGAATGGTTTTGCTTCTTCACGTAATTGGTGGGCGAAGGCTACTTGGTGGCGTTGCATTTTTTTGAGGATTTCGTTACGTTCTTCGATGCATTTACGTACTTTACCCACAGATTTAGTGTGTTTATCATAATGTTTTTGCTTCTCTTCGTGTCGAGTTGCTTTGGAATGGTTATTGATGTGGTCGCGTGCTTCCTCTATTTGCTTACGAATTTTTTTGTTGATATTTAAGAGATCTTTCGAGAGAACATAGAGATAGCCAGCTTCGTTGAGTAGGGACATGTTTACAAAGGAAGGTATTGGGACTTAAAAATGTATTCTCGAGATTATTAATTGTAGTTCTTTACTTATTCCTCGTAATAGAAAGATAACTCTTCTTGTAAAGCTAATTCTCGATATAGTTCCGTAAGGAATTTTTCTCCTTGAGAATCAATTCTTTGCTCTTTAGAATCGTACCATCGAATATTTTTGAGGGTGGTGTCAACAATGATTGAAGCCATTGATCTTTTCTCATATTTCGAATCTCGATTTTTGTTAAAAGCATACTTGATTCTATCTTGTTCTAGTTTTAAAATTGCAAATACGTTGGTTTTCGTTTGCTGACTAAAAGGATACTTTTCAAGGATGGTGCGAATAATTGTTTTTGTTTTTTCAAACCAAATATCAAAATCGGTTTTCGGTAAAAATATTTTAAGCCAGTTGAACATTGTTTTTAGTTAGGTTATTTTGATTATTTAAACTTTTTTTGGTAGGTTAGTTGATTTTGCTAACTTCATGTAAATATTCTGCAATCACCACGATGCCTTTGTGGGCTTGGGCAAGTTCATAACATTCATCAGGTGCATGGTAGCCGTCGGACATTTTACTTAACGCAAGTAAGACGATGGGGACTTTAGGGAAGGTGTGGGCGAATGGGGGCATGGAGCCAATGGTTCCGCCACCTCCCACAAAGAGAGTTTTTTTGCCAAAGCCTTTGGTACAGGCAGTTGCTGCGAATTTGACGTAGATATTTTCGATAGGAGTGGTGATCGCAGGTGTTCCCGTGTGATGAGTGCAGTGAGTGGATTTAAGAAGACGATGGACGTGTTTTTCGATGTTATTGAGGACGTGTTGAGGGTTTTGTTTTCCTACAAGACGTGCGGTTACTTTGAGTCGAGCTGTGTTTGTTTTTTTATCGATAACAAATCCGTGAATTTCAAACGTAGGTTTATGCCAGGCGCGAATACGGGCGTCTACTCCTGATGTTGTGTAGATTTGTTTAAGATCAATACCTTCTTGTTGAAGATCATGAAATAGGTCAACTGCTTTGGAGGTTGCAGTTAGATGGGCGTGATGGTGTGGAGTGATGGTAGGTGTTGCGTCGTAGAAATGAGGAATAGATACGTTGCCTGTTTGGAAATCGATGGTTTGAGCAATTAGAGAACAGAGTTGGGTGAGTGGTGTTTGGTTTTTGATAGAGATATTAAGTTGATTTGTTGCGTAAGAGCCTGTGATGCTGGAGAGAATAGTGAGAGGATTACGTACGATGCCGCCAAAGACGCCGGAATGGATATCTTTTTTTCCAACGGTGGAGGTAAGTGTGAGGTAGTTCTTGTTTTTTGTGATTGTAATGTAGGGGTAAGTTTCTTTTGTATATCGGATGAATGCGTCTTGGTTCTTATTTATCTTGATGAACATGCTTGCTTTTGGTGGGATTTTTGTGGCAATACCTTCAGGACGTTGGTCACCGCCGGTGATGTCAATAACTTCAAAATCGTTTTTGTGATTGTTTTGATTTTTAGTTTGTAGAGGAACCGAAATTTCGGTTTTGGCAAGACCACGTAAACTACACGTTATTGAAGGATGATCACCCTCAAAGATGGTATCGGTAACGAGAATTGCATTGGGTTTGATGAGATGTTTTTTGTTTTCGTTGAGTAGTGTTGCGAAATGTCCGCTGCCACTTTCCTCTTCTGTTTCGTAGATGAGTTGGATTTTGGGATGAGAGAGGTTCATTTTTCTGAGTGCATTGATGGCGTGTAGAGCGGTAAGCGCGGGGCCTTTATCATCAGTTGCGCCACGGCCGTGAATAATGCCGTTTGTTTCTTTCGCATCAAAGGGAGTTTTCATATGGTGTTTTTTTAATTGCCAATCTTTTGCATCTACTGGTTGAACGTCTAAGTGGTTGTAGAGAGTGATTGTTTTTGAACTTTTATTTGAGGGAATAGTGGCAATGAGGGCGGGGTAGCCGTGATTGGGTACGATGGTGTATCGTATGTTCATCAGTTTGAGAAGTTTGCCCATTTCTTGGAGAATTTTTGGAAGGTTTTTACGCTGTGCTGGATCTTGACTTTCTGAACGGATGTTAATGAGGTGTTGAAGTTGTTTGGAGAATGTTGGAAGAATTGTTTTGGCGTACTGTTGGATTTGTTGTTGGGCCTCTTTTTGCATGGTGGGATGTATCTTTGTAAGGTTTAAATGTTTACCGTAGGTTTTTTTCCAGAAGATCTTGCGATGAGCGTGTGCTTATTTCTTCACGATGATCATGCAATGGTCTTTTTCAAAAGGGTCGAGAAGGCGAAAGTCAATAACGGTGAAATGTTTTTCAAGTTCAAGTCGAGTTTCATTGAAGATGTCTTTGGGCTTTTTCTTGATGTCAATACTGCGCGCTTTAACTGCGAGGAGCCCATAACCTCCTTTTTTGAGGAAGAGGTCACAGTTACGAATAAAGATGTCGGCTTGGTTACGCTGAGCAATGTCTTGATAGACAATGTCGGCCATACAGACGCGCCCAATATATTCTTCAGGTTGATTGGCGCTGGCAAGCAGAGGAATGATGTTGGTTCTTTTTTGGGAAAGGAAGGTTGCGTCGCGAATTACACGTGGGGCAGGATCAACTCCAAAGACAACGCCTTCTTTTCCGACCATGTCGCTGACAAATGAAGAGGTATACCCGTGACTTATTCCGAGATAGAGAACGATGTCACCTTGACGAATACCAACGTTGGTTGCGCCTTTGGCAACGGCTGCGCCTAATTTGCTGCGACGAGGATCAATTTCACGATATTCATCATTTCCCTGTTGGATGAGTCGTTCTTCAAATGGTGCAAAACCAGGAAAAATACTTT
Source organism: Candidatus Woesearchaeota archaeon (assembly GCA_023265685.1). GTDB lineage: Archaea > Nanobdellota > Nanobdellia > Woesearchaeales > GW2011-AR9 > JACPIK01. The sequence continues at coordinate 21,087 of JAHFSP010000007.1, read as the reverse complement.
TGGTGTAGAGGGATCGGCCTGCTTCGTAGAATCCAAAGACTTTATGGGGGATAATGTTTCCAGATGAATCCTCTTTGTGAAAGTAAGGTTTAGGTTGATTACGAGATGTAGCGTTAAGAGATGAAGAGGATGATCGTGGTGCAGCAAATTTATCTTCTGTACGACGTTCGTTTACTTTACGTGTAGGTTCTTCAACGCGAAAGGGTTTTGCGGATTGTGTTGAAGTTCTTGTCGTCTCTTGCTTTATTGGCTTTATTGGATTTGCGAGAAATGGCTTTGGAGTAGGTGAGTTTGTGGTTGATGGTGACATGCGTCGTTGTTCATAGGGGTTAGCACTATTTTTAGTATCAGTGATGGGGGGTGCATTTTTGGCGTACTTCTCAAATTTAGGTTGAGGTTTGCCGGCAAATGTTTTCTTTGTTCCTGATGGTTTGGTAGTTGATGCCATGTTTTTTAATGTTGGATTAGATCGAATCTCTTATTAGGTCAATTCTCTTCTAACTCCTCTTGTTCTTTTTTCTGTTTGGCTTTTGCTTCATGCCATACTCTACTTTCTTCTTCGCGACTGACTTTTCGGTTTTCAATGAGGAAGGGTTTGCGTTCAGCAAACTTTTTGTAAATATGTTGTAGGACGTCTTCAATTTTAAAGAGGCCTTCGTGTTCGGCGCGACTTAATGTTCCAAGGCAATCCCAGAGAACGTCGCCTACTTCATCGGTGATACGTAAGGCTTTTTTACTTTTGATTGTGCTGTCTTTTATTTCGTTTTTATTTGTACTCTCTTTTGTATTTTGAGTGTGATTTTGAACTGGATTATATTTTCTAATTTCTATGAGGAGCTCTTCTACTTCTTGTTGCATTTGTACAGCTCGTTGTTCGAGCGTATTTTCTATTGCCCATTGTGAAAGAACAAGATTGCGACGTTGGAGTTCAAGTAGTGTGCTGAATAGTTCTTGCTCGGTACTTTTCTTTTTACGAGGGGAGGGTTTGACATCACTCATGGGACAGTTTTTGGGTTTTTTCTTTTTCTGATTTTTCGTCTAGTTCTTTTTTGTAGGAAGGGGCTTTGAATTCGCCTTTGAAATAGTCGAGACGAGCACATAATGAAAGTTTGTCAGCGAGGAGGCGAGCAGCTTTCCCTTTATTTTGTTTTAGTGAGTTCTGCACGTAAGGATGATTGATGATAATTCCATATTTGGGTGAACGTGCACCGGTGGCAATATGACGAAATAAGGCTTTTTCTGCACCGAGAAGTTGGATTGTTGACGAAGGGAGGAGTGCAAGATTTTTGAGACCTTTAGCCATGACGAGTAGCTTTGCACCGATAGTTGCTCCTGCGAGTTCTAACATGTTGGGGCAGTGTGTTTTCATGATTGTTTTGAGATAGTTTTCGTATTCCTGACGTAGAGTGTAAAGTGAATTAATTTGAGTGGCTAACTCTCTAATGGGTGTGAGATCGGTTTCAATGAATGGGCTGCCGATTGTTTGGTCGATTTTTTTGAGGGTTTGGAGTTCGTTGCGTGAGTGTTGGGCGATAAGGGTTGCAAGGTGAGCGTGATCGGTTACGAGTTCTCCAAGTTCAGGAAGTGTGAGGCCATACCATTCGCGTAGGCGTTTGGTGAGAAGGTTGGTCACTTTGTCGATTTCTTCAATGGCACTTACGGTTTGGGTCATGAGGTTATCTGGTCCTACACTGTGGCGTAAGGCGTCGTTGGTGAGGGCGCGATTAGCGTTGCGTAATGCTGTAAGGTACTTTTTATCACGCATGAGAGTAAGTGCGAGATGGAGTTTGTTTTTGGGGAGAGTTTGAATGTTTTTGTATTTACGTTGAAGGGTATTGGTGAGGGCATCATTTGCTTGCGGATGGGTTGTAGTAGTGAGCATTTCTTCTACACATGTTCCATTTTCATCAAGAATGAAAGATCCAATGCTATTTGAGAATAGATACATATTGCGTTTTGAAGGATAAAATTATATAAAGTTTGGGGTGGTTTTTTATACTATTATGATTCCTCTTTCAAAACAAGCTCAATGGTTGTCATGCCTGTATTGTCATACTGATTTTGAAGATGTGGAATGGTATTCTGTTTGGGTTAAAAATATTCATTATAAAATTCATTCTTGTTCTTGTGGTCAGCAAGCATGGGGCAGGGTCGATTTTAATGGTTCAGGGCATGATGCGTTTCGTAAGGAAGTGGGTAGATTAGAATCTATGCTTAAACCTTTTTCAGGTATCCCTAGTGACTTTCCTCGAATACCGTTTCCGTTGCCGAAGTTGTAATTTTTTTTAAACTTAACATTTTTTGATCTAATGTATGATTTTCAGGGTTTCAATTTTAGAGAATTCTTTGTCGAATGTTGCAAGGTATTCTATTTTTTCTAATTCCATGACTGTTACAATGCTACAATCAACAAGACTTAGTTTATCTTTACTTTCTTTGAATATTGTCCATGTATTGTCTAGGATTTCATTTGTGATGTTAATAATTAATGTTGATTCTTTTATATGATCCCCTAACAAAATGGCTTTTTCTCTGCTTACTTTCCTATTGATTACTCCTATAGTCTCATTAAAAATGTAGTCAGAGGTAAAGTGCAAACCATACCTTCCTTTTTCAATTTCTTCGAAAAGATTTAATGCCCGCTTGTGGTGTACATCTTTTTCATTACCAAATGCAACAAAAACACTAGCATCAATAAAAATCATTATTTTTCACCATACAAAATATCATCTATTTGTTCACTTAAATGCTCTGTACCTTTTCCCCACGATGTTGGCTTAAAATCGGTCAGCTTCTTTCTTGTTTTCATTTCACATTTGAATCTCATCATGGCAAGAGTGATGGCAGTTCCTAATTTAATGCCTCGTCTGGAAGTTTCTGCTTTGAACTCTCTAAATACGTTTTCATCAACATCTCGTACGGTTATGTTTGACATGTTAAACATGTATGACAATAACTATAAAAACTTTCCTATGGGTCGGTGTTTATGTCTCTTCCAACTCTTAATTTTAAAGCACCTGAGTTTTTACTTCCTGATCAGGCAGGTAAAAAGTTTTCTCTTAAGGATGCAAAAGGGAAATGGTTAGTGTTGTATTTCTATCCTAAAGATGATACTCCCGGATGTACGATTGAGGCGATTGATTTTACGAAGTTAGGTAAGGAGTTGGCGAAGGAGGGAGCTTTGATTTGGGGTGTGAGTCCAGACAATGAGAGATCTCACTGTAAATTTATTGAGAAACATGCGTTGAGTTTAACATTACTTTCTGATAAAGATAAGGTCATGGCGCAGGCGTATGGTGTGTGGAGTTTGAAGAAATTTATGGGTCGTGAGTATATGGGTGTGGTTCGTTCAACGTTTCTTATTGATCCTAAGGGAATCGTGCGTGCTGTATGGAGTCCAGTTGAGGTGAAGGGGCATGCGCAGGCAGTGTTGGAGAAGGTTAGTGAATTAAGAAATAAATAATTTTTGGTGGTTTTGGCTCAGTAGAAAGTCTCGTTCGGACCCTCGCGGGAGCCATCTTTTTCGAATAAAAGTTTTATTTTTTCGATTGCGAGGGCATAGCGGAGTAACCAACTGTTGTCCTCACTGGTGCAGGACACGACTTTTTCTACAGAGCCGGTCGTTTTCATTCGATTGTCTATTTTTAGGTCATACATTTTTTAAATGGTTGCTGGGCGCGACTTTCTATGTTTGTTAATCACTATCCTAATCAAGAAGCAACTTCACTTGTTTATCTTAAAGATAAAGCAATAGAGATGACGACTCAGTTATATACTCAAACGGGACCAAACTTGGTTCGTTTTTTACAAAATACGCCAGGAACTCTTACTTTTGAAGGGAGAGGGCTTGAACAGGTTGCAAATGAAATTATTATTACGGCAAGATTCCATCTTCCTGACCGGATGGTGAATGGCATTGGTGCACATCGTAATGTAAATATTTTTGTTGACAGAACTTCCTACATTGCATTTAGTAACCACATTTGTTTTTATTTTGCGTCTACAAAGGCGACTTTGGGAAGTAGTTGCGCAACTGCTACTCACCTAGAATTGGTGCAAGGTTTTTTTCAGGTTCGAGAATTATTTTCGTATCTCATGGGTGAGTGGGATAACCGAAATGGAAAAGGGGGTAAACGAGCACGAGTTCCGTCTATGTCTCGTCCTGAGCTTTCTTTTTGAGAATGGTGATATGTCCTCTTGTCACTAGAAACATTTATAAATAACTGCTTTTCCCAAGATGTCACTTTCAACGCTCTTTATACACTGACCGACTTGATCGGTTAAATATGAGGGGTGTGCTGACCTGAAAAGGTGACCATCACAGTTTCTGAGATGGAAGCCAGGTATAGGTTGTTTGCATGCGATATCTTTTGATATCTGGTTGAGAACCATTGAGCTTAGCTCTTCATAATAGGTTATATTACAATGCCAAAAAATCATCACCCGCGCCGCGGAAGCATGCAGTACTGGCCTCGTAAGAGATCACTTCATACTGTTGCTCGTATTCGCTCATGGGCGGTCGAACCTAAAGTGAAACCGCTTGGTTTTATAGGTTATAAAGCAGGCATGACCCATGTTATGATTAACGATGCACGTGCTAAATCTATGACTAAAGGTGAGCGGATTGCTGTTCCTACTACTATTATTGAATGTCCCCCTATGATTGTAGGGGGAGCTGTGTTTTATGGTCGGTCTGGTACAGGCATTCGTAAAGTTGCAACTGTTCTTGCCCCTAAACTTCATAAAGAGCTTAGTCGTGTCTTTCCTCTTCCTAAAACTGATTCTGCTAAGACTAAAACTCATACTTTTGATTCCGTTAAAGAGTTTAGTGACGTTCGTCTTTTAGTGTATACTCAACCTGCTCTTACTGCTGTTGATGCAAAACGTCCTAAATTTATGGAAGTTGCAATTGGCGGGTCTGCTGCAGAAAAACTAACATATGCAAAAGAAGTAGCTGGCAAAGAACTCAAAGTTGAAGATGTTTTTGAAGTAGGCACTCTTGCTGATATTCACGGTATTACTAAAGGTAAAGGATTTCAAGGTACTGTTAAACGGTATGGTGTTCCTATTCGTCAACATAAAGCAGAGAAAACCAAACGGGGTATTGCTACTCTTGGTTCATGGTCTCCAAAACGTGTTGAATTTACGGTTCCCCAAGCAGGTAAAATGGGTTTTCATTCTCGTACTGATTATAATAAACATATCCTTAAGATTGGTTCCGATGGTGCAGCGGTTACTCCTGCAGGCGGCGTGCCTCATTATGGTATTATCAAACAAAGTTACCTTCTCGTTAAAGGTTCTGTCTTTGGTCCTCAAAAACGTGCTGTTATGCTGACCAGACCAATTCGAGCAAAAGGTTTCACTAAGGAGGTCCCTGAGATTGTTCACATTTCGCATTAAGCGTTCTGCTGATCAAATACTCTTTTCCCACTCATGAAAGTCGCAATCGTTAGCAAAGAAAAACGTGCTGAAGGTCACCGTGATCTTCCTCTCCAATTTAAAGAGGAATTCCGCCCTGATCTTATTCGCCGTGCTCTTCTTGCGTATGCAAGTGCTCAGCGCCAGCCATATGGGGCAAGTCCAGAAGCAGGTCTACGTCACTCCTCTAAATTGAGTAAACGACGTCGTGATTATCGTGGGTCCTATGGTTTTGGTATTTCTCGCGTTAATCGTAAAATCATGTCTCGACGTGGTATGCGTATGAACTGGGTATGTGCCTATTCTCCTCATGTTCGTGGTGGTCATCGTGCTCATCCTCCTAAAGCTCAAGAAGATCTTGTAGAACAAATTAATGTTAAAGAGCGTCGCAAAGCAATTCGGTCTGCAATTGCTGCAACGATGAATCGACAACTTGTTGTTACTCGTGGTCATCTTGTGCCTGCTGAATATCCTTTTGTTGTTGATAATTCATTTGAAACCATTTCCAAAACTAAAGACATTGTTGGCGCTCTAAGTGCTCTTGGCTTCGACGAAGAACTTGAACGTAGTGGTGTTAAGAAAATTCGTGCTGGTGTTGGAAAAGCTCGTAGTCGTCCTTACAAACGTAAAAAAGGAATTTTAGTCGTCGTTGCAGACAAATGTCCTTTGCTTCATGCGGCTCGTAATATTCCTGGTGTTGACGTGGTAAGTGCATCTGCTCTTAATGTTGCACTCCTTGCTCCAGGTGCTCTTGCTGGACGAGTTACTTTATGGACTGGACATGCTCTGGATCTCTTGGAGAAAAAACAACTCTTCATGTAATTATAATATCTAAAAATCATATAAAATCAAACTAAACATGGCAACTGCGAAAAAATCAGGAACTGTCACTACCAATTCATTTACTACTCTTAAAGAAGCAGGATTTGATCCATATCAGATCTTACATCACCCTTTGTCAACAGAAAAAAGTATTCGTCAAATTGAGTTTAATAATAAGCTCTCATTTGTAGTGAATCCCCGAGCAACAAAGTTAGATGTTAAACTTGCCGTTGAAATGCTCTTTAAAGTAAAAGTCATTAAAGTTAATATTCAAAATTCAATTCAAGGTCAGAAGCGTGCTGTTGTGCGTCTTCATCCACAAAACCCTGCTTCAGATGTTAGCTCTGATTTAGGTCTTATTTAGGTATGGTTATTAGGTATACAAAATGGGTAAAAACTTAATCCAACAACGCCGAGGACGCGGCTCACCAACTTATCGCTCAGCTAGTTTTAAATTTGAAGGAGAAGTTCGCTTGTATTCACAACAAGGTTTGGGCAAAGTTATTGAGCTAGTCCATTGTGCAGGTCATAGTTCTCCTCTCATGCGTGTTTCATTTGCTAATGAATCTGTACCAGTTTTAGGATTTGCTCCAGATGGAATTAAAGTAGGAGATTTTATTGAGTCAGGTGATATGGCAAGTGTTCGTGCTGGTAATGTTTTATCGTTACGTAATATTCCTGAAGGGACACTTATTCATAATGTTGAACTACGTCCTGGCGATGGAGGCAAACTTGTGCGTGTTAGTGGTGCTTCTGCGCGTGTTGTTTCTCGTGGTGAAGAGGGTGTTCGCGTTCTTCTTCCTTCTCGTAAAGAGAAATTATTTTTACCAGCTTGTCGGGCTGCTGTTGGTGTTCTTGCTGGAGCAGGACGACCTGATAAACCCTTCCTTAAAGCAGGAACTCGCTATAAGAAGATGCGAGCTCGTAATAAATTGTATCCTCGTGTATGTGGTATTTCAATGAACGCTGTTGACCATCCGTTTGGTGGTAAGTGTTCTCACATTAAAGGACGACCAACTCAATCACCGCGAAGTGCTCCACCTGGACGTAAAGTAGGTAAGATTGCTCCTCGACGCACTGGACGCAAAAGGTAGTTAGACTGGATGTGCTGATAATACAAACAAAGATAAATAACGACAAAACAAATAACAATTAAACATTAAACAAAATTAAACTTAAGGTGCAAAAATGGCAAAAGGATTCATGTGGAAAGGATTGAACGAGGAACAAATTGCTAAATTAGATTTAGCTACATTCGCTTCATTGATCCAAGCTCGCCATCGTCGTACTCTTAAGCGTGGTTTTACTGATGCTCAGAAAAAGTTTTTAGCTCGTCTTGATGCTGGTGAAGATAACATCAAAACTCATTGTCGTGATATGATCATTTTACCAAAAATGGTTGGTAAAACTCTCAAAGTTTACAATGGTAAAGAGTTTATTCAGGTGGTTATTACTGCTGAAATGCTTGGTCATTATGTGAGTGAGTTTTCCCACTCTCGTCGAGTTGTTGCACATAGTGCAGCAGGTATTGGTGCAACGCGCTCAAGTAAAGCAGTGTCTGCGCGTTAGATTTACAATTATATGAACATCCAAGTTAAATAAAAATACAACAATGGCACAAAACACTCAAGTAACAAAAACGGTTAGGGACGAAAGTAAATGCGCTCGAGCTAGTTCGCTGAATCTTCCTGTTTCTTCTCGTCAGAGTACGGAAATTGGTCGTTATTTACGTTTTCATAGTGTTACTTTTGCTACACGATTTTTAGAAGATGTTATTGCTATGCGCAAGCCTGTTCCTTATCGTCGTCACGTTTTTGATCTTGGTCACAAGCCAGGTATCGGTCCAGGACGATTCCCTCAGAAAGCTGCACGTGAGTTCTTGCGTGTGATCAAAAATGCAGAAAAAAATGCTCAGTTTAAGGGTCTTAATACGCAGAGTCTCAAAATTGTAAAATTAATTTCCAATAAAGCTTCAATTCCTCCTATGGCAGGACGCCATCGTCATGCTGGAAGACGTACTCATATTGAGGTTGAAGTTATGGAAATGAAAACCTCTGCAGGTTCATCTAAAGTAAATATTGCAGCAAAAGGATCAAGCGCTGGTTCCAAAAAATCAACTTCATCTTCTGCTTCATCCACTTCCTCATCAAAAAAATCAGCTAGTTCGGAAGGTGCACAATAATGATTGAACGCGATATCGTCGCTGCGAAGACCAAAGAGTATTACATTAAGAAGTATGTACGTGAGAACCTTAAAAATGCAGGTATCTCTCAGGTTACTCTTAAGAAAATTCCTCTTGGTGAAAAAATTATTGTCCATGCTAGTCGACCTAGTGTTATCGTTGGCTCCAAAGGAGGAAACATTCGTGATCTTACCCGGATTCTTAAACAAGAATTCCACTTAGAAAATCCTCAAATTGAGATTACTGAAGTTAAAGATGTGTTTCTTGATCCAATGATTGTGGCTGAACGTATTGCCTCTTCTTTAGAGCGTTTTGGTTCTGCTCGTTTCAAAGGAATAGGTCATAAAGTTATGCAGAATGTTCTTGATGCTGGAGCATTAGGGGTTGAGATTATTATTTCTGGTAAAATTCCTGGTGCACGTGCAAAGAGCTGGCGCTTTTATCAAGGTTATTTGAAGAAATGTGGAGACGTTGCCGTTGTTGGTGTACGTCACGCTAAAGCTTCCGCAGTACTTAAGACGGGAGTCATCGGAATTAAAGTTTCGATTATGCCACGCGATCTTATCCTTCCAGATCATATTGAGATCCTTGCCGAACCTGTTGCACAGGAACATACTGGAAAAACTGTTACTGAAGCTCATGAAGCACACGGTAAAAAAGCAAGTGCAACCAAAAAACGTGCTCCTGCAAAGAAAAAAGTAACAGGAGATAAAATTTCAGGAGATAAGATTGCATCAGAAAAATCAGCTTCTGACAAAATTACTGATAAAAAGGTTCCTGCTAAAAAAACTCATGCTGCTCCTCACGTTACAAAAACTCCTGTGGCAGTATCTGATGCAGTTGTTGAAGAGGTTTCAGAAGGAATTTCCGAGGACGAATTACTATGAAAAAGACAAAAGAACTCGCAGCATTGAATATTGCTGAGTTAGAAACTCGCCTCGAAGAATTTAAAAAGGAACTCCTTAAACTTAATACTCAAGTTGGCTCTGGTGCTAACACTCAAAATCCCGGTCGATTACGTCAACTCAAGAAAAACATTGCTCGTGTATATACGTTTAGAGCAATGAAAGAGGAGGCCTCGACATCACAAAAATAATCATGGTGGTTGCTACAAAAAGAGAAGCCTCTTTTCAGGCTTTCAAAAACCAGGGTGATAAGCCTTGGTAGGTGCTCAAAAGAATAAAATGTCTTTTGGCACCTCCATGAACTACAGAGGTTGTTCATGGTAGGTGTGTGTAACCAATGTGGGTTACCTGCAGACCTCTGTGTCTGTGAGGTTATTGCCCGTGAACAACAGAAGATCACGGTCAAAATTGAAAAACGCAAGTTTGGAAAGAAATATACGGTCGTTTCGGGTATTCAGAAGGAAGTGAATGTCGATGATCTTTTTCGTAAACTCAAATCAAAATTTGCCTGTGGTGGTACAGCCAAGACGGGTCAAATTGAGTTGCAAGGAGATCATAAAAACCGTATTAAAAAGGCGTTAGTTGAACTCGGATTTCCGGAAGAGACTATCGAACTTGACTCTTACTAAATGATGGGTTTACGTATGATAACGCGTCAAGCATATAAAGCGGAATTAATCGGTGAGAACGTATTGTTACGTTTGATTACTAATGATTCACAAATTATGCAGGGGCGTATTGTCGATGAGACAAAACATACGTTACTTATCAAGTGCACACAAGGCACATTGCGTATATTCAAAAAAAGCTATGAGATTACTCTGCTTAAGAGGAATCTCGTCCTCTTGGGTTCGGATTTACTAAGACGTTCCGAAGAGAGAATCAAAGACTAAACTTAACTAAAAAAATCAAATTTAAAAATTCAAAAAATAAAATCAAGGTATAAACATGAAAGACAATGTGTTTGGCATTAAAGCGCCTGCAAAACCGGAACTGTACGATAAAAATTGCCCATTCTATGGACAAATCGAAGTGAAGAGAGAGTTCATTGAAGGAACAGTCATTAAGAAAGATACTAGCCGTTCTGCAACAATTGAATGGCACTCTGCTCTTCCTATTCCAAAATATGAACGTTTTGCTACAAAACGCTCTCGTATTCGTGTTCATAATCCTTCGAGTATTAACGCTCAAGTTGGAGATCGTGTGTTGGTAGCTCGTACTCGACCATTGAGTAAGACCAAACATCATGTTATCCTTCAAGTGCTGCGGCATGGAATGGTCGCTGCATCTACTCTTGCTCAACAAGAACAAATCAAAATTATCAAAGAAAAAGTAGAGAAAGCACGTAAAGAGCAATCTCATGCTACTCAAGGACATACAGGTCATGTTCATGCAGGTCATAAAGATGTGAATCATGATCATCATGATCATAAAGATGAGAAAACATCTAAGAAAGATGCTAAGCAAGATCACAATCATTTGGATCATAAACATAAAGAATAGGGATAAAAGACAATTTGAATAATCAAAAATCAAGTTAAAAAGCTAAAAAAAGTTAAAAAAAAAGTTAAATAATAAAAATACTATCGGAGAAACTCACTATGAAAGCACTCAAAGCCAATGTTGTTCGGACGATTCCGCTTCAAGCGTATGTCTCAACCTGTGACAACTCTGGCGCAAAAGTGCTTAAAATTGTTTCAGTAAAAGGTCAAAAAACCAGTCGCGGTCGAATTCCCATGTGTGGAGTAGGGGACTTTGTCCTTGCTTCTGTTAAGAAAGGAAAATTAGAAATGCGTAAAACTGTTGTTCCTGCTATTATTGTTCGACAAAAAAAAGAATATCGTCGTCCTGATGGTATGCGGGTGTGTTTTGAAGATAATGCTGCTGTCGTTTTAAAAGATGACAAGGGTAATCCTAAAGGAACAATCTTCAAAGGACCGATTGCAAAAGAAGCTGCTGACCGTTGGCCTGCTGTTGCTAAGGTTGCAAGTATGGTGCTATAAATAATATCACAAATATAATTCATGAGACTATAAAATGGCTATTGATTCATTTTCCAAAACATGGAACTCAAGTGTAAAAGCTCGCAAACAACGTAAATTTCGTTTTAATGCCCCATTACATATTCGTCAAAAGTTTATGCACGTTCATCTCTCTAAAGAGCTTCGTACCAAATATGGTGTTCGTAATGCACAAGTTCACAAAGGAGACAAAGTCAGAATCATGCGGGGTCAGTTTCACAAGCGTGAAGCGGTTGTTGAGCGGGTTTCATTGCATTTTTGCAAAGTCTACCTTACGGGTGTGGATGTTGTTAAACGTGATGGTTCAAAAGTTCAAGTTGCTTTAGAACCTTCCAATTTGTTGGCTGTAGAACTTGACCTTAAAGATAAGCGTCGTAAAGAGCATTTAGAAGCAGCAAAAAATAAAGGGCAAGATAAAGTACAGAAAGTGCAAAAAGCGGCATTGGTGGATAAATCTGCACCTCATGTTGGTAAAGAGTCGTCCCCTAAAAAAACAATTAAGAAATAAAAATTAAAATTCAATTAAAATTCAAAAGATTAGAATTAAAATAAAAATTCAAAATATAAAAAATATTAAAATTGAAAAACTTAAAGTTGAAAAACAAAAAAAACGATCAAAATGAAAAATCATCTTAAACGTATTGCATCTCCCCGAGCGTGGGTTATTGCACGTAAACAGTCAACATTTACACTTCGTCCACATCCAGGAGCGCATCCTCAAGGAATGGCACTGCCTCTAGGAGTAATTTTACGTGATATTCTTCATGTGGCTTCAACAATGGGTGAAGTACGTAAACTTTTGAATGCTAATGAAGTTTTAGTGGATGGTCGTCGTCGTAAAGATGTGCGTTCCCAGGTAGGGTTATTCGATGTTCTTTCAATTCCTTCACTTAATCTTTTTTATCGTATTACTGTTGATTTCAAAGGTCGCTTAGTTTTAGCTACTATTGTTCCAACTGAGAGTACGCATAAAGTGTGTAAAGTTTTGGGTAAATCTGTTGCTAAAGGTGGAGCTATCATGTTACGACTTCATGATGGACGCAGTGTTCCTGCTGGAACTCATGCAGCTACACTTTATGTAGGAGATAGCGTTGTTATTTCAATTCCGGATCAAAAAATAAAAGAGTTAATTCATCTTAAAGAAGGCGTTCACATTTTCCTTGCTCAAGGTAAACATGCTGGTTCTTTAGGCACGGTTCATTCTCTTAAAGAAAAACAAGCAGTATATCGTGATCATGAGGGTAATGAAGTACGTACTTCTAAAGAATATCTTTTTGTTGTTGGCACTACAAAGCCTGTTATGAAGGTGATGGCTTAAGATGGCAGTAGCAACTATGGTCCACCCAAAAACAACTGTAGCGAGCCGTACTTCACCTAGTACAGAAAATAGTATGCGACAAATTAGAATTACTAAAATTACTCTTAATGTTGGTGCAGGAAAGAACGAAGATCTTCTTAAACGAGGTCTTAAACTCTTAGAGAAACTTACTCCTGTCAAACCTGTTAAAACTACAACTACCAAGCGTATCGCGGGTTGGGGATTACGGCCAGGTCTTGCTATTGGATGTAAGGTTACTGTTCGAGAAGGAACTGAGGAATTATTACGTCGGTTACTTGCAGCAAAAGAGAATACGTTATTGCCAAGTAATTTTGATGTTCAAGGAAGCTTTTCATTTGGAATTCCAGAATATATTGATATTGAAGGTTTAGAATACGATCCTGATCTTAAAATCATGGGTCTTGAAGTTGCTGTTACCCTCGAGCGACCAGGTTTTGGTATTAAGCGTCGCAAAATCCGTCCTGCTCGTGTTGGAAAACATCATCTTATTACTAAAGAAGAAGCAATCGCCTTTGTCCAAGCACTAGGTGTGCGTATCATGGGGAGTGATGAGTAAGTAAATCTTGTAAAAGATTATCTCATTAGAAATTACAATCATTAGAAATGACAATCAATAGGAGTGACAAATCATGACAGCAAGCAATTATCGTAAGGCGTTCACACAACTGGATGCTAAGCCAGTAAAGAAAGCAAAATTCATTAAATTCAATGCTCCTCATACAAAATCCTGTGGACGGGCTCTTCGTCATTGTAAAAACTGCGGTAGAGTAGGAGGTCATATCAACAAATATGGCCTACATCTTTGTCGTCAATGTTTTCGTGAGATGGCCCTGGAATTGGGGTTTAAGAAATTTAGTTAGGTGAAACAAGATGCTCAATGATCCTTTAGCAGCGGCCCTTTCCAAAGTAATTAACGCGGAACGTGTAGGAAAGAAAGAAGTAGTTATTAAACCAGCGTCCTCTTTAATTAAGAGAGTGTTTACTATACTTAGCGAGAATAATTACTTGGGTACACTTGAAGAAGTGGAAGACGGAAAAGGTAATGCTCTCAAAATTTCATTACTAGGAAACATCAACAAATGTGGTGTTATCAAACCTCGCTTTAGTGCGAAAAACAATGCTTACGAAAAGTGGGAAAAACGCTATCTTCCAGCAAAAGATTTTGGAATTTTAGTTGTTTCTACACCTAAAGGTGTCGTGACTCATTTGAAAGCAAAAGAACAAAGTACGGGAGGAAAGTTGCTTGCGTACTGTTATTAAGCAGTATTGTTCATTTCCAACTCATATACCATGAAAGAAGATATCATTCGCGAAATTCATTTTGATAAGGGGGTACATGCTGCTCTTGCTCGTAGTGTGCTTACATTGAAAGGTTCCAAAGGGGAAGTTAGTCGAGACTTTCGTCATCCTCGCATTGGAATACTCATTGAAGCGGAAAAAATTATCCTTTCTGCTATGAATGGCACAAAACGGGAAAAAACAGTGATCGGCGCTTTCGAGTCTCATATTACTAATATGGTTAAAGGTGTCACTGAACCGTTTGTCTACAAACTTAAAATTTGTTCAGGTCACTTTCCGATGAATGTTGCTGTTGTTGGTCAAGAATTTGTTGTTAAGAATTTTCTTGGCGAAGCAGTTCCACGTCGTACTGGCTTAGTTAAGGGAACTACTGTCAAAATTGAAGGAACCGAAATCCTTGTTACAGGTTGTGATAAAGAACTTGCTGGTCAAATGGCAGGTCGTATTGAGCAGCTTTGTCGTATTACAAATCGTGATCGACGAATTTTTCAAGATGGTTGTTATATGGTGGACAAAGCTGGAAAAGGTGTTGCTTAAGTTTAGGTAAATCAGCAGGTATATTCATACAATGGCTCAAACAAAACAATTATTGGCTGTACGTGCCAAATCAAATGCTCGCAAACCTGACTTTGTTGTCAAAGAATCACGCTACGTTACGCGAATTAAAAAGCGTTGGCGCTTTATGCATGGTCGTCACTCTAAAGTACGTCAGATGCATTGTGGTCGTCCTGCTCTTCCAACTCCAGGCTATGGGGCTCCAGCTGAAGTTCGTGGCATGCACCGTAGTGGTCTTATGCCTGTGGTTGTTGCAACTGAGAAACAATTGTTTGCTCTTAATCCGGCTCATCAAGGTGCAGTTCTTGCTTCTAAACTAGGAGCACGTAAACGCGTTGTGTTGATGACGTTGGCTTCCCAGAAAAATATCTCATTACTTAATGTTAAAGATGCAAAAGTTGTTGTTGACAAAATCGCTGCGGATCTTGCTCGACGTCGAAAAGCTCGCTCTACTCGAAGTAGTTCTAAAGTAAAGAAAGATGAGGAAAAACGTCGTAGTGCAGAGGAGAAAAAAGCGTCTGATAAAAAAGAGGCGGCTGATAAGAAAGCTGGTAGTGCAAAAACAGATGCAGCAAGAGCTGACAAAACTCAAGATACAAAAGTTCAGGATGTTAAAGAAGGGACTCACACTCATGAATCTCATCCACATATGAGTGATGGAAATGAGCACCCTAGTGTTCATACGCATCAAGAGCACGCTCCAGGACACGAGCATAAACATTAATAGAGTAAACATTAATAGAGTACATTAAGATAATATTAATTCAAAAAAATATACAATCAAAAACGTGAAATACCATGATGAGTAAAAAACGATTAGCAGCCAAAATCCTTAACGTTGGCTTGGACAAAGTTCGTTTTCGAACTGACGCGCTTGAGGATGTTACAAAAGCAATCACTCGTTCTGATTTACGAGGATTAATTGCCGTAGGTAAAGTGTATGTCGCTGCTTTGAGTTACCACTCTCGTGGTCGTGCTCGTGATATTGCGTCACAAAAGCGTAAAGGGCGTCAAAAAGGCCGAGGTAGTCGTAAAGGAGCTGCTTATGCTAGTGTTCCTCGTAAAGATCGTTGGATGGCTCGTATTCGTACTCAACGTGAGTTGTTGCGTGAATTGCGTGCGAAAACACTAATCTCTCCTAAAACATATCAATCTCTTTACCGTAAATGTAAAGGTGGATACTTCCGTAATCGTCGTCACATTAAACTGTTTATTTCAGAGCATAGTTTGCTTGAGCAGAAGAAGGCTGGTGTAGAGAAGAAGGTTAGTGAGAAATAAAAATAATCAAAAATAAAGATAATCTTAAAAAATAAGATACACGATACAAAATGAAAGCAAATCCCCCTCGAACAATCCACTTTCGACGTAAACGAGAGTTGCGTACTAATTATAAGAAACGTCTTCATTTACTTTTAAGTAAAAAACCTCGTTTAGTAGTACGTTTTACTAATCAACAAATCATTGCTCAAGTGATTACTTTCACTGGTAAAGGCGATGAAGTTATTGCAGCCGTTACGTCACGCGCTTTAGTGAAGATGGGTTGGAATTATTCTTGTAAAAATATTCCTGCAGCATACCTCACAGGTATGTTGATTGCTCGTCGCGCTCTTAAAGAGGGATGTAATGATGTTATTTTTGACACGGGATTACTTTTTCCTCTTCATAAAGGAAAAGTGTATGCTTTCCTTAAAGGGGCAATTGATGCAGGCTTAGGCGTTCCTGCTGGTGATGAGTCAATATTTCCTTCTCATGAACGTATTTCGGGAAAGCATATTGAAGGGTATGGTACACATCTTCTTCATGTTGGAAAAGATCTCCATGATCGTCAATTTTCGCAATATTTAAAAAACGCGGCTAAGCCTGAAACACTTAGCACAGTCTTTAAGACAGTACAACAAAAAATTCAAGGTTTATAATTATGGCACGTGAAGAATCATCTCAAAAACGAACTAGTCAAAATCGAGGACCCAATCAAAATCGAGGGCCCGGTGGAAAACAAGATTCCCCTCGCCGTTCTCGAGATAAGAGATCTAAAGATGGAGCTCCCCATGCAGATTCTGCTCCGCGCGCGGAGTGGAAACCAACAACAGAGTTGGGTAGAAATGTTAAAGAGGGTAAGATCACTGATATTGATGATATTTTTGAGCAAGGTCAACGTATTTTAGAATCAGGAATTGTTGATACTTTACTTCCGGATTTAGCAGAAGATTTATTGCTTATTGGTCAAGCTAAAGGAAAATTTGGTGGTGGTCAACGTCGTATCTTTCGTCAAACTCAAAAGAAAACTAAAGAAGGAAATCGTATTCAATTTACAACTTGCGCTGT
Source organism: Candidatus Woesearchaeota archaeon (assembly GCA_023265685.1). Taxonomy (GTDB): domain Archaea; phylum Nanobdellota; class Nanobdellia; order Woesearchaeales; family GW2011-AR9; genus JACPIK01. Next base: position 4,221 of record JAHFSP010000007.1, on the reverse strand, counting down.
TGTAGGAAATCGCAATGGGTATGTTGGTATTGGAATGGGAAAAAGTAAAGAAACAGTTCCTTCTCGTGACAAAGCTAAACGTCAAGCTCGTCTCAATTTGATGCGTATTCGTCGTGGTTGTGGAAGTTGGGCAACTGATGCTCGTGAAGCAAATTCTATTCCTTTTCAAGTTACTGGGCGTTGTGGTTCAGCTCGAATTACATTAATTCCTGCTCCTCGTGGTACAGGTTTATGTGTTGAGAAAGAGTGTGCAAAAATCCTTTCACTCGCAGGTGTTCGTGACGTTTGGAGTAAGACTTCAGGTCAGACCAAAACAAAACTTAATTTAGTTAAAGCATTAATGGATGCTCTCCATAAATTATCAGAAATGAAAATCAAACCTGAAGATGTTGCTAAACTAGGCATTGTTGAGGGTAGAATTAAAGAATAATTAAGAAAAGAATAATTAAGAAAATAAAAAACTAAAATAATACATAATTTACATAATTACCATGGCATCCGCAACTGTAAAATCATCAAAATCTGTTCCCAATGGGAGGGTAGTAGCAAAAGAAGCAGTATCTACTTCAAGAGTGTCTGGTGGGTTGGCTGTACCTAGGGCTATTGTACCTAAATCAAACCCAAAAGCTGCAGGTCAAATCGCAGTAGTACTTGTACGTGGCTTTGTGGACATGCCTGAACCAATTCTTCGTACTCTTACAATGTTACGTTTACGTCGAAAGAATTTTTGTGTTGTTATTCCTAACACTCCTGAGAATCATGGTATGGTTGTTAAAGTGAAAGATTGGGTTACGTGGGGAGAAATTACTCCTGAGACGTTTACCGAGTTAATTCGTGTGCGAGGAGAAGCGTTCCTTTCACGTAAAACAGATTCCAAAGAAATTTATTCCTATAAATCTTTACATATTAATGGGAAAGATTACAAGCCTTATTTTCGTCTTAATCCACCACGTAAAGGCTTTGGTCGTAAAGGGATTAAAGTTGCTTTTGCAGCGGGGGGTAGCTTAGGTTATCGAGCTAGCAAAATGGATGATCTTGTCAAGAGGATGCTTTAGACTTGAGATTATGAGTTTACAATAGGTAATTGGATCAATAAAATTTAATAGGGTCAATTTAATAAAAATCAATAAATTAAAAAATCAATAAATTATCATTAATGAGGATATATAACAATGGTTGTTCGAAGACGTAGAAAAGTTGGACATTATCGTGGATCACATCGTACACATGGTGGTGGTCATCCTAAGAAACGACGTGGCGCAGGATCACGTGGGGGACGCGGTAATGCAGGAACCGGCAAAAAAGCAGGTCAAAAGAAAGCAGGTATGCGCTACAAACTTGGCTCTCGTGGTTTTTTACCTCGACGTACTCCTATTGTTTCTCGTACTATTAATGTAAGTATTCTGTCTTCAGGAATCATGCGTATGGCGCGAGAGGGAACTGTTACCAAGCAGGGCGATATTTATATAGTTGATCTTTCTTCATTAGGTTATACCAAATTGTTAGGAACTGGTAAAGTTGCTCACAAAATGCGTGTGACGGTAAGTCAGGCTAGTGCTCAAGCTTGTGAGCGTGTTGCTGCTGCTGGTGGTGAAGTTATTACCTCGGGTACATCGACTAGTTCATCGTAAGGGTGATAAAGAAAAATCGATAAGGGAGTACGTGGTTGGTGTTTATCATGGGTTTGCTTGAGAAAATATATTCTATTTTTCCTGAAGTGCAGGGTCCAGCGCAGAAGAAACTGCCGTTTGGTGAAAAGTTAAAGTGGACTTTGTTGATTCTGGTTTTGTTCTTTGTTTTAGGGCTTGTTCCTCTTTTTGGATTAGGAGAGAATGCTCTTCAACAGTTTGAGTTCCTTTCCATTATTCTTGGTGCTTCTTTTGGAAGTATCATTTCATTAGGTATTGGTCCACTCGTTACTGGATCAATTGTTTTGCAGCTGTTAAATGGAACAGGTATTTTAAAATTTGATTTAGCGAGTCATGAAGGTCGACGATCATTTCAAGGATTACAGAAAATCTTTTCAATCTTTTTTATTCTCTTTGAATCTGCAATTTACGTCTTTATGGGTGGTCTTGCCCCAACACCAGTTGGTGGAGCGTTGAGTACAGGAGTTACGATGACTTCTGGTCTTTTTGTTCAGTTTGAGATTCTTTTGGTAGTGCAGTTGGTCTTAGGTGGATTATTGATTATGTTTATGGATGAAGTTGTATCCAAGTGGGGTTTTGGTTCAGGCCTAAGCTTATTTATTGCAGCTGGTGTTGCTCAACAAATTTTTATTCGAGCGTTTAATTTTTTACCTTCTCCTACTAATCCAGATATTGCATCTGGGGCAATTCCTGCGTTTGTACAGTTTCTTTCTCAAGGTAACGTGACTGGCGCGTTGTTGCAAGTTGCGGCAGTAGTGTCAACGTTATTGGTCTTTGCAGTGTGTGTCTATGCTCAAGCGATGAAGGTAGAGATTCCTCTTACGTTTGGCAAAGTTCGTGGTTATGGTATTCGTTGGCCACTCAACTTTTTGTATACGTCTAACATCCCCGTTATCTTAATGGCAGCGTTACTTGCTAATATTCAGTTGTTTGCGCGTTTGCTAGAAAGTTGGGGTCATCCTCTATTTGGTACGTTTGCAGGGCAAAGTCCTGCGAGTGGACTAGTATATTGGATTAGTCCGCCTAACATTGTTTCAAGTTTAATTCAGGGTAGTTTTACGTTATCTCAATTAGGACAAGCAGCTATCTATATCTTTTTGATGGTTGTGGGTGCAGTAATCTTTAGTATTTTTTGGATTCAGACAGCGAACATGGATGCCGCAAGTCAAGCCAAACAGATTATGGCATCAGGATTACAGATCCCTGGATTTCGTCGAGATGAACGAGTTCTGGAGAAGATTTTGGAGCGTTATATTTGGCCTTTGACTATTGTTGGTGGGGCATCGATTGGAATCCTCGCAGCGTTTGCTGATCTTACAGGTGCATTGTCTCATGGAACGGGTATTTTGTTGGCAGTAATGATTGTGTACAAGCTCTATGAAGAGATTGCTAAACAACATATGATGGATATGCATCCAGCTCTTAAGAAGATGATGGAGTAGGATTTATCGGGTTCATTTCTAATTCTCTTTGGTTTTATTTTAGTTTTGTTTCTTTTTAGTAGTAAAGCTTAAAATCTAATCCGAGATTTTGTTTTTTATGAGTTCACCTGATCTTCATTATGGTATGATCGGCGAAAGTCCGGCGATGTACAAGGTTTATGAAAGTATAGAACGTGTTGCATCGAGCGGAGTAACCGTTTATATTGCAGGTGAAAGTGGTACCGGAAAAGAATTAGTTGCTCGAGCGTTGCATGAACAAGGCGCACGTCGAGAGGCTCGTTTTGCTGGAGTGAGTGTTGCTGAATTAGGTGATGGAGATTTACTTGAAGCACATCTTTTTGGTGTTGCTCATCGTGTTGCTACGGGTGTTGCGAAACGTGAAGGATTATTTATTCAGGCAAATGGAGGGACGCTATTTCTTGATGAGATTGCAGAGATGAGTCCCCGCGTTCAAGCAAAATTATTGCGTGCTCTTCAAGAACGTGCTGTTGTTGCGGTAGGAGGTGATTATACTCAACCTACTTCTTTTGATGTGCGGTTTGTGGCAGCGTCGAGTCGGCCTCTTGAAAGTTATGTCCAAGAAAACACATTTCGTTCAGATTTGTATTATCGTTTGCGTCAAGTTTATATTTTTCTTCCTCCATTACGAGAGAGAGGTGAGGATATTAAACACCTTACTGATCATTTCCTTGCTAAATCGAATGAACTAGAACAAAAGGATGTTACTTTTTGTTCAGGTGTGTATTCTTGGTTAATGACGCAGCTTTGGCCAGGTAATGTGCGAGAATTGGAAAACGCGGTACATGGCGCTGTTGCGTGGACACAAAAAAAAGTACTTGAACCGAAAGACTTTTTGTTATATCAAAAAACGGGGTCTCCAGTTCTTGTTCCTAAAAATTACGGACCTTTTGTTGAGAGCATTCCTCCTACTATGTCCATGCAGGACATCCGTCTACGGTTGGGAGAAATCCAGAATGGAATTTTAGCACAAATTCTTCAAGCGCGTTTTGATTTGAATGATGGAAATGTTTCTCGGACTTCTAAGTCGTTGGGTCTTGATAGGGCAAATTTTAGAAGATTGGCGAGAGATGCTGGACTAAATCTTATTGCTAAAGGAACTGATGAACAAT
>JAHFSP010000034.1 GCA_023265685.1 Candidatus Woesearchaeota archaeon | reverse complement strand
ATAGTCTCATCCATTCAACCTCATTAAGTAGTACTTGATATGTAAGATTAAACCCGCCTCTTGCAGATGTTGAACCAGTGTTTTCATTAAGAACTCTAAAATGAATGTCTCTTTTTGAGGTGCCGGTCTGAGCTGATATTGTGCGCTTAAGCTGTTGTGTTCCTCGTGCTCCAAGCACGTACTCCAATGTGTCATCTCGTCTTGAGCGTATCCAATCTGGAAATTGAAGAGCTTTGGTTATAGCTAAGGCGCTGCCTAGTACCCCTAACGATGCTACATATCCTTCGTATAAGCCCATACCTAGCTAAAAAGGGCAATTCTTTAAAAAGTTATCACTTATTAGTGACATTAATTAAAGTGTGGTGTCTTTGAGAAATTGTCAACCCCGTTCTAAAAATTTCATTCAGGTCTAAACCTTTATATAATCCCATTTTATCTTTTCTTTATGCCAAAAGATTCTGTTGTCAATTCTAAACAGGCTGCTTCAAAGCCAGAAACTAAAGATACTAAAGGTCTTACTGCGACTAAAGAAGCCGATTTTTCTGAATGGTATACTCAGCTTATTCAAAAAGCAGAATTGATAGAATATTCTCCCGTTTCGGGCTGTTATATTTTACGTCCTAATGCCTATTTTATTTGGGAACAGGTTCAAGCGTTCTTTGATGGTTTGATTAAGGCCGATGGGGTTAAAAACTGTTATTTTCCTCTTTTTATTCCAGAATCTCTTTTAACCAAGGAGAAAAAACATGTTGAAGGGTTTGCTCCCGAAGTTGCGTGGGTTGATTTTGGAGGAGATACCAAGTTAGGTGAACGTCTTGCAGTGCGCCCAACTTCTGAAACGATTATGTATGATGCGTATGCTAAATGGATTCGTTCTCATAAAGATCTACCATTACGTCTTAATCAGTGGAATAATGTCGTCCGCTGGGAATTCAAACATTGTACTCCATTTCTGCGTAGTCGGGAATTTTTATGGCAGGAAGGACATACGGTTTTTGCTACTAAAGATGAAGCGGTTAGAGAAAATTATAAAATTCTTGACTTTTATGAACAGACATTTCGAGATCTCTACGCTGTTCCTGTACTAAAAGGCCAAAAATCAGAAGGTGAAAAGTTTGCAGGCGCCGATTTCACTCTTTCATGTGAAGCGTTTTTACCAAATGGAAAAGCTATTCAAGGTTCAACTTCTCATTATCTTGGTCAGAACTTTGCGAAAGCGTTTGGTATTGAATTTGTTGATGAAAAACAAGAAAAACAATTTGCACATCAAAATTCGTGGGGTCTTTCAACTCGTTCGATTGGTGTAATGATTTTACAGCATTCTGATGATAAAGGTCTTGTTCTTCCTCCACGTGTTGCTCCTGTTCAAGTTGTGATTGTTCCGATCATTTTTGATAAAGGAAAAGAGGAAGTTTTGGCTGCAGTTAAGGTGGCTCGTATTGCGTTGGAAAAAGCTGGTTTACGTGTTCATGTAGATGATCGTGATGGTTATACGCCTGGCTGGAAATACAACGAGTGGGAAGTCAAAGGAGTACCAGTACGTATTGAAATTGGTCCTAAGGATGTTGAGAAAAAACAGTGTATGGTGGCTCGACGCGATTCTGGTGAGAAAAAACCGTTTATGTTGGCTAGTTTGGGCAAAGAAATTCCTGCACTTTTACATCAATTTCAACAAGATTTACTTACAAAAGCAGAAAAACATATGGTGGCGAGTATTGTACGAGTCGAAACTGTTGCTGATGCCGTTACACATGTTGAAAACAAGAAGTTGGTATTAGTGCCTTGGTGTGGTGAAACCTCTTGTGAGGAACGTTTCAAAGAGAAGTCGGGAGCAAAATCTCTTAACGCACCCTTCGATCAACCAGCTCTTAAGAAGGGTCAGGGTTGTTTTGCGTGTACGCAGAAAGCCATACGTTGGCATTATTTTGGCAAGAGTTATTAGGGTTTTATAATCTTACTACTATACTTAGTCTTTGTTTTGTTGATATTCTTTCATTTCTTGAATTAGGAGATTCTAACCTGACAACGTTCTTAATACTTTAAAATTTAAAATACAAAAAGAAAACTACTATCCTTCTCCGAGGTAATTTTTGTACGCGTATTTCTTGGTTTGCATATCAAGAACCTTCTTGAGAAGTGCTTGCAAGTTCCACATACGATACCATAATCCATCAACATAATAGTTTTCAAAATTTTTTGCCCATAATCTAAGATACCATTTTCCTAAAAACTTAGCGAATTTGCTACTCCCGAAAATGTTCTCATAATCAGCTTCAATAATACCATTTATTTTAATGTAGAGGCGTCCATTGGCAAGGTTTTTCTTTTTACCATTCTGGTCAACTTCAATTTCCGTAAGATCAAAAATGTGGACTTTGAATCTGATCGTGTATTTTATATATTCAGTAACTTTCTTTTCAATATCCCAGTCTAATTCTTGTTCTGCGCCTAATGGAGAGGGGACTTTATGTTTATACGTTTTTTCGTGCCACATATAACCATAGTTTTTGGCCCAATCAACAACTGTGGCATAGAGAAGATCGTAATCAAAGAGACCATGGAACTTAATAGTAATTGGGGAAAGTGGTATTGGTTCACTCATTTTATCTAGAATTAATATTTTGTCGTATATAAACGTTATGTGGTAGTTGAAGGGAATGTAGGAAAAAAATGGATATGGCTAGGTGTATATGGTGGAGAAAAGGGCAATAAAAATAGAACAAAATAAGAAAAAAATTGCTCTAAAACAAAAAACTATGAGAACAGAAAACAAAACTAAAATGAAAAAATTTATGCTTTATCAAACCAAAGACTGAACTCTTCATTCTTGATGTTGAAGGTTTCGCTTGCCAGGTGTGTTTTTGTTGAGGCTTTAACTGCATATTCTAACTTGGTAGCACCAACTTTGTCTTTGATATCATCATTGAACTTAGTTAAACGCTTCTTAAAATCAACTGAGACTAAGATAAAAAGATGAATCTGGTCACGTTTCTGCAAACTTGCTTTCTTACGCATACTTTGTACATTACGCATGATCTCACGAGCAAATCCTTCAGTTTCTAATTCAGGTGTGCTTTGGGTATTAACGTAGACAAAACCATTTTTGAATGAACCTTCATGAAGGTGAGATGGCATTACTTTTTCGGTTACTACCATATTTTTCGTAATTTCTATGTCTTTGTTCTCTATCTTGAATTTGTAGGAACCTTCAATTTCAAGGTGTTTAACAATAGTTTGTGGACTATCGGTACTCAATTTAGCGATGATTTGTGGTGCCAATTTTTCATATGCTGGGCCAATGGTTGCATAATTTGGTTTGATTTTTACACTTACGCCAGCAATGTTTTCAACAACAGTGATATTTTTTGTGTTTACTTGCTTAAGGATGATTTCGCGTAATCGTTCTACGGCTTGTAGAGTATCGGAGTCTTTACTTGTGATTACTACCTCTTTAATTGGCCAGCGTACACCCATTTTTGCTTTTTCTCGTGCTCCAAGTGATGCTTGAATCACGCTTTGGACTATCTGCATGTCCGTTTCGAGTTGTTGCGAGATTTTTTGTTCGTTAACAGTAGGCCAGTGGAAATGACTAATACTTTCTGGTTCTAGTTTGAATGCTTCTTTAAAGTTTAAGTACATGGCTTCTGAGATGAACGGGACAACAATTTGAAACATTTTGAGGGTTTCAAGTAGAATATGTGCGATGGTATACGCAACAACTTCTTTATCTTGATCTTCTCCGATAGAGCTTTTTTCACGAACGAGTTGGATATAAGTACGTGAGAGGTCGAGGAAGAGTTCTTCAAGAGGTGCGATAACCTCATCGATGCGATATTCTTCAAGGATGCTTGTAATATGTTTAATCGTTGAATGAAGTCGTGAGAAAATGTACTTCTCTTCTTCTCCTAATGCTTTTTCCATACTCTTGGTGTCAAGCTTGAATGGATTGATGTTGTTGTCTTCACAGTGAGTGAGGAGAAATTTGTGTACGTTCCAGAGGATGTTGAGTTGACGCGTTTTAACGGCACATTCATCCCAGCTAAAGTTAATATCCTCTCCTGCGTTGGTTTGACACATGTAATAGCGTAGACCATCTGCTCCATGCTTGGCGATTAATTCGTCAGGAGAGATGGTATTTCCTAAAGACTTGGACATTTTTTGGCCGTTCACGTCGGTGACAAAACCATTCATATAGACATTCTTGAATGCTGGTCGATCAAGAGCTAATGAGGAGGCAACGACAAGTAGGTTAAACCAGCCGCGAATCTGATCTTTTCCTTCAAGAATAAAATCTGCAGGAAAGAGTTTTTCAAAAAGATCGTTTCTTACTGGGTAATCTAAACAGTTCCAGGAGGCAGTTCCTGCGTCGATCCAAACGTCAAGTACGTCAGGGATACGCTTGTAGATTTTGCCGTTCTTGGTGATGGTGATATGGTCTATTTCAGGAATGTGCATGTTGGTGACTTTTTGTCCTGAAAGATTTTCGAGTTCTTTGACACTGCCTACAATAATAACATCTCCGTCAGGTGCTTGCCAAATTGGGACAGGTGTTCCCCAGTAACGCTGTTTGGTAATAGAATTATCACGTAGGAATTCAAGCCAGGAGCGAAAGGCATTTTTTGCGGTCTGTGGTTGCCAAAGGACGTCTTCGTTTGCTTTGACCATCTTCTCTTTAAGGTCTTCGACTTTGAAAAACCATTGTTTGGTCGTGCGAAAGATGACTGGTTGATGACTACGTTCTCCGTGGGGATATTCATGAGTGTACTTTTCTTTGGCAACAATTGCTTTGGTTGCATCGAGTAGTTCAATGAATTTTAGATCGTCAGTTTTGGCTTTAAGACCACTTACTGGTCCGAAGTTTTCAAAAATTCCACCTTCATTGACGCAATTGAATGGGGGAAGATGATAGAGATGTCCAACTTCGTAATCTTCAGGGCCACATCCAGGGGCACAATGAACTAGGCCGGTTCCAGCACTATCGTCGACGTATTCATCAGTAAGAAGTACTGAGAAGAGACGTTTGTTGTTTTGTAACTCTTTGGGAAGATGTTTGGCGACGTTGAGCGGATGCGTATAGTGCATTGCTTCAAGGGTTTTTCCTTGCATGGTTTTTTTGATCTGGAACTGGCGTACTTTTGCTTTGGTCATGACATCTTCGACGCGACTTTTGGCAAGAATCCAGGTTTCTGTTCCGACACTTACTTCTACATATTCTAACTCTGGGTGGACCATTATGGCGAGATTAAGTGGCACGGTCCAGGGTGTCGTTGTCCAGATTACAAGATAGGTTTTATCTTTTCCCACAACAGGAAATTTGATATACAGAGAAATATCGGTAATGGTTTTGTATTCTAATTCATGCTTAGCGACGGCAGTTTGGGTTGCAGCGTCCCAATGCATGGTGCGTAAGCCTTCATAGAGTCGGCCTTTTTGGTGTGCTTGTTTGATCAACCACCATTCTGCTTCCATGAATTCATGTTTAATTGGTTGATAAGGATTGGAAAAGTCGAGAGTAGATCCTAATTGTTTAAATTCCTCATTCATATTGTGCATCATATCTACACAAAATTTTTCACACTCTTGCATGAATTTCTTGACACCAAATTGCTTGATATCTTGTTTATCTTTAAGATTAAACTTAGCCATGACTTTTTGTTCGGTGGGTAGTCCATGCATATCATATCCCATGCGATCCCAGACATTGAATCCACACATACGTTTGTAGCGTAGGACAATGTCTTTTAATGACATATTCCAGGCAGTGCCGAGATGAATGTGGCCTGAAGTGTAGGGTGGGCCTTCAAGAAAATAGAATTTTGGGCCTTCTTGAGTCTTAGCTCGTAATTTTTCGAGGGTTTGGTGTTGTTTCCAATAAGTAAGCATTTGGGGCTCAAGTTCTGTATGATTGTAGGATGTGAATTTCATGAGTTCCTCCTGGATGGGTTGATTTAAAAGGCTTGTGGCAAGATTGTTCAGAGTGTAAGAAAAGTGATTTCTATCACTTTTTTGTACATAGATGAAATAGTTGTTTTTATTTATTGTTCAAGAAATGGGTTAGGGGTTGTTGTTGCTTACGCAACAATATTTTTCAAAATAATACAAATAGTAGTTGATAGATTTTGCATGTAGGATTAGGTGTGGGGCTTTTATTTAAAGTTGTTGACAAATTTTAAAAAAGATAGGTTATTTTTACTAGTTAGTAGTATTATTTGACATATCCTATGGTATCCTATATCGAATCATTAAATCATCATGAAACGACTCTTGCTGGACTTTTTCAGGAGCAGTTGGTTGGTATTAGTCATCTTGGTAGAGACAGCTTTACTACAGTTTTACTAGAGAAGAGGGTTCTTTCTCGTGCATTTGTTCCTCTTTATCGTACTGTTGCTTGTCAAGTTGAAAATAAACGATTACGTGATGTTGTTGAAGAAATTATTGCTGATGAATATCGTCCCGATGATCATCAAAAATTACTTGATGAAGATCTTAGAATGATGGGACTTTATGTTCCTGATGCCCAATATACTGCTAAATCCATTACGTTAAGTACAGTTTTAAAAGCTTCTTTGAATTTTTACAAAAGAGGTCCTCAGAGCGATCTTCAAAATGGTTTCTTCTTGCGTGTCTATGGTGAGCTCTTGCCAGGTATCGAATATGATGTATTGTGGCCTCGACTGGTTTGTGATTTTGGTCTGACTCCAGATACATCTCAATTTTATTGGCATCATAAAGTTCATGATGAGAAACGTGTTGAGCTTGGAGTAGGGGGAGAAACACATACTGATAAGTTTAGTCAGGCTCTTGCAGGTTTGGTGCACAATCGTTTTGATTTTCATGCAGCAAAACAGGCAATTGATACTGCCTATTTACTTCGATCTAATTTTTGGAAGCAATTCTTCTAGTTTTACTATTTTTCTTTAAGAGATTCTGATATTCTTTTAAGTAGTACAACATTACCTCTTCCCTTTTTCACCTTCTCAACCAGACCTTTGTGTTCTAATTCGGTGATAATGAGGCTGATTTTTGCTTCGGAGAGGTAGGCCATTTCTTTACGGAGGTCTTTTTGTGAGATACGACCGTCATTCTTTTTGATTATTGCCAGAGCGTCGTCAAGGTATTGGGGTTGCGACGCTAGGTCTTCTTTATGTTGTTCGATCGTTTTGGTACTTTCTGCTTTAATTCGACGACGAAACATAACGACGGATCCATATTTTTTTCTCATGTAGATGATGCGAGCAAGCAGACCAGCAAGAATTATAATAAGTATTACATAGGGCCAGAAACGGGTGGTTGTGGAAGTTGTTGTTGTGTCAACGATAGGATCTACTTCTGTATCTCCCCATAATTCCTCCTCATCCATGAGGTCTGGGATTAGAAAAACGTCAAAGACAAACGTTCCTTCTTGTACGACGTCGATTGTTTCTTCAACATGAGTTGTTCCTTTTCGTGCAATAAGTGAGTATTTTCCCGGAGGAATGGAAAAGGAGTAGGTTCCTTCCTTGGCGAGAAACTTTTGAGCAGGTGTGCTATTAATTTCGAGGAGGACGTCTTTTTCTAATGCGAGATTTTCATTGTAAATAGAGCCTTGGAGCGTGGTTGCGAGAACATAGGGCATAGAACAGAGTAATAATATTATTATAAATACATTCCAATATGCTTTTACCATATTTTAAGTAACAATTCTACGTTATAAAAACATATCGAATGAGGACTCGTTTTCTCTATAGGGTGATTGTTCTTTTCTTCTTTATGGGTTGTCTCTTCTCTATTTTTGGCTTTGCTTGTACCAAAATCCCTCACCAGTAGCCTTTTTCCCACATTTACTACTTTCAAATACTCAATCGAACGAAAACTTTATATATGGGCTGTATTACCACACCTTAAACATCTATCACCTCTTTTTCCCCACGCCGGCCTTCGGGTTGGCGAGGGGTTTTTACTCTTACAAACTTCTTGTGATCTGGGTTCAATTTTTGAGAATAATTTGAGAATGCTTTTCCCAGACTCTATTTTTTAGTAGAATGATGGCGATTTTTTCCACGACGTAGAATTAACAGACATAGGATTAAACAGGTGAGCGCACCAATAATCATTCCTTCTCCAATTAATTTCAATTCACGTTGTGAGAAAAACCACTTAATCTGTTGAAATCGTGATATCTCTGGTGGGAAATAGATACCTAGATCGCTCATTTCTAATGAGTATTCTAAATACAATAAGCCAGTGAATGGCTCTTGCTGAGAAAATGCCTGTGCATATTCGTAATAAGAGTATCCTAGAATTGGAAAGATGTCGTTAGCGCTATTTTGGGCAATTATATATTGTGCGGCGTGTTGTTTACTTTGAAATAATTCTGTAACGGTATCTTCGGTGCGTCCAAATGAATTTAAGACAGCATTCGCATCTCCTTTTACTTGAGATGCAATGATCAAACATAATGCTTGTTCGCTGCGTGCTTGTGCACCACGTGCCTGGTTGAGTTTTTCTTCTAGTTGATCTAATTGGCCAGGTGGTAGAAATAAACTTGTATACTGATAAAGTTCTTCAGCTTCTGCAATCTTTTGAGTACAGGCTTTATTGAGAAGATCTGTGTCAACAGTATATTTCTTCCCTTCCATATTAAAAAATGTTTTCCAAGACATTGCGGAGAAAAAGCGTTCCTGTGCATATGAGAGGATGTTAATTGCTTCGTTTTGATCTTTTTTTTCGATAGCGGCATCAAGATCAGCTTCTTGTTCTTCTACGTCATGGAGCCGTTCTTGTACAATCATTAGTGTCTGTAAGTCAGAAATAGTTTCAATTTTTTCTTCTTTCACGGTTTGTTTTAATGAGTTTACTTGTTGGAGAAGCTGATCTCGTTGTAGTTTAATCTCTTTCAAGCTTAGATTTTCTGCTTTGTATAACTCTCGTCGTAGTGTAATACTATTACTAAAACAAAAACTGGCAGAAGAATAAGCTTGTCCTTGGGTGGATGCATTCATCGCTTGTCCTTGTTTTTGATCAACAGTTTCTTGGATACTTTGATTAATTTTAATCTTTTTTTGTACAAGTTCTCCTTGTAGACTATTCACTCGATCACAGAGAGTGGTTTGGAGGTTTTGCATTATGGAATCATATTGGGTGTTTTTGGAAATTTCAACTGGTTGTAGAGTAAAATTTTTCCCGGTTAGTTGAGTAAGAACTTCATCTAAACTTAAAACTTCAACAACTTTTAGTGTAAGATTATTTTCAACATACGATGAAAAATTAAATATGCTGGGAAGTTTGATTTTATCTGTTGAATTAGGTAAAGGGATGGCAGTTGGTTGTGATGAAGTATTGTTGGCGATAGTAGAATTTTTAGGGTTATTGCTGGAGTTATTATTGTGATTATTATTGCTTGAGTTCTTGTTAGAATCTTTGTAAGGAATAGTAATAGTGTTATTCTTGTTCTCTGATGTTTCTTTTGTTTTTATACTTTCATGATGTGATGGTTCTACAACTGTTCCTGCTGCAATTAATACTTTTTTAAGGCCCGCTGCTTGTGCTGCATCAATTTTTTCTTTGACACCACCAACAGGCCCTACTATTGCACCTGAATTAATGGTTCCTGTGATTGCAATTTTGTCATCATAGGAAAGGTCCATCATGCCAATGGTAGTAAGGGCGCTAATTGCTGCTCCTGCAGAAGGTCCTCCAATAATACTTGATGAAGATTTAATGGTGTAAATAAAATCATAGTGCTCACAATCAAGATTATAATGAGCACAGGCAATTTCTTTGGCAAAACGTGTTGAGATTTGAGTATCAACTTTTGTTGCAGGATAGGTGTCAAGAAAAACTCTTCCTGTGCCTTCATGAATTTCTAAGTATAGGTCGGCTGGGCTTCCGATAAATCCGTTATCAGTTTCTTGTACTGCAAGTAATGTAAGATGGTAGGGATGATTTCCAGGTGCTATTGCTAGTGGTATAATCAATAAGATAAAAAGAATTGTGCTAAACCATAACTTCATATTTAGTTGAGATAAATAGTCTGTTATAAAGATGTCGATTGTGGCGGCTTAATGTGGTAAACTTAAGGTAGTAATACTATACTTTTTTATATCTTGATATCTTTATTTTGTCTTGTGAAAACAAAACATCGAGCGTGGGTGTATCTCTTTCTGCTTATTTTTATCGTTGTAAATCTTGTTCCATTATTCTTAACATACTCTCCCCAATCTGCTAATTATTTTCTTTCTCAACCAGCGGTGTTGCGCTCATTTTTGATTGATATGGGAATTTTAGGAGGAGTCATATTTATTGGTTTAATGTCGCTTTCTATCATTCTTCCTTTTCCAAGTACTACTTTTGTTGTTTGCGCGGGTTATGTGTATGGTTTATGGTTGGGAACGTTTCTTGCGTTGGTGGGCTTAGTTATTGGTTCATGTGCGACGTTTTTACTGGTTCGACGTTATGGTAGGCCTTTACTTGAGAAATTAGTGGATGCACATCACATTCAACATTTTAACGAAGTATTTGCTCGAAGAGGACCTCTTGCTGCATTTATTTCGTATGTTGTTCCTGTTTTTCCAAGCGACACTGTTACGATTTTGTTAGGACTAACTCCGATCTCTTTTCGCACATTTTTACTTATTTTAATTTTAGGCCATATTCCTCGTTATTTGATTTTAAACGGGGTTGGAGATATTTTTCAATCAGGTCTTTCACTATTAGCAGTATTATCTCTTATTGGTGCTACGTTGCTGTTAGTCGTGGTTGTATTTCGCCATAAAGTTAAAGTTTTTTTCTTTAAAGAATTGTGCAATTTTAAGGTTGTCGCGAGCAAAAGGAAATCTTTTTTTCCCAAAGAAAGTACTGCTAAACGTTTGAAATTAAAGAAATAAACTCAGAAATCCTGAAACAAGAAAATCTATGATTTTCTGTTCAGAAAACTGATCTTTGTCAGTTTTCAAGAATCGCCTACCCATCGTTCGCTTCGCTCACTGTGCAGCACAAG
>JAHFSP010000033.1 GCA_023265685.1 Candidatus Woesearchaeota archaeon | reverse complement strand
ATATTGAGACTTTCTGGTCTTACAAAAAGAGGTGAATTTTATGTCAAAGAATACAAGTAATCCTCATACTAAGATAATCATTGCGCTTGTGGTCTTAGTTGCTGTGGTGACAGTTGTTATATTTGGATTTCAAAAGAATGAGTTTAGTAGCGCTCCGGTGAGTGAAGGAGAGGAAGGGGCTTTAGCTGGAAATGCGGTTAACGCGGCCTTACCTGGAGTAGTCCTTCTGGATAATATTAAGATAAATTCATTTTATCAGCGAAAGGGAATCCAAGATTTCAGTCAGAGAACGGCTACTCAAGTCTGCCGAGATTTTGGTAAACGCTGTGTAGGTACCTTTTCTAGTACGCATACACTATATTACAGTTCCAATGATGGAAGTTGCTCGGGTGAGATACAGATGCGTGAAAATCATGAAACGTCTACTGGTTGTGATTTAATAATGCACGAAAATCTACAAAATTGTTTTGCATTTGGTCTAAATCCTGATGAATATGGAGAACCTTTCGAAGGAGATTATAGGCCTACTGATGTATTGGTAGAAGGAGTTCTCTGTCAATAGTTTTGTGTTTTTCTTTCTTTTTCTTCTTTCTCTCTTTTTTGTACCACAAGGTTTTTACATTCATTTCTTTCCTAAGCATCCATGAATCTTATTGAGGAGGCGTATCGACGGTTGTTTCCAGAGAAGGAGTTTGTGTATCAGACGGAGTTGGAGTATAATCGACGGTTGAGTTCGTTTAATTCTAATATTAAACTCTATAATAATACGTTGAGTGTGGCGATGAATCTGCAGTGGAAAGATATTGATGATGAGATTAAAATAGGGTTAATTCAGCATTTGCTATTACGGTTGTTGAAGAAGAAAGCGACGACTCCTAATATCCATTTGTACCATCATTTTATATCCCAAATTCCTACGTTTATGCCTAAGGGTGAAAGTGATCCGATGTTGGCAGCGTCGTTTGAAAGAATTAACCAACAATTTTTTTCAGGAGCAATGGAACAGCCTAATCTACGATGGGGAACAGCGTCACGTAATCGATTAGCATATTATAATCTGCATGATGATTCGGTTACTGTTTCGACTCATTTTCAAAATGCACCTGAACATTTACTTGATTACTTAATGTATCATGAGTTATTACATAAGCAGTTTAAATTTGAACATAAGAATGGTCGTACTCATGCACACACGCCAGCGTTTCGCGCTGCTGAAGCACAGTTTCCAAATTTTAAAGGGATTGATACTGAATTACAAACTTATCTGAGTTCACGTAGACGAATTGGGGTATTGCGATCGTTGGAATCAAAACGGAGCTCTTTTTTGGGTTTTTGGCGCTAAATAAGAATAAATTGAGAGTAACCAGAGAAGAGTTGAAGAAACATTTAAAAATAAACGGCGGTTTTTGTATTTTATGGCGACAAAGAGGTTTCTCTCTCTCAACGCAATGGATAAAATCATGCGTGATGCTGGTGCTCCTCGTGTTTCTGATGACGCGAAAGAAGCATTGGCACAGATTCTTGAAGAGAGAGGTCGACAAATCTCTGCCGAAGCTAAACGTCTTGCCGAACATGCTGGACGCAAAACTGTTACTGATAAGGATATTCACCTTGCAGTGAAGTAGGTGGTCTCAATGACTGATGATTATGAAAAGAAACTGGTGAGCGTGGGAACGCTCAAAAAAGGAGATACACTCATCATTGATAATGCTCCCTGTAAAATTACTGATACCGCGACATCACGTCCAGGAAAACATGGACATGCAAAAGTAAACTTAATGGCGGTGGGCATTCTTGACGGTAAGAAACGCAATGCAGTTATGCCTGGTCATGATAAAGTTGAAGTTCCTATCGTTGAGAAAAAAACTGCTCAAATCTTAAGCGTTACTGGTAAAGTAGCTAACGTTATGGATATGGAAACATATGAGACGTTTGAGATGGACATCCCAGAAGAGTTAGATGGACAAGTAAAGGAAGGTGTTGAGGTTCTTTACTGGACATTGATGGGAATGAAAATCATGAAACAAATCAAGTGAGGTTATAACAAATGGTTAAATTCCCCGAAGCTGATGCACGCTTATTTAAAAACGTCTTTGTTGATCGACGTACCAAACGTAAAATTCGCGCTAATCCTCTTAAAGTTCAGTCAGGTAAGATTAGTGGACGTGGTGATGGTGCAACTAAAAACCTACGTCCGAAAAGGAAGAAATAGAGTTTAGACTTTTTTGTTCTTTTTCCTTCGTTTTCTTTTTGTGGTGATTTTGTTCTTGGATTGTGGGTTTACAATGGTTCTTTTGTACATTCAAAAAAGAAACACATAAAAAGCCTAAAATTGTTCTAATCCACATGGACGTGTTAGCATTTTTGTTACAGTATAAGGCGATCATACTTTTCTACCTGTTGGTGATTGCTTTTTTAGTGGTGAAACGTAAACAGTTGGTTGTTCAGCTTAAATTCATTTTTCTTTATCGTACTAAGTTTGGCTTACGGTGGATGGATTCCTTTGCGAAGAAGCATCGAGAGCTTGTCGTGCTTTTTGGGTATATTGGGACTGGCGTTGGGTTTCTTGGTATGTTTGCAATTATTGGGGTTATGCTTAAGACTGGTTGGATGCTATTGAGTAATCCAAGTGCACCATCTGGTGTTTCTCCTGTTCTTCCAGGGATTAATGTTCCTGGTCTTGGTGTGTTACCGTTTTGGTTTTGGTTAATTGCATTGTTTTTCATCGCGTTGATTCATGAATTTTCTCATGGGATTGTTGCACGGGCTCATAATATCGAAGTAAAGAATACAGGCTTTGCGTTTTTTGGTCCGGTTATCGGTGCATTTGTCGAGCCTAACGATGTGAAGATGAAGAAGCAAAAGGATATTGTACAATACAGTGTTCTGGCTGCAGGGTCTTTCTCTAATATTTTGCTGTCTCTACTGGCTTTAGTTTTATTGATGTTTGTCACAGGGCCGATTCAGGAGAGTATGATGGTTTCTGATGGGTTTACATTTGATTCTTATGTTAATGAGTCGCTGCCTTTTGCGCAGGCTGGCATTCTACCGGGAACAGTTATCACTGCAGTAAATGGTCAGAAAGTTTCACGTTTCGAGGATTTTGGAGGAGAGTTGTCTTGTATGAAACCTGGTGATTCTTTGCTTGTTGGAACGAAGGACAAAGACTATTCTGTGGTGTTGGCTGCTAATCCTGATGCTCCTACTAAAGGCTTTTTGGGTATTTCATTAATTCGTAATGAGGTTCATGTTAAAGAAGAGTATGTGGGCACGGTTTGGAGTAGCGTGTATACGGTGCTAAGTGGTCTTAACTCATTTTTACGCTGGTTATTTGTATTGAGTTTAGGCATTGGGTTGTTTAATCTCTTGCCGTTGCCGCTTGTTGATGGGGGACAGATGTTACAGTTGTTTTTCCATAATCTACGTGGACCTGAGAATGGCGAGAGGTGGTATCGGCGAGTAAGTTTGTTCTTGTTAGTGTTATTGTTGGCTGCGTTGATTGTGCCGTTGTTTTTTTAGTTGTTAGCTTTTGGTTTAATCGTGTACTAATTTTCCAATTTCTTCATATTTATATTCTTGCAACACACCATACACTTCATAGTCTTTGATGAGGTCGGGAAATTTCTGTCGTATCTCTTTGAGGATTTTATCAAACTCTCCTGGATTTTGTGCCATAATGTCAAGAATAAAATCCCACTTTCCAATCAGTGAGGCAATATACGTTATGTTTTTATGAGATTGTAGAAATGCGATCAATTCTTTTTCTTGTTTCTCGTTAGGGTTGTAAAGAGAAATGAATACATAATTGATAGTAGGATATCCTAATGCAGGAGGGTTGTAGATGGGAGTAAATGCTAGGATTACTTTATTTTCAACCATTTTTTGAATACGGTTACGAATAGCGTCTGGCGAGAGCCCAACTTTTTTTGAGAGTTCGATTAATGAAGAGCGAGCATTTTGATCAAGTTCATGTAAAAGACGCTTGTCATACTCATCAAGTTTGAAGGCAGGCCCATACTGTAGTGGAGCTCTATAATCTCGTATTTCTACTTTTTCCTTTCTCATAGCGCGTGAAAAGCGTGTGATAGATAAAAATATAACGTGTTTAGCTTGTTTTTGTGAGAAAGAGTATTTATTTTGCTTCTATAACTTATCTTTTATGTCTAAACTTATTCAATATGAACGAAGAGTTATCGAAACGTGGAGAACGGGTCGCCTCGGTGTTTTGTACATGAATAGCTTCTCATTTTCTCGAAACGATGAGACTGAACTTGGGCAGTTAGAAACAATCACTGATATTCTAAGTTCAAGACCACTACGAGAACGGCAACAATTCTTTGGCCAAATCTATCATACTCGCCAACAGGCAGCAGTCCAAAACGATTCTGAACAAGGTGAGACATTAAACGCCATGGTATTACATTATGCCCTAAACATATTGCTTCGTTAAATTCAAATCTTTTTCCTCATTTCAACCATTGCTTCGCCAATCATGTACAACGATCCTGTGATGAGCAGAAAATCGCCTTGTTTTGACAGTGCTTTGTGTACGGCTTGTTGAATATTTGATTCGACTTCTACATCTTTGCAATGCTTTTGGATTAGAGGGAGGAGTTCTTGTGGATTGCGTGGTCGATGGCTGCCTTGTGTGATTATTACATGCTGGAAATGAGGAACAAGTAAAGGAAGAATGGCTTCTTTTTCTTGATCATCACTTAACGCGAGCAGGAGTGTCCCCTTGTTGTATTTGATGGTTTTAAGATACTTCACTAATTCTTTAACACAGGCAAGATTATGTGCGCCATCGACAATAATTAACGGATTTTTAGAAATAATTTCAAGGCGCCCTGGCCAGCGGACATGTTTTAGCCCTTCTTCAACTGCTTTCGTTGTGATATCCCATTCTTTGCGGGGGAGTAAGGAGAGTGCGGCAAGTGCAGTGGCGATGTTTTGCTGTTGGTGCGATCCAAGTATTTTAGTGGCGAATGTTCCTGTGAAGGAGCCGGTCACTTTGAAGGTTTGTGATTCTAATGAAGAAGAAAGAGGTTCAATAGTAACACGTGAATGTGCTTCATAGAGAATAGTGCCTCGTTCTTTGCAGCGATCTGTAAACACAGCGAGAACAGATGGATCTTTTTCTGCTGTTACGACGGGTACGTCTTCTTTGATAATGCCTGCTTTTTCTTGGGCGATCTTTGCTTTGGTATCGCCGAGAATTTTAGTGTGTTCCAAATCAATGTTGGTGATGATACTTACAAGTGGTCTTATCACGTTGGTTGCGTCCATACGGCCACCCATTCCTACTTCGATGATAGCAATGTCTACTTGTTGTCTTGCGAAGTGAAGAAAGGCAAGAGCTGTTGCGAATTCGAAATAGGTGATGTCAATTTTTTCTTCTTCGACTTTCTGGCGTACTTCTTGGATGAGTTGGGCGAGATCTTCGTTGTTAATGGGGGTTGCATTGATTTGAATTCGTTCGTTGAAGTTTACAAGATGTGGGCTGGTGTTGAGCCCTACTTTATAGCCGGCGTGTTGGAGAATAGATGAGAGAAATGCGCAGGTACTGCCTTTGCCATTGGTACCGGCAACGTGAATTGAAGGAAATTTACGATACGGATAATTGAGTGCCTCCATGAGGGTGCGCATACGTTCAAGACCTAATTTCATGGCGCCGTGATCAAGGCTGTAGAGGTAGTCGAGTTCCGGACTGGACATGGGAGTTAGTGGGGGGAAAGGGGACTTAAAAAGGTATCTCTTGATTATATCTTCTTTCGACACCCCAAATCTTAAAAAAGGTGTGCCTCTTGAAATAGTATAACGGTGGGTTTGAATGGATGCATATCTTAATCTTGTGAAGAGAGTCTTGGAGGAGGGTGTGCTCCAAAAAACACGACAGGGTATCGATGCGTTTACGATTGCGGGTGCGATGTTTGAACACGATATGTCGTTGGGGTTTCCTCTTCTGACGACGAAAAAAGTGCCGTTTCGTTTGGTTGCAACGGAGTTACAATTCTTCATTAATGGTATAACAGATAAAAAATGGTTGCAAGATAGGAATAACCATATCTGGGATGAGTGGGCGCATCCTTTGAAAGCACCGTATGGTCATAGCGCAGAACATAAACAGCGTATGATGGAGGAGAGGGATCTTGGACCCGTGTATGGTTTTCAATGGCGTCATTTTGGTGCAACGTATGTGAGTTATGATACTAATTATGAAGGACAAGGAGTTGATCAGTTGAAGAGGCTTGTTGAGATTCTTAAAACTAATCCTCGTGATCGACGTATGATTGTTAATTCGTGGAATCCTTCTGTTCTGCATTTAATGGGCTTACCTCCTTGTCATTATTGTTATCAGGTTACGGCGGTTGATGGTAAACTTAATTTGTTATGGAACCAACGATCCGTTGATATTATGTTAGGTTTGCCGTTTAATATTGCGAGTTATGCGTTATTACTTCATTTGTTAGCTAAAGAGTCTGGTCTTAAAGAGGGTAAATTGATTGGATTTCTGTCTGATGTGCATTTATTTACGAATCATGTTGAAGGGGCACAGTTGCAATTGAGTAGGCAGTCACAAAAATTTCCGTTGTGTTCAATTAGTACTGAGTCTTTTACGTCAATTTTCGACTGGCAGGCAGAACATTCTAGGATTATAAATTATCAAAGCCATCCTACCGTTAAATTTGATATTGCGGTGTAGACATGGTCTCCATTATTGCTGCAATGACTGCTGATCGGGTGATTGGTCGAGATAATCAGTTGCCGTGGTCGTTGTCCGAGGATTTGAAGAATTTTAAACGTTTGACAACGGGAAACGTGGTGATCATGGGTCGTAAGACGTATGATTCTATTGGGCGAGCGTTGCCTAATAGACATAATATTGTGGTAAGTCGAAATGTGGTGACGATTGCAGGTGTGGAAGTGTGTACGAGTGTGGAGGAGGCGATTGCTGTCGGTTCGCGATATGGCAAAGAAGTGTTTGTGATTGGTGGTGCGCAGATTTACGAACAGGCGTTATCATATGCTAGTACATTGTATTTGTCGTGGGTTAAGGGGAATTTTGAAGGGAACGTTCGTTTTCCGGCATTTGATCTTTCTGCGTGGAGAGAGGTGGAGCGGCAGGAGTATGCTGATTTTGTGTTTGTGAAGTATGAGAAAAAGTGAAACTTTTACATTATTTCTTACTTGAGGATTTATACCCTCCGTAGAATCTTCTTCATCACTTTTCCTTTTGCTAACTCATCAATCAGTTTATCCAAATAGCGTATTTCTTGCATAGTTGGTTCTTTGATATCTTCCAATCTGACACCACAAATCACTCCTTTAATCAAAGTCCGTGAAGGATTGAGTTCTGGAGCTTCTGCAAAGAAGGTTTCAAAATCGGTCTGTTTTTCTATTTGGGCTTCTAATTTTTTCTGGCTATATCCCGTTAACCAACGAATGACTTCATCAACTTCTGCTTTCGAGCGTCCTTTTTTCTCTACCTTAGTAACATAACAAGGATAGACGCTTGCGAAGCTCATAGTATAAATACGATGTTTTATCATTTTTACCTTATCCACCTAACAAGGTTATCGATAAAAGTTTAATAATTCTCTCTTTTTTTACAAAAATGTTTTATACATAATTTTGATCCCACTATGCCAATAGGTTATATATCCTCTAGAGGTGAAAAGTATAAAAGGAGATGAAGAGGTTGATGGAAAATAAAGGGTAAAAAAGCATAAGGGGAAAAGGTACAGAATGACACATACAACTTCGTTATCACAATCTGATGCACAGGTAGCTCGTATTATTTCACTCGAAGAACAGCGTCAACAAGATAAGCTGTCGATGATTCCATCGGAGAATTTCTTTTCAAAAGCCGTGCGTGAGGCAGTAGGGTCGGTTCTTATGCATAAATATGCTGAAGGGAATGTAAAGAAACGTTATTATGAGGGTAATCAGTATATTGATGAACTGGAGTTGTTGACTATCGAGCGTGCGAAAAAGTTGTTTCGTTGTCCTCCTGATTGGGGTGTAAATGTACAGGCATTGGCGGGAAGTAATGCGAATCTTGCAGTGTATTTGGCGTTGTTGGAGATTGGTGATACGATGATGGGGATGTACTTGCCTGATGGTGGCCATTTATCTCATGGATGGAGTCATGAACCAAAAGGTGCTCCAGATTCTTCTGATTTGGTGTATGAAGGAGGAAGTGCTAAAGTTAACATTTCTTCAAAAATTTTTAAGACCGTGCAGTATAAGACGTCTCCAAGTACTCAATTATTTGATTATGATGAAGTTGAGAGAATTGCGATGCAGTACAAACCTAAGTTGTTAATTACTGGTGGTACGGCGTACCCTCGTGAGATCGATTATCGACGTATGAAAGCGATTGCGCGCAAGGTTGGTGCGTATTATATGGCAGATATTGCTCATGAAGCAGGTTTAATTGCTGCGGGTGTTAATAGTTCTCCTGTGGGTATTGCGGATGTCGTAACGATGACGACACATAAGACATTGCGTTCAGGCCGTGGGGCTATTATTTTGGCATCTGATGAGATCATCAAGAAAATAAATCGCGCGGTGTTACCGGGAATGCAAGGCGGTCCGTTTAACAATAATATTGCGGGGATTTGTGTTGGGTTAGGAGAAGCGATGGAATATTCTTTTACAACATATGCTTGGCAAGTGGTGCGTAATGCTCAATATTTATGTCGAGAGTTAGAGAAATTTGATTTTAAGATCGTGAGTGGTGGAACGGATAAGCATTTAGTGTTGATTGATTTGACAAATAAAGCGGTGTTGGGAAAGAAATTTGCACGAGCGTTAGATTATGCTGGAATTGTGGCGAATTATAACACCATGCCGCAAGAAACACGAAGTCCTGCTGATCCGTCGGCGTTACGTATGGGCACACCTTGGCTGACGACTCGGGGTATGAAAGAGGGAGAGATGGTACATATTGCTGCGTGGATGAACCGGGTCATGGTTGTTTGTTCAGCCTGGGGTGAGTTGGATTTTAAAGAGTTCGAAGAACGTGTAGCAACATCATTTGAGATTATGCAGATTGCAAGTGAAGTTAAGGAGTTGTGTGGACGGTTTCCGCTGGAATTTTGAGCAGGGTTTTGAGAGGTTATGATTATGGGATTAGTGGCAATTATTGGTGGGTCTGGTGTAGAGGATAGCCCTTCACTTGAAGGTGCTCAATGGAAAAAACTTGACACGGGGTACGCGAGTGGATTAGATCATCATACTGGCGTGGTGTGGTACAAGCAGGGAGAGGGAGTCGTGTTCATTGCTCGACATGGTGGTCATCCTCAAGAAAATCCTCGGTTTGGTCCAGCAAAAACTCAATATGCCGCAAATCTTTTGGCGGCTCATCATCTTGGAGCACGTGTGGTTGTGGCAACGAGTGCGGTGGGAAGTCTTCATGGTGAAAACATTGGGGTTGGCAGTTTGGTTATTCCACATGATTACATTGATGAGACTGGTAGAAATGATAATTTATTTGGTGAGGGGATAGTTGTTCATAATAATCCGATTCCTGCGTTCTCTGCCGAGTTACGTGATATCTTGAATTTGTATGCTAGAGGCATGCGTGGCAGATTTAATGGAGTTCATGAGGGTGGGGTATATGTGGTGATTCCTGGCGATCGTTTTGGCACAAAAGCAGAAGGTGTACGACGAGCTGAATATGGAACTGTTGTTGGGATGACGATTTGTCCTGAAGCGTCTATGGCTCAGCAATTAGGGATGCATTATGCGGTTGCGGCATTTCCTGTTGATGTGAATTTGGATGCGAATCATGAAGGCGGAACATTAAAGGTGATGAAAGAAATGTCAGCTCTAGATAAGGTTCCTGCGTATATTTCTCGAGTTGTGGAACGAGCACGTGAAATAGAATTTGGTCTGGTTGATGGACTGAAAGGGAATATTATTCCTGGGGATTTGATGCGAATTGCCAATCCATTACTGCGTAATGCAGCACGAGAATTGGTTGAGAAATATTGTTGATGAATTGTAATACTCTATTCAATAATAATTTATTCAATGCCTTTATTAGCTAAATATTTTTCGGCTTCCATGGCGGCCATACAGCCTGATCCAGCGGCAGTAATAGCTTGACGAAAACGTACGTCTTGCACGTCGCCAGCTGCAAAGATTCCTGCAATGTTGGTGTGCATGTCTTTGGTGGCTTTGAGATACCCTTTCTCGTCAACTTCAATAAGTCCTTGGAGAAAATTGGTGTTAGGAACGTGACCAATAGCGAGGAATACACCGTTGCAGTTGAACTCTCTGGTTTTTCCATTGGAGGTGTCTTTGAGGGTTACGCCCTTTACAACTTTACCATCACCAAGAATCTCGGTAACTTCACTGTTCCAGATGAATGCGAGTTTGTCATTGTGCGTGGCACGATCTTGCATGATTTTGGAAGCACGTAATGAATCACGACGGTGAACGATGGTTACTTTGGTGCAGAATTTGGTTAAGAAAAGGGCTTCTTCCATCGCGGAATCTCCTCCACCTACAACGATTACTTCTTTGCCTTTGAAGAACGCACCATCGCAGGTAGCGCAGGTGGTAACTCCCCGGCCTTTGTACTTTTTCTCAGAGGCTAGACCTAGCCAACGAGCGGATGCACCAGTGGCAATGATCACGGTGTGGGTATGAACTTTTTCTCCACTTCCGAGCATGATCTCGAAGGTTCCATCTGGTCGTGTGGTTAGAGATGTGGCGATGTCGATGAGGAACTTTGCACCGAAGCGTTGGGCTTGTTTTTTTGAATTCTCAATGAGCTGTGGTCCCATGATACCGTGTTCAAAACCAGGAAAATTTTCAACTTCGCTGGTAACGGTAAGCTGTCCTCCATCTTGTTCTCCAGAGTACACGATTGGATGAAGATTTGCTCTCGCAGCATAAATAGCAGCAGTACATCCAGCAATGCCGGAGCCAAGTATAACCATGTTTTCGATTTTCGCTTTCATCTGAATTTTTCCTCTTTTGGTTTGGATGTTTTTTATTTTCTAGTTGTGATATTTTTCTTAAATAATTTGATTATGGTATTTCTATTTATGATTTGTTGTTCGATTTAATAAATAATATGTAAGTAAACGAACACCTGAGCCTGTGGGTCCGCGACTTAAGTAGTCTCCTTCGATTGGCCAGTTGGCCGATCCGGCAATGTCGAGATGTGCCCAACGGGTTTTTTCACTTCCGATAAAGTTTTTGAGGAATACTGCCCCCATAATCGATCCTGCTTCTCCGCCTT
>JAHFSP010000006.1 GCA_023265685.1 Candidatus Woesearchaeota archaeon | reverse complement strand
ATGGACGGACCACTGCATTTTACTAACTATTAAATTATTATGCCCCATTGGGGCTTTTCTTATCTTGAGTTATGAAAAAAGCAGTTATACAATTCTACTTTTTAAATATCTTCTCTTCAAGCCCGCGCTCTTTGATCAATTTCCAAGCTCTATAACTTTTGCGATAAGTTTGAGTAAGATTGCGACAATTATTATCCAAGACAAAAACAGCAAGATCAGGGTTGGAAATGATTGCGTCTGGATCGATATTATGTCCTCTTAAAGTTTCATACAATCCTCTTTCATTCTTTCTCAAATTAATTCGCTCAGATGGTTCCAGTCCTGAAATTAAATCTAAAAGATCAAACTCTGGAATTAATGCGATATATTCTGTACCAAATCTACTACGCTCAACGACACATAATTTTTTTCTTTCAAAATAATAGGTTTCAACATTTCCGGTTTTACTGTAATTATCATCCATTTTATTCTCCAACACCAAACAACGCTTTAAGATAGATCACTTATAGATAAAACAAATCCGCAAATTTCGTGTAATTAATGGTAATTTTTATAAATAAAACCATATTTGTCAATATAAATGGTTTATCAGCTAGATATAATCAATCGAAAGATATTGTATGAACTAGATAAAAATTGCAGAATTAGTGATAATCAGTTAGCAAAAAAAGTAAATTTATCACGTGAATCTGTTAGAAATAGAATCAAAAAATTAAAAGAGGAGGAGATTATACAAGGGTTTATTACATCCATTAACCCCAGTAAATTTGGTTATATGTTTTTCAAGCTTTATTTCCAACTTGCCAATAATTCTAAAGAAAGAGACAGATTTTATGAATATCTCAAGAGACTTCCTGGCCTTTACTGGTTTGGAGGCAACGATGGAGTTTGGGATTTTCATGCAACGATTTATGCTAAAAACGTAAAAGAATTTAATCAACTTAAGAACAAACTATATACTCAATTCAGAAATTTAATCATTAAAAGAGACCTTGGTATGTTAGTTAACGTCCGACAATATTCCAAAAGGTACATTCTTTTAAATCATAAAGAGAGAACAGAACCTGTTTTGTTCGCAGACGATATTGTTGAGAATGAACTCCAAGACATTGATAAAAAAATTCTTAACAACCTAGCACAAAATGCTAAAATTGGTTTAATAGAACTTGCTCATAGGAATAACTCAACTATAGATATCGTGAGAAATAGGATCAAGAAGTTAGAAGAAAGAAAAATAATTATGCAATACCGAGTTGCAATTAATCATACTAAACTAGGATATAATTTATTCAAAGCATTTATGTATTTCAATAATTTGAGTGAACAAGACGAGAATAAACTTTTTGAATATGCCAAAACTGAAAAAAGAATTGTATATCTAATCAGGCAACTATCCGCCTGGGATATCGAACTGGAGATTATGGCTCAAAGTTATGAAGAGTTCACGAAAATCATGGATGATTTAAGACTTACATTCAGTGATTCATTAAGAAATTATGAGTTTGTCTTAATGAGAGAAGATATTTGGGTCTTTGGAGAGAAAGATATTTTCTAATTTTAAAAATCATTACTTCTCTTTCACCCACCCAACTTCACATACCCATACCCGGCAACCGCAATAAACAGAAGTAAATTAACCACAAAAAGAGCCACGCGAATAAAAATAAATTTATTCATCGGCTTAGCAAACCACTCTCGAAACGACATCTTAATCTTTTATCCTCTCAATCAGTTCAACCGTAATTTCATATCTCTCATCTACTTGATCTAGTATATCATTATGAACCAAAGATTGATGATAAGCCAAATGAATAATAGTCCCGTAGCTTTTGGCGTTCCTGATTGCAGGAATAAAATCAGAATCTCCGGCAAGAATAACAATATGCTCAACTTGATTTTCATAACTCATAGTTGAAATATCTAAGGACATAAGCACATCAACCATTTTCTGTTTGAAAGTACCGTTGATCATTTGAAGACGACCTAATTTAACCTCGAAGCGGGAAAGTCTCTTTAACCTAGACACAAATTTTTGGAACTGGGCTTGTTTGTGAATATCACTTTCATTGCCATCACGTACAAAAGGCTCACAAGTGTAATAATAAGTCCTGTGACGAGGACAACCCACCATTTTACAAAGCTCATCGCTTAGCTTACCAAAGTCGATACGCGCTTCTTTAAAATTATCACGAAGAACCCTTGCAAGGTATCCACCATCAATAAAAACAGCAGCTCTCGTCTCCATGGTAAAAAGAAAGATATTTCCTACCACCAAACAAATGCTGCGTGATGATAGGGTTGATATTAAGTAAGAATAGATCAGACTTACTTATAAATATTTCTATACACCTACCTATCCTCCGAAAAACGAAAACTCATGATTTGCCCTTAATTCTCTTAAGCCGAAATACATTTTCCCGGTCCATCTCTTCGAGACGTAGCCCAATAAATTTACGTATCTCTTCCATTGCAGGAATCCGACTAAACTCCAACGCATTAACCCGACGTTTTGTCTTCTCAATCTCCTTCAAAAGCCGTTTAATTGCGGTCTCAACCTCAGCAACTCGTAGAACACCCTCGACAACCTTCTCATATGAACTCATTGCTTTATCAATGACGGGAGTCGAACTTGCCATTCCTAAATTACGCTCAACCAAAGTTTTACTAATTTTCGTACCAGTAATTTTAGGAACACGAACGCCCATAATGTTTTTTGTCTCAACTTCAACTTGAGGCTGCTGCGTCACCGCAAACGCAAGGGATGCTAAACGAAGATCAGTATGCATAACGCGCGCAAGATTCATATGCTCCTCTGCACCAATATACGCAGCAGTTAACTCACTACGAGCGGTTTTTGCTTTCTTCATGAGCTCGAAGAACTCCAAAATCAAACCATCTCGTTTCTTCTTGAGTAATGAATGTCCAGATCTAGCAAGTTTGATCTGCTTTTTGAGTTTTAATAGTTCGCTTCGCGTTGGTTTAATGTCAAGAGCCATAGTAGTATTTTCTCACAAAAAGGATTATTTCCCACCAATTATTATTTTCCACCATAATATTTCTGTTTAAGAGCAGGACTTACCCGTGTTAACATCCGCTCAGGCATTGATCGTAACGATTCCCAACAAACATCTAAAGATCTCTTAATAGAACGATCTTCTTTACGTCCCTGGGTTACAATTTTCTGCTCAAAGAGCTGTGCAAAGTTAAGCAACAAGCGATCTTTCTCACTAAGAGCCTCTTCACCAACAATGGCAACCAGACCACGTAGATCAACCCCTTCAGCATAGTTTGCATACATCTGATCTGAAACGTTCTTATGATCATCACGTGTTTTCTCAGGACCAATACCCATGTTTGCAAGCCGAGACAACGACGGTAAAACATTAATCGGAGGAAAAACATTCTTACGATGTAATTCCCGACTCAGAACAATCTGACCTTCAGTAATGTATCCCGTCAAATCTGGAATCGGATGCGTAATATCATCCCCAACCATTGTCAAAATAGGAATTTGAGTAACTGAACCCTTTCTACCTTTAATCAAACCTGCTCGTTCATAGAGCATTGCCAAATCAGTGTACATGTACCCAGGATAACCACGACGACCAGGAACTTCTTCACGTGCTGCACCAATTTCACGTAATGATTCACAGTAATTAGTCATATCAGTAAGAATGACTAGAACGTGAGCATCTTCTTCGTATGCAAAATACTCAGCAGCAGTTAGCGCCATACGTGGTGTAACGAGTCGCTCAACAGCTGGATCATTTGCTAAATTCAAAAAGACAACACTGCGCTCGATTGCACCTGTTTCCTCAAAATCTTTCATGAAATATTGTGCTTCTTCGTTGGTAATTCCCATCGCTGCAAAAACTACGACAAATTTCTCAGTAGTACCCACAACTTTTGCTTGACGTGCAATTTGCAGAGCAATTTCATTGTGTGGCAATCCTGAACCAGAAAAGATTGGTAACTTCTGTCCTCGAACCAGCGTGTTCATTACATCAATAGTAGTAATGCCTGTCTGAATAAAATCAGAAGGCGATGCACGAGAGTATGGATTAATTGCGGCACCAGTAATATCCAGATTTTTCTTAGCAACAATAGGTGAACCACCATCAATGGGTTTTCCTGCTCCGTTAAATATACGACCCAACATGTCTTTAGAAACGGGAAGTTTGATATTTTCTTTCAAAAATTTCACTTTTGCATCTTTGCTAATACCGCTTGTTCCTTCAAAAATTTGAACAACCACAATATCGTCACTGGTATCAAGAACTTGACCTGATTTAACAACTCCATCAGCCAGCGTCACTTTCACCAGTGTTCCATAGCCCACAGGTTCAGTTTTCTCAACAAAAACCAATGGACCAGCAACTTTTCGTATAGTCTTATATTCTTTATTAGTAGTCATGATAATCACCTAGCCAACGCACGAATCTCAGATTCAATGCTTTTTTGAACTTCTTTAAGTAGTGTTTCGTAATCACGTTCAAACTTAGCTTCACCAATGCGATCTTTTGCTTTAATAGAAAGTACATCTTGTGGACGTGCACGTTGTTCAAGCGCAGCCGACGCTAAATCCGCATACAAGAGAACTGTTTTCATTAACATGTAACTCTTCTTAAGATCACAGTACGTATCAATGTCATGAAACGCGTTTTGTTGCAAGAGAAACTCACGAATTAAACGTGCTACTTCCAATGTAAGTTGTTGTTTAGGGGGTAATGAATCTGAACCAACCAATTGAACAATCTCAAGTAACTTATCTTCTTCTTGCAAGATTGTCATCATTCGTGAAACGAGTGCACGCCAATCAGCAGCTGCATGTTTTGCAAACCATGGCTCTAACCCATCCATGTACAATGAATAACTCGTAAGCCAGTTAATAGACGGAAAATGTCGACGTTGAGCAAGTTTAGCATCAAGTGCCCAAAACGTTTTAACAACTCGCAGCGTGTTTTGAGTAACTGGTTCAGAGAAATCTCCACCTGCAGGCGATACTGCACCAATAACCGTAACCGAACCTTCTTTTGTTGTACCTAAAGGCACAACCATTCCTGCTCTCTCGTAAAACTCAGCCAGACGTGTTGCCAAATATGCTGGATACCCTTCCTCACCAGGCATCTCTTCAAGACGAGAAGAAATCTCTCGCATTGCTTCTGCCCAACGAGAGGTAGAGTCTCCCATCATTGCTACATGACAACCCATATCTCGAAAATACTCTGCAATTGTAACCCCAGTATAAACACTCGCTTCACGTGCAGCAACGGGCATGTTGGAAGTATTCGCAATAAGAACTGTCCGATCCATTAATGGTCCACCTGAACGTGGATCTTTTAAATGAGGAAATTCAGTAAGAACTTCCGTCATCTCATTACCACGCTCACCACATCCTACGTAGACAATAATATCTGCATCACTCCATTTCGCAAGTTGTTGTTGTGAAACAGTTTTTCCTGCACCAAACGGACCAGGAATTGCTGCAGCACCACCTTTTGCCAAAGGAAAGAAAATATCAAACACACGTTGACCTGTAAGAAGAGGGACACTTGGTGCCTGCTTCTTGGCATACGGACGACTAAGACGAACTGGCCACTTCTGTAACATTGCAATCTTATGACTCCCCGTTGCGGTCTCAACAACACACACCGATTCATCAATAGTATATTTTCCTGCTTTAATCTCAGTAATCTTTCCCTCAATATGGGGAGGAACCATGATCTTATGTAGGAACGTAGGAGTTTCTTGGACTTCACCTAAGAAATCCCCACCCTTAACTGACTCACCTTTCTTCTTAAGAGGTTTAAATTCCCATTTTTTCTCATGATTAAGACCAGGAGCATCAACGCCACGTAAAATGAAATTTCCCATCTCTTCTTCAAGAACCGGAAGAGGACGCTGAATTCCATCATAAATAGAAGTAAGAAGGCCAGGACCTAACTCCACCGATAAACGCTCACCTGTATTTTCAACTGGCTCACCAGGAGTAATGCCCGTTGTATCTTCATAAACTTGAACAACTGTATCATCACCATCAATACGAATGACTTCTCCCATCAAACGTTCTTTGCCAACACGTACGACATCATACATACGTGCACTAAGACCACGTACGACCACAACTGGTCCCGCAATCCGATATAAAATTCCAACTTGTTTTTTATCTTTATCTGCCATGAATATCACCTAACTATTCTGTTTGAATTGTGTTGATTATTATTTTGTTTCATTTTCATTCTACCCTTCTTTTAATAGATCCACACCAATCGATTGAATAATCATTTTTCGTAACTCATCCTGTCTCACTTCCTTAGACAAAACCACAAACACTGGGTCAAGTGATGATACTACATCTTCTCTCACTCGCACATCAAGTTCACTAAATACTTCTTGTTGCATAATGACCACACCAATGGTAGGATGAGAAAACAAAGTGGACAATTCAGCAGCACCATCAAAGACTGCTCGTATACCAGCAAGACGAAAACCTAACGAAAATTCAGGACTCCCCACAACCGCGATTTCTTTCATTAGTTACTCACCACCAGTTCATCGACATATTTTGCAGCAACGCAGAGTTTCTTTCCTTTGACAATAATTTTAAGATTACGTACCTCGATTTCCTTTGCAAACATAAATCCCAAAATATAATTAGCACTCAGTAAATGTTTGTGCATTAACAGAGATTCTTTACGTAATAAAGATCGTTCTAAGTCAATCTCAAGTCGAACATCATAATCTATTTCTTCTCCTGTAAGAACAGTTCGTTTATGTTTATGGAGTGCTGCAACAAAACCACTCTTAGAACGAATTTTAGAGAGGGTATGGATAAAATGAGACGGAGCAACCAGATAAGGCGTCACGTCATAGTTTCCCTCTTCAACAAACCGTAATAGCATTTTAATATTAAGAGTTTCTAATTCTTGTTCAATAAAAGTCATAATCAACTTTCCTTCACCACGAAGAGAAGATGCAAAATCAATCATTTTTTGAGCATAATAATGATCAAGAGTATTCTCTACATCAAACAATTCTAGTGAAGATATTCTCAAGTAACGAAACATAGGTAGTGACGTAACGACTTGTTCAAACGTCTCCCTAGAAAGCAACGTCTCCCAAAAAGCGGAAGAATACTCTAATGAATCGTATAATAATGGCATAACCTGTGAAGCAGGAATATGAGCAGCTTTTGCGCGTAACACCGTTTTAAAGTTGGCAATATCATAACGCATCAAATACAAACCAATTAAATCCTGTAGCGATCCCTGTGAAATCCTCTCTAATTTACGAAACGTGCGCATTAAGTTAGCGTTGAGTGCTTGTTCAATAACTTTGATACCGTGAGCGAGAACTTCATGATCATCAATTTCCTTCTTGTATGAAGAATCCTGTAAGAATCGCAATACTTCGTAGTACCCCATCTTATCAAGTCTGTCGTAATCCTGTTTGCCCAAAAGCATTGATTTCATAACCGCAACACGAGCGTAAGTGTAAGGTGAAAAACGAATTCGACGTTTTAGAGAGGATTTACCAACTCCGCCAAACCGTAAAAATGCACGACGTCCTGAAACCTTACTTACCCCAAGAGAAGATGTACTAGTCATTGTCAAAAAGAACCTCACGTATTTCATGTGCATGAAGATTCATTGCAGTATCAATTAATTCTTCAATACTGTAATTGACACTAATTGTAGCATCGGCTGTTTCTGCAATCAAACCACCAGCAATATCTTTTACAACAATTTTGCCAGTATGACCGCCAGTATGACTCTGCCCTTTAACAAACGCTTCATCCTGCTTATGAACATACACCGTACCTACCTCAATCTCTTTACGAGCCCGAGAAAGCAATGTACTCAAAAATTTCTGTTTCTCAGTTTTGCCTAATGACAAAAAATGATCTCGAACGGCAGCACGTACCTCATTAACGAGCTGTGTTCGTACATTCATCTCTCGTCGTTGTGCTTCAGCACGTGCCGTAGCAAGACTTTTACGTTCCATGGTTTCAAGTAATTGGTGAGTACGTTGCAAAGATTGGGTACGATACTCTTCAATTTCCTGACGTGTCTTGTCAAGTATTGAAGCTACCCCGGTACGTGCTTGTGCTAAAGTACGCTCAGCCTCTTGTTGTGCTTGCCCGACTATTTCATTTTTTACGTTATCAATTCCCATCAAATCACCTATACTAATATTGGTATGCTTATCCCATTAACCCAATAGGACTATATCTTAACCAACACTGGTCAAACATACTTACCCTGCAAGACCAATGATTAAGATTGCTACTACCAGACCAAAGATAACAAGGGTTTCTGGAATAACTGTAAGGATCAATCCTTTTCCAAAAAGACTTTCTTTCTCTGCCATCGCACCAATTGCTGCAGTTCCAATGGAACTCTCAGCCCATCCTGCTGCAAGAGCACTCACACCAATTGCGATACCTGCACCAATTGCGATTAAACCTGCTTGTTCTGCTACCATTTTATATTCCTCCAATACATTATGTTACATGTTTTAATTTTACTTTTTTTATTTTTCATTTTAATTCTATTTTTTATGTTCTTACTAATTGTTTTCTTATTTTTTCTTACTAATCATTAAACTAGTTATTTTCTAGTTTGGCTACTCTGCCTAGATTTAGCAAACGGTTCATATGTCACTCCTCCTCCACGATAGAACTTGGAGAAAAACTCAACATAATGGAGACGTACTCCATGTAAAAATGGACCAATAACTCCTAACAGTAAGTTAATGAGATGTCCTAATAACATGATGATGATCCCTATAAAGATAAAAATGCCTCCTCTGTCAATAAACGGCAAAGCCAATTTTTCATTGATTACTACCGCAAGCCCGACGCCTGCAAGTCCCACCGCTCCCAAACGCATGTAGCTTAATGTCTGTGAAAGAATTGCGGGGATTTCAACGATTCCCTGTACACCTTCACCAATAACAAGTAATACCACACCAAGAATAGCAACGACAACTCCTACAAGATAATGTAATGGGATTAGATGAAGTGTTGACATTACTCCAAGAATAGCACCAGATTCTAAAATCATCCAACTAATTTTAGCCTCTAAAGCATGGACAAAACCATGATGCTGCCATTCATTAATCGTACCAATAATCAATCCAATATTAAGATGAATAAATCCGATAATAGCACCAATGACCAGCACGGTAAGTAATTCAAATCCAAATACATTAACATGGCTATGAGCACGACTCAACAAATGTGGAAATTCATACACTACAGTTGAAACACCATGCTCAAGTAAAGTTACCTGATGAAAACAGATTCCAATAGAATCACATAATGCTTTACCTGATTCGGCCCCTAGGTGCTCAAAACCAAAGAACTCACCAAAGACAAACCCAAATGCAATCGAAACAAATGATGCAAACAACAAAACCGTCAATAATGGTTTTGCACTTGCAGGTAATTTTTTTCGAAGAACATAAAATAAGATTGCCAAAACCGCCCCATATCCAATATCTCCAAGCATAAAACCAAAGAAAAACGGAAATGTTATCCAAAGCATAAATGTTGGATCAATTTCAGAATAAGAAGGAATGCTATACAATTCCAAAAGCGATTCAAAAGGTTTTGCCAACCGAAAATTTTTCATTTTCACAGGAGGTTCTTCATGATGATCAGGTTTTTCAAATTCAATATGAACATTCTGTTTAGTAGCATGAGTAAGAGCGGCACGAATATTCTGTTCTTGAGAGGTAGGAACCCATCCTTGAGCAACAAAAGAACTCTGTGTTGTCGCAAAAACTAGGGGCAATTCTAATTTACGAATCTCATCAACAAGATGATTCTCTAAACCAGCTAGACGAGGAAGTTCCTCATGCATCTTTCGCAATTTAATATTAACTATCTCTAACTCTTGTTGTACTTTCTTAAGTTGCAGCTCATTGGTACGCAGAAGCTGATCCATAGATTGTGGAGAAGCTGATTGCGATTGAACAAATTCCTCAAGCACTATAGCGCTAAAACCAATAGTGGAAAGAAGTGAACGAACTGCAACTTCTTGATTACGCATATACACAACGGCAACGACATCTCCTTTCCATTGAGTTTGTAACGATTTCTCTGTATCAAAAAGCACTTTGGCCTCTTCAACACGAGAAGCTCTACCCACCACAACTCCAAGAATCTTTGAGGAAAGTAACGCCGTAATATCTAATTTAAATGAAGCGAGTAATGCAAGTTGCTCTTTTTTGAGAACCAATTGGTCACGCTGAGCCACCAGAGTATTTTTGGTAGTTAAAAGAGCCGTAATATCACTACAGAAACGCTGAGTTGTTCGAATTAATTTTTCAAACGCTTCTGGAGTAAGAGTAGCAAGCTTCTTTGGTGTTGACACCACAGGAAATTGAGCAAGAACTGCACGAATTCCAACTAATAATTTAGACAATTCTTCTGCATTCTGTTGAGGTGCACCAATGTCAAGTTCTTCTAAACCATGAGCGCCTTTCACATGAGGTGTGATATGATACAACCCCAGATCATAAAGCGTATTAATAACGCAAGAAAGCTGTGTCTTCGCAGCAACTATTCGACATTTCGACATCTGCTCAGGCTTCATAATTCTATTCTCCTACTACTGCGTCAACAAGAATTTTCTGAGCTTTGACCGTTTTTTTAACGGCTGCTGCTTCAAGTTTACGCATTCTCTTTGCTCCTTCTTCAAGAATAGCCTCAAACTTACGTTCTAACTCAGAAGATTTTTTCGCCACATCCTGCTCAGCCTGCTGATCAATCATCGCTTTTTGCGACGCTAACAAATCAAGACCCTCCGCACGAGCCTTAGTCAAGAGCTTTTCAGCATCCTTTTTTGATTTTGAGATAACAAGTTCTGCTTGTTTTTCCGCTTTAAGTATTTCCTGAACTTCTTTCATAGATCAATAAAGCATATGAATCTTATATAATAACAACCTAAAGAGACTAAATAGGACTATAGAGATTAATTTTTCAGATGCTTGCTCAATCTTTCAACCAGCTCCACCATCTCTTTTTTAGCTTCCAGAACGGTTACAAGCGATACTTCATCCCCATAATAATTAATGCCGTTTCGTAACTTACGATATCGATCAAATTGAAATCCAATTTTCTGCTCATTCAACACATCAATAAGAAAGTAAGTTATGGCCTCATGTGAAGAAAACTTATATCCCCTCTCATAGCCCAAAGCTTCACAAAGTTGTCGCAACCCCTCATAAAGCTCTCGCAAAATGGTTTTGAGTGTATCTTGTTCAACGGGAATTTTCAAAACACTAGAAAGAGCCTGTTCTGAAGCTTTAATGAGGCTTTTTGCACGAATAATGTCAGGAGGTATTCTTTTAGCATATCCCTGTTCAAGACTATCTTCAAATCGCATTACACCACCTCTAATTGTCCGCTTAATACAATTCCATTACAAATACTATTAACCAGCTCAGGATTTTTCACTTTAAGATCTTTCCATTGTTTCAAATTATAAATATGAAGACTAACCGGACGATGAAGTTTTTTTTCATATCTTGCAAGATCAGGGAGACGAGTAAGTGAGCTAATAATACATATATCAATATCACTCTTCTCATCATCTAAGCCCTTACTTGCACTACCAAAGAGAACAAGAGCTGGAAATTCAAACTCTTTCTCCAAATGCTCTAAAAGACCACTTTCATGAATCTGTTCAATGGTAGAAGAAGTCTTACTATGACAAAATTTCCACGAAGCTTGATTCGCGACATATTTATCGTAAGGAGTTACTTTTTTAAGTACAATAAAGCCATCTTTAACTAATTCTAATAGGTTTTTACCTACAGCAGTATGACTTAGTTTAGTAAGCTGTGCAAGTTCGCGAATATGAAACGGTCGTCGAGGTTGAACAAAGAACTCTTGTAAGATTATTTTTTTTGTTTCCATGTGGAATTTAAAAATTCCAGTTGTATTTAAATGTTTCCAAACTAAAAAATAAAAATAATTAGAGTTTTAGGAAATTCATTCCCAAACAAAACTATTTTAAAATACCCCCAAAAAGACATAAGAATGGAAGATTACCAAGACCCACCTTATTTTGGAGACCTAGTGCAAATTCGCTATTTTATGCAAGACACTTTTGATGGTCGTGCCATTCGAAATCAAACTTTAAAAGAATTTCAACATTGGAAACCATTTCCTCAAGGATGGTGTGCACTAACGTCCGGTCTTGTAACACGAGTCACTGGTTTAGAATTCGCTGTAGGAACATATCCTCAATCTGGAAGTCATACTTTTAATCACGACCCAGTAAGAGACCTATACATAGATCTTACAGAAGACCAATTTGACCCCAACCTTCCAGTGATTAATATTCACACTGCTTCTACCCTTAAATCAACAGTGGACTTACGGATCCCAAATATAGAAATATTAGAAAAAGTAGGACATCTTTCAGGTTTACTCTATAAAGCCTTCTTATAACAACGGCTCTGCCCTAAATCTTTTTAAGAAGAACACTAAATCGCACAATAGTGACGCATCGCTACCACCCACAGTTTAAGAAAATCCGTCAATTTATGGAAAATGAAGGACAAGAGTATCTTACATCTCAAACCTGGTGGCCAAAAACACAAGCCTATCCCTATGGATGGTGTGCCCCCACATCCGCTCTCGTTTCAAAAATGACTGGACTCTATCTCGTCTCAGGTTTCTACAAAGTAGGTGAAGAAGAACTACCCCACATATGGAACTACGATCCCTATAATAATTTGGAAATAGATCTTACCCTGGATCAATTTAGCATCACATCGCAAAAAATATACATCGGAAAAGAAGGATATGTAACGAGAAAAAGACATTTAGGGCTAGAAACGCTTCCTACTCTCGATAGGATCACAGAATTTTTACTCCCCGAATATAAAAAATTTAATCGAATCACCAGATGAGAGCATAAGAAGAAAATATAATACCTAATTTATTCTCAAAACGGATCACTTTCACCAGAGCCATTTTCAACAATAAGTTTAAATTAGAAACATCAAACTACACATACGAGGGATAGCTAGGCTGGGAGGTTAGCGTTCTCCTGTTACTTTCAATACGCTTCAGAGAGAGCCGAAGCCCAGAGAAGGGTCAGTCTAGTTGGTGTGGTCCTTAGTGTCTTTGTCGACGGCCTGTCCTGTGGGATGAGCATCCTCGGAATCAGGTCAGATGCGGAAGCAAGCAGCCTTAACGTGTATGTTTCATGTTCGCAGGGTCGCAGACCCGAGAAGCATTAGGGAATCAACCATATTAGCTAGTTTGTCTCGACCGCGGGCGTGCCCCTAATCTTTTTAAGTGGTAAGGCGTTAGAATAGAAAGAAAAATGGACACCTATACCACTTTAGCGGCTCAATTAGAAAGAGATGTTTCTGAGTTATTCTGGGATGTTACGGCACAACTTAAAAGAAGATTTGTTTCAGTGCAAATGATGAGGGATGACAATTTCCGCCACAGAAGAGATAGAAAGGAAAGCGATATCCATGCTTTTTATGAATTGGCTAATGGACAATATCTCCATTTAAGAGGATGTGTACGACATATGTTGTTTGTCCCTCCAGCACAAAGAGAAGGAAGAGTATACTTAACCGGATATCTAAAATCAGAGATTGTTCAGGTAGGAATGGACCACTCATTTCAACAGCGATGGTATGACTGGAATGCAGGAAGTATTGCCAGTGAACTGATTAACCAAAACCCAACCCTCCTTGTTAAACGAGAATAAAGTGTTTTAATAGAGGAAGTAAAGACATTAACCTAATCACGTTCTGACGTATGTAAATATTTGCGTACTCCGCCACCCACAGCCCAACCATTAATAAGAGCAAGAACTGCGCCAGTATAGAGAGGAGTAGTATCAAATCGTGAATCTTTAAGACCATCAATGAATAAACCCATCATAACATGAGTTGCACAAAGAGAGTACCCCAACCAACGAAATCCACTCTCCAGAGCTTTTGTACGTGCATATCGACGATACATTTTCTCATCAACATCATGCTTTACAGCTAAAAGACTTTCTTCATCCATTGGCTTTTGAGATTGCATAATTAAAGGCCAGAGTTGAGAATCGGAAGTCTCGGCAAGACCAGTCGTTTCTACATCAGTAGATTGATTATATTTCCCAAATTTCTCAACCAGAACATTACGCAGTGCATCGGTCTGTACAGTGTGTAAAGAACGAGTGTAAAAGCAACGCGCCATGTTCGTTAGCTCACGTTCAAGATCACGATCAACCTGCTCTTGGGAAGACACATATTTTAAAGTAGTGGCAGTTTTATGTAAAGATGATAGTAAATAATCTTTTGCGGCCGCTTGACGACGCTCTTCACCAACACTAATACCAACAGCCTCCAACTTTTCGTTAAGATAAGCTACATTCTCACAACGAGAAGAATCATTTGAAGAAGACCACTGAACAAATGAGAATAATTCTGCAAACAAATCACCATAACCAGCTTTATCCCAATCAATTAGAGTAAGGTGAGAACCATCAACACTCGGCGCAGAGCTACCCAAACCAGTTGTAGATGGTACCAAAATATTGTAGGGATGAAGATCTCCATGCACAAACTCATCATGTTTAAGAGATAAACCTATCTCCGCATCGTATGCTTCTTTAAATTTAGCCCCATAGCGAGAAGACCACTGCTCTTGAAATGAAGCATCAAATTGATCAAATGATAGACCTCTAAAGTGAGGCGGAAGAGCCAAACGCTGTGAACGAGATAAACGAGGGCGTTCTGCATCAAGTAAATCATAATAGCGCATACCAGCATCATTATAACGTTGTTGAAGAGAAGTATCTACTTCAGGTTTACCCGTCGTACGAGGCGGTGCACAATGTTCATGCGCCATAACATCGACAAAATCAGCAAAGGAAAAATGTGGCTGCCCCAGTACACTTACAGCTGCCCGAGTCTTCTCACGAGCTGAAAGGTCAATAAGAGTATCAAGTGTCTGACAAATAGCCACATCGCGAAGAGGTTGATTTTCAAGTTGTGCTAACGTAACAGTATCCATTTTCCCCTCAGAAATAGACCCCAATTCAGGACTGACATCAAGTAAACGGGGGACATGCTCACTCCCAAGTTGAGAACATAGATATATCTGAGCAGCAGCACCACGTAGAGTGTGTGCAAAGCGCGTGGGAACATTTTTTTGAATGAACGCCACATTTTGTCCATCCGGAAAGCTAACTGTAGAGGTAAGAATATATCCCCCATATTTTGAATTCGTTCCACAAGAGACCTGAAGCAAATCTTCCTGTGACTCAAGAACGCTAGTGATAGACATAGAGTGCTCCGATTGGTCACGGATGGATAATAAATCAAACATCGAAGTATGTCGACGTCGTAAATCACGACGAGTAGAATAATAATGAAATAGCGCATTGCCTATTGCGACAAAATCCATCCCTAAAACCATCATAAAAAGATCCATAAGGTATAAAATAGGGCAGAACTTTATAAATTTATTACTATTAAGTGATTAATTCTTAATAAATAAATTAATCCAAATGCGTGTCTTTCTTTAAAACTAACAGTGCAGAATTACACGATTCTATCCCCATACATATCCCCACTAGATACGCAGCAAGTGCCGGTGAAGAACCATTACGTAAATGTTCTTCAACTTTCTTAAAAACAAGATCATATCCCTCACGTATCTTAAATGCATCAGAGTGGTTAGGCATGCTAAAAACAGTATGAAAATATTCTCGAATCTCATTAAATAATCTCAAAAAAGTAGGAGTAGAAAATGTAACAGACTTTGAAAGATAATATAACGAACGTGCAATCATCCAAGAGTAGCTTACAAGAGTATAATAGGGTAAATGTTTCTCGTCAGTAAGACGCTGTTCACCAATCGTACGAATAATCAAATCACGATTTTTAAGAACGTTATTACGCAGTAAAGAGAGTTGTTGATCAGAATCTGATTTTTTTGATTTAAGATTACCCTCAATAATTGTAAACATGGTATTGATAGAATGAACAATCTTGAGAAAATGCGTATGTAGATCAACAACCTGTTGTCCAGAGGTATTCTTAACCAAACAACTATGTTTCATAATGTCCAAGAGCTCATAGCCAGGAAGAAGATCAATTGTTTTTTGCAGCTCTAAAAGTACCGAAGAATCCTTGAATTCAACACGAATCTCATCATACCCTGCTCGATACAACCCACCAATCATGGAACGATAAAATTTGAATGAGGCTTTTTCCACTACCAACGTCGTAGATTTAATAGATAAATTGGGATGAGTTGAGAGAACTTTAAGTGCATTCCCCTCTTCAACCAGATCAATTTCTTCTCCAGGTTCAAGACCATGATCCCGTACCCATTTGATAGGCAAAGAGATAGTGTAACCACCTGCACCTTGTTTGATGAGTTTTCTGCGCATGCACTAGAACAATGATAGGTTTTATTTAAAGTTTCCCATTATTTATATTTTTTATATTAAAAATATAAGAAGAATATAAGATAAACACGCAATACAAAAAGACAAGTGGTCGAGGTAGATGGAATACTAGGTAAATAAAATGAAACAAACAATCTACACATTAACTACTGCTTTAATGATGGCATGTGGCGCACCAGCGCACTACACCAATACCTCTTCCCAGCAACAAGAGCAAACAGACCAAAAGAGCGGCTCACAAACTCTAAATCCGCAACAACGCTGCCTCGAAGAGGTCTTTAAATCTTATCACCCTCAGAAAGGTGATGCAAGCGTTGACAAAGAAGCATGTCGCGATGTTAACCCCAGCTACCTACCATGCATCGATCATGTTAGCAGTGCACTCCAGCATAACTATCAGTTCGAGAAAGACCTTGCTAATGCCAGTGACGATCTCGTGAGCTCCGCCGATCTCGCACAGAAAACTGCGGATCTAATTCAAGTAACCAGAGGACAAGCAGAACAGTTTGAAATACTGTATCCTAATTCCAGTTTCGAGTACGCAAAACAGCTTGATGCAGTTCACGAGATTGCAGAAGCGCTCATTAAAACGAGTAAACACGCAGCAGCAACAATCATGGTGAATGAAAATCTGTATACCCAACTTCTACAAGCGTATACCACAAGCCACCTCACACAACCCGTCGTAGAGTCCATTGAATTAAAAATTACCCAAAGTCAAGAAGCACTCGAAGCGTTGCTGCTAAATAAAGATACAACTCAAGAGCTCGCTTGGACCGTTATTACCTACAAAAAAGCATTAGACAAAGATCTTGCGCTACGCAAACGCAATGGCGGAATACTCCCCCACGAGATGTTGTAATCAATGCAGGAAAACACCATGAATAACGACGAATTACTAACCACAATCTTTGAATCAACTCTCGGGTCAACACAACTTACAGGTACTATTACAGAAGTAATCCCTCCAACCAATTCCATCGAAGAACGAAGCGATAGTGGTTTACGCAGAAACCAATCTGGAGACATAACCTTCACCACCAGAAACGTAAATCAAACTAAAGAGTCAATCGACTACCATGCCCAACTCGTTCGTTACGACCCGCACACAAAAACCACCCCAG
This sequence comes from Candidatus Woesearchaeota archaeon, assembly GCA_023265685.1. Classification (GTDB taxonomy): domain Archaea; phylum Nanobdellota; class Nanobdellia; order Woesearchaeales; family GW2011-AR9; genus JACPIK01. Next base: position 40,359 of record JAHFSP010000006.1, on the reverse strand, counting down.
TTGTACTAACAGATACTGTACAACTTCCCCACCATATTGGCCATTACGATAATATTACTTCGCAATACCCCGGCAACAGATGGGAAGAAGCCCACTTAGGTGCATTACTAGAATATGACTTTGTTGCAGCAAACGTTGTAGTTGCAAGATCTGTAGCATTTCCTGCTGATTTCGCCAAATGGAATAGTTTCTCCAGAGTATGTACTAGTACTATGCATCCTCAAGTCCCGGCTCGTGGCCAAGTAGTATTCTACCAACTCGAATCTGGAAAAACGACACCTGTACGCAAGCAAGTGTTTGATTTAACAGGACTATATTATCAGCATGCTATTAGTCATGCAGATCAACCAGAAGTTCTTCGTTCATTGAATCTTTCTCCTGAAGATATCCCAGTCATTCAGGAAATGATACGTGGACAATATCCCTCACAGAATAGTTCTAGTTGGCCTGGGCTGAGCATGGATAGCCATACCGCTATGTCTTACGACCCTATAGCGAAAACTGTATTGCTTAAACATAATTCACGCGGCTGTTTTCATCAGAAAGACTTCTACCAAACACTAGAAATTAAAGAGGGAAAAATCCATCACGACTTCACCTCGTACAAAAAAGATGAACCGGCTCCACTTGCAGAACGCATGAAAGTACTTAACCAAGAGAGAAATCAACAAAATACAAATCCCGAAGATCTTCAAGTAGTACGTTCAAGAAATGCGATTATGCTACAAAGGCAAGATCAACAAAGTGAAAACTCCCAACCACTTGCGTCTTTACGTGAGTATGACATAGATTTTGACTATAAGTTGCGTCTCACACTTGCTTCCCCCTGGCGTGGAGATCTCGCACCAATACCATTGTCTGAACATCAGCCCTATTTTGTGAGAAGAGATAGTGGGCCACTCTTGCAGGCTTCTCCAACACAATATCTTTTTGAGCTGCTGGGAAGAGTGTATCGTCTAGATGTTGAGCAGTAAACCACTCAAAGTAAAATTAGTTCGAAGAGCAACTCAATAAGAAAAAACACAAACACCATGAAACCAGAACTATCTTCTTTTGAAGACTTAAAAAAACCAATTACCCCAGAGGATTTTAAACAATGAAATATGGGCATGACACCGTTGCAGCTTTGACAGAGTTTGCAGGAAACGTAAAATCTTTGATCCATAGGAGCCCCCTCTATAAGAACCCTAGAACTACTGCTGTTGGAGTGGCACTTGCCGGAATGCTTTATGCATACAATCAAGAACTCATTTTCGCGTCACCCATCACATATCGTGTTGCACAGTGGGTTCCAGACAAACTTAAAAAACCTATAGTAGACATAATTAAAGAATATGAATCTCAAATCCGAGCAGCAAGCAGACAAGGCAAGGATTGGGATGATACAAACAAAGCTCAGGATAATGTTAGTGACAATCTTGAAGCAGTGTTAACAACCCAATTTGGAGGAAGCTTTGATGTAGATATCCAGACTTGGGATAATAAACAAATTCGACAGTGGGACAGAACTGTAATTATTTATCGATACGAAGAGAAACATAAATGAAAAACACAATAACAACACTTCTACTAGGAACAGCACTCACAGCATGTGGAGCACGTAATTCTTCCACAGCTGACCAATGGGCAACTCACCAACAGGATAGATTTAAATCTGATGATCCACCAAATACGCAAGAGCTTGAGTGTATTGCTGAAGTGATTGAGAGTTATAGTATCATGCCACAAGGAGATGGAATTATTTATAAAAATAAAGAAGGAAATAAAGAAGAAGGATGTACAAAGGCATTTAATGATGAGAACGGTAAATACAAAACGTTCGTTCTTACATTAGCAGGTACGTTGTATGAAAACTACCAATTAACGGAAAAATTCCACATAATGCAAGAAAAGATTGATGCAAAAAGAGTTCTCTTTAAACGTGTTGAACAACAAGCAGAACGATACAAGCAGCAAACTGCATGGGAATGGGGAGAGTATTCCACCATTGTGACAGAATATCATGAAGCTCGGGCCATATACAAGATGATAGATACTCCTAACGAGCGATATCATAAACTTGTAGATCTATGGAGAGACGCAAGATTACGTGCAGATGATAGTAAGTGTGCGTATATAGGGATTATTGCGACACGTGATTTACTACAAAAATTAGAAGGATTACACGTTAAACTAGATCAGATGGCCCCACGACTTCCTACAGAAGATAAAAATCTAAACCCCATTGAGACCGCCGCTAAGGATGTGCAGTGGTACTCATTTAAAGACAGAAATGTTGAGGGACGATTAAAATATCCTTCACCAAAAAAAGAGAGCAATGATAATATTGAACTCCACAGCATTGTTACAGGAAGTCTAGCTGGCCAATCAATATGGGCAATTCACTCAAATGGCCCAAATGTTGAATCACTAGTTATCCATAATCCTCAGTTAGCAGTAAATCCAAGTACGACAGAATTTACCGTTTCGGTTAATGGAAAGACAAAATTAGCTCACGTGGCAACACCACAAGGATCTATTTTTAGACAAATGAGTTGTGAACCACAATTTCAAAAAGATGCTCAACCATGTCAAACGTATCACCGAAGTAATCCGCAAGGAGATTGTGGCCTTACACAAAATGGTTGGAAGTATTTGGATACTCTTGTTGAGATTGTAAATACACCCTATTATTAAAAAATCACCACTCAACAGTGATTATAAAGAAAAGATTTAAAAATAGCTATTACTTTTAGATTATAAATGGCTCTTTCACAGTTAGATGTAGGTATTAATTCACTGTTTGATCTGAGTATTAAATTAGATCTCGAAGCACTATGTGCTGTAGACTTAAGACCTAAATCTGTACCTAATACACCTCTCGAAGAATTATACAAACAAGGAAACCCTAGTTTTGGCTATACCGGTACTCTTCGAGATGTTGTACAAGAGCTCGAACAAGCCTATGCCGACCCCACCTCTAAAAACATCCTCCAAAGAGCACTCCACCCCTCACGAATTATACGAGCAGTGTTAGATTACAAGATAGGAAAACCATTTCTTACTCAACCTGAAGACTTAATGATCAAAGCATGCAATACAGCTCTTGCATTATACCAAAAGCAAGCTGATGCACAAAAAGAATTGACAGCATTCGAGACCTGGGTTTCAAACTACCCTGGCCTGTTAGATCAACCAATATCACAAGAAATTGATATCATAACCCAAGAAGCAAGTGAACCCAACAGAAATAAGACCACGGCATCAAGATTAAATTTCGATCCAACACCCGTACTATTCATTGCCTTAGGGCACGGAGGGCTTGCAGCAGGATTAGATGTTTTTACACGTTATTGTGAATTACGAACCAAAAATGACGATGAACAAGGAGAGCCTCAATTCTATGCAATTAGGTTTTCTCGGATTAAAAAAGGAGACTCATCCCCTCAACTTGATGAATCTGAGAAAAAATATCTCAGAGAGCTGGCAAAAGGAAGACAAGTCGTTCTCTTTGATGAAGATAGTTCCACAGGAGAAACATTAATAGCCGCACGATCATATCTTGAATGTCAAATCACCTACGGAAAACCAATCCGAACATATACCAATTTAGATGCACGCCAAAAAATAGGTTTAACACCTAAAGTTAAGAAATATTATCACGAATATTACCACGATAATGATTGGGAATCAGTCACACTTAAAACTAAACATAATCCAAAAAACATTGCTTTCTTGTTAGACCCAGCGAGTAATAAATTGAAATATAATTCTATGCCAGATGAATTTAAAGATAATCCTGTACCAGACCTACCAGCAGCAGGGTCAATGACACTCGTCCCTAAGATATGCCAAAACGATATACTACTAAAAAATAGGGGATATTTCAATAATTATCACCTTAATAATAATAATAATAATAATATTGAATCAATTCTTCAAACATTCTAACCCTCCTTCAACTTCTTCGCATTTCGTCTCATCCCTTCATACCCCGCCCTCATTAATGGCGTTCCAGAATACCGACGACGAAATTCCTCTTCAGATAATTTCAACATCTCACCCACATTCAACACATCATCAACTCGTCTCATCCGCAACGGTGACTCTTGCTGTCCCAACGCTTTCTTATTATATGGACACACCACTTGACAAATATCACACCCAAACATGTTCCCAAACAGCGGCGGTGCTTGAGCTGGAAATTCACCTCGATGTTCGATCGTCCAATACGCTATGCACTTAGAAGAATCCAGCGTTCGCGGACCAACCAACGCTTTGGTGGGACAGGCGTCTAAACAACGGGTACAATTACCACACGTTCCTTCATATGGCGCATCAGGCTCTAACTCAGCAGTCAAAAGAAAACACCCCAACATTACATACGACCCAAACTCTTTGGTAATCAACAATGAATTACGCCCAATAAATCCTAATCCTGCTTTATAGGCAAAATATTTCTCAAAGACTGGCTTGGTATCACAGGCAGCAAGAAACTCGACATCAGGCAAACCAGCAGCAGTAAACACTTTGCGAGCTTCTTCATCAAACTTTTTCATCATCCCCTTAAACACATGATGATAATCGCGACTCTGTGCATACATCGCCACACAACCCTCAACGCCACTCCCGCCATGCTTATGAGCAAGAGAACACACAAGCTCAGACATCGGCACATACGAAAGAGCTACCACGATAACTGTCTGCACACCAGGCAGCAATAAAAAAGGATTCTTACGAACCTCCTGCGTACGTTTCATATACTCCATTGATGCATGTTGTTTATTCGCAAGCCACGTATCATATGCTTCTCGAATCACCGGATCAATAGCCGGATCAGTAAAACCAACCAGATTAAAACCTACTTCAAGAGCAAGTGAACGAAGTCGGTCTTTGAGTAAACCAGTAGCCATAATCTCAAAAACATAACCCATTTCAAAAATCCTCACTTAAAATATAAGATAAAAGAAAACAAAGAGAAGAAAAACAAAAAAATACAAGAAAAAACAAAAAAATCAAAGCCATCAAAACCTATTCATACTTTGCGTTTTCCAAATCTGCAAACCCTGGATCCTCATCAAGTGCAGCAATGTCTTGTTCCATGTCGTCAAAATCATCGACATTTTGAAATTCATCAGCGGGGGTAACTGCATCTCCAGAGTCAGCAGCAGGATTAACAGCAGTATTTGCACTTGGGGTAGGGTTATTCGTACCAGATGGTGCAGCGGGGGTATCTGTTCGACCACACGCAACAACCAACAACATCAAACTTAGCATTCCAATTACAACAAGGATTTTTCTCATGATCAATCACCTCTAATTGGTTGCCTGTGCATCAGCGTTGGCGTCAGCTTGAGCATCTGCTTGTACATCAACATGTGCTTGTTTAGCAAGATCTTTAGACTCTTTAACAAAATCACGAAGCAATTCCCGACTCTTCTTCAAATCATCCTTAACAGTTTTCATTGCATCTTTCCAGGCTTTGTGGTCTTGGTCTGTATCACTCCAAGCTGCTTTTGCTGTTGCGTAATCTGTATTTAATTTTGCTGCATTCGCATCAAAATCCGCTTTAATGCTCACCAAACTTGAAGTATCAACATTTTTGCTTCCTAATGCATCAATACGTGATTGCATACGAGCAGATAATGTAGTATGTTGTTGCACAATACCACTAAGTTTATGATTCATCAAACCTGCAACCCAATGTTTCTCACCATCACGTACATCTTTCCAAAGATCTTTGGTTTCTTTAATGGAAGCTTTAACTTCGGCACCAGTGGAATTAGTTTGGTTTCCAATTTTTGCTTGAAGAGCACTTATTTTTTCTTGTAAGTCAGCAAGTTGTTGAACTGCTTGTTCTTTTTCTTCAGCAGTAAGGTTGGACGCATCAAGACGAGCTTGAAGTTTAAGTACAGAGTTATCAAGCATGTCAATAGTATTACCTAAATGCATGGTAACACCATGGCGTAACTCGGCTCGTAGAGCACCACAATCCTCATCTTTATTTTCGCGACACTCATCTGATTTAATACGCATATCTAAAACAGCTTTACGTTGATCAAGCATTTTCATACGTGCATCTGCAAACCGTTCACGAGCATGCATATACATCTCTTGTAAACCATCAATACGTTTCTCAACACGGTCTTCTACACGACCCATACGTTCTTGACGACGTTCTTGACGCTCTTCACGACCTTCATGCACACGAGCCCGAACCCCAACACCAGCTTGAACGTCCGCATCGTTATCCACGTCAGCGTCATTATCATCATCTACACCTACTTGTGCATCTACATCTAAAGTAGTACTATTATCTGTATCATCATCCGCAAACGCCACTGGTACAATACTTAAGCAAAACACCAGTACCGCCAGCAATGCGATTATTTTATTGAATTGTTTCATGTTACACACCTCCATCAAGGATCTTATGTCCTCATTTATGTTTGTGCAAAGAATAATAAGATTATCTTATTCTTGCACCGAAACCAAACTATTAAGTTTGACTTCTTTTGATTCATGTGTTACAAGTTTGACAGACAAACTTCTTTTTAAACATACTTTTGAGTATTCTTACTTTAAAGCTTTAGAGAAGCTTTAGAAACTTAATAGAAGAATAATTAACTTTTAGAAGTAAAATAGAGGCAGAAATAGACCCTATTACTGATTAAAACCATTTTATGCCATTTAATGTAGCCACCCCTAGGCACTTCGCTACAAATAGGGACACTATCAACCTATCTACAAAAAAATTATAAACTACGTACTGTAAAAATCACCTATGGATAGAAACCTACTTCTTGTAAGTAACTCAAAAACAGCAGCTGACAAGCGATTCCTAGGATACTGTGAACATGAAGTTCAAGAACATTTTGCAGGTGTGAACACTGTACTCTTTATTCCTTACGCAGAACCTAATGCAGTTGATGCTCTTGCTCTCAACACTCGAAGAGCTCGTGGTGAAACACTAGATATTCCTTGCTCAAATGAACGAAGACAAGCATACACCGATCACCTACGAGAACGTTTTCAACAAATGGGGTTTAATCTTGTAGGAATCCACGAACAAGATAATCCTATTGAAGCTGTTAAGAATGCAGAAGCAGTCTATATAGGAGGAGGCAATACGTTTGATTTACTCCGAGCACTATATTCTAATGGATTATTTCATCCACTTCAAAAAAGAGTTACAGAAGGCATGCCCTATCTAGGAGTAAGCGCGGGCACTGTTGTTGCAGGAATGAACATTGGTAGCTCGAATGATAACTCTAAACCTGTACCTAGTCTTGATGCCTTAGAGTTAGTACCATTCTGTATCAAACCCCACTACCTCGATCCACTCGTTATCTCAAATGAACAGATTGAATTGATTAGAGCAGTCCATGCACAAGCCGCACACCGTCTTGCTCATCAAGGAGAACAACATTTTGAAAGAATCATGGAATTTCATCACGACTTCCCATATACTGTTGTTGGCGTACATGAAGGGGGAATTCTTCAAGTGAAAGGTGACCACGTCAATCTTATCGGAACACATGGTGCACGAGTGTTACAGAAAAACGGATTCGTAACCAAGTACGAACCACCCCAATTCTACGAACCTGGTGCCTCACTTGACTTCCTTCTACAAAATCCTCCTAAAAAAGTCTCATCAAACGCCGTATTACATCGAGCTGAACGCGCACCAGATTCTTGGTTTGCAAACCTATCTGAGTTTGAAAGAACAATGTTCTTGTTAGGATATTAGGAACAAAAAGTAAAATTTCTAAAAGAATAAGCCAGCACTAAAAATAATTTCAAAAAAAGAGATTTAAAAAAACCTTACCCCATCAACACTTGCACATCTTTGCCAAAAATCCGTCGTAAATCTTCAAAGATAGGTTCTTTCAAAAACACTCGACTCGGAATGGTAACTGCGGCCAAATGTTTTTCAAACTCTTCTAAACCGCAATCTTCAAGTGTGCCTAAACTTCCATCAGCATGAATAGACGCTTTCTGGATATGTTGGTCTTTGGCATCAACATCAAAAATAACGAAGGCAACTTTGTCAAGCATGACCACTTCACCAAATTTCTCTCCATGTTTAATGCGAATTCGTGATCGTTCTAACTCTCTGCCACGTTTACGCTGCATGTACTCAATAAGGAAACGAATCAAACCGCTACTTCCTTTACGAGCTTTTTCAATATCAGCTTTAGTAAGTTTTTTCTTATCGTAATGATCTTTCGCTTCCGCAATTTCTTGCAGGTCACGTAAATAGCGAGCAGGCACTTTTCCAGTCGAAGTTAATTCCTTCTCAAAGAGACGTAAAATATCACCATCGACAGAACGCTCAACGCCTTCGAGTTTTAACACATCACGAATAATCGTAATGACTTCATCATAAAGCATAGTGATGCTTTTCTCATCATGCATTCCTTCAATAGCAGTAAACAATTCACGAATACGTTTGAGAAACTTCTCTGCATCATTCACATACTCATCAAGTTCAGTTCCCGTTAATTCTTTCTTGTCACCATGTTCGATAGATTTACGTAACTCTACATTACGGCGTAAAATTTTGATATATTCTGGTTCAAGTAATTTTTCTTTCTTAACAAAAATCTCTTCCATGACATCAGGCGTTTCACGTGGTGTAGGAGGAGGCAAACCATACAACATAATTGCTGCCTGAGAAGGTGTAAGAATCGCATAAAATGTATCTTCCATACCCATATCTTTCAAACGCAACTTGATTCGACTAATACTTTGCTCACCCGTACTCATGAATAAATCAATTGCTTCACGGCTTGGTTTAATCCGACCCATTCGCAACAACTGTTTCCACGGCATGAAAATACCACGATCATAGAATGGCACACCATCACGTAACAGAGTAAAAATAATCGGATTTGCTTCTTTAAGAGATTCCCAAAAGTCCGTGAGAATATAGACTTGAATGTTAAGCTTGTTTTTAATGCCAGTAATCTCACCGGCTTCAACTCCCATTCCAATAATAATTGCGCGTAACTTGTCTTTAAGTTCAACTCGCGTCATTTTCTTAACATCAGTATCATCAATAACAATCCACACATCAATGTCTGACGACGCCGTTGCTCGACCTTGAGTAATGGAACCCGCAAGGACATAACTCATGATATATTTCTCAAATTTCTTAATAACCATGCTCTTATGAATTTCAGCAATTTTGATTGCTGCAAGCATTCCATTATCATGAATCGGAGCACTCATGGAAATTAATTTGTTAATATCATACTTAGCATCATAACAATTCAACCATAAATCTGTCAATAACATACTCTGTGGAACAATATTTTTGTCCGTTTCTTCTGCTGTTTTCTTGACGATAGAAGAGAATTTTGCATACAACTCATCTTTGGTCATCTTCGTTGAAGTCGTATCATCAACAACAACTAAAATTGAAATCTTTTGATCATCAATTACTGGTGCAGCCGTATGTCCAGCAGGGTGAGCTTGTGAGTTCCCCTGAAGCCCCTGTGAATGAGGTTGTTGTCCAGCATGAGCTTGACTCTGCCCTTCTAAACCTGCATGATGACCCTGTGGAGGTACTGGGGCCTGTTCAGGTGGAAGTAACGCAATTCCTACAATATACTCACCAAACTTCTCAACGAGTTTACTCTTGAACATATCTAATTTATCTTTAATCGCTTTGAGTTTTTCAGCAAGCTCAGGTGGAATTTGAGGCACGCCAGGTACCTGTGCTCCACCCGCAGCAGTAGCAAGTGCATCCACCGCAGCAACGGATGGGGAGTAATTAGCTTGTATGTGAGGTTGAGAATGACCTACGGGAGTCATTGACTTTACTTTAAGAGTTTTGGGAGCTTCTTTTTTCTTTACAGCCATGGTGTGTTCCTCCTGAGAACTGATGATAAGTACAACCCAAACCATTCCCTATATACTTATAATAGTTTCTGTTCCAGGTGAGACATATTGGTCAGTAAAGGCTTTTCTAAGAATACGAAAGAAATGTATATAAATTACAAGATTACAGTATAACCATGACAACTCAAACTAAAGAGATCATGCAAAAACTCAACCATATTCAAGGAGATCTCGATTTTATTAAAAAACGCCTCCTTGATGAAGATCTAATACTTGATGAAGACGACATTGAGTCCATACATAAAGCACACGAAGACATTAAAACAGGCAAAACCAAGAGGATTGCATAAGTTGTACGAAGTTCGTCTCTCACAAGATGCGGACAAATTTATTTCTAAATTAAATTCACAAATTCAAGAAAGAATTATTGAAAGACTAAAAAAACTATCATTAGACCCTATTCCTTCCGATTCCAAATTTATAGAAAGAACTAATTTCGGAGAAAAGATATTTCGATACCGTATTGGAGACTTTCGTGCACTCTATATCATTCAAGAAGAAACCGAAAGAGTAATCGTAACTAAAATCGACAAACGCTCCCGAGTTTACAATTAAGCACTCCAGAAACAAAATCTTTAATAACCAACAACCCACTACTAACTAAAAAAGAGGTTAGAATAAAATAGTTCTAGCTTGTATCACAATAAAAATTATACTGAGGTAGATTACTATGAACGCACAACCAAAAGGCCATGGTGCACATGGAGATCACGATCATGCAAGCCCATTAGAAACACTTGTTGCTGCACTTGATCCTGAAGCAATAGGAGAAAAAGTAGTAGCACCTCACCGAGAGATAAGAGGTAATTATAAAATAGGAAAACATCAACTAAAAACTCACAAAGACGTTTCAGAAGAAGTTGCAAAATATGTCCAACACCATTTCAAAGGAGCATATAAAGGAGAGCTGGATAGTGACGAAGCATACGCAACAGGTCACCAGATTTTAGAAAGGGCATTTGAAAGAGAAGGCGGTTATCAACACGCTCTTAATCTTGCCAAACAAGGAAAAGTAGGAGAAATATTAGATGCAATTGCAAGGTTCTATGAAAGCCAATCACAGCAAAGGTATATTACTGCTCAATTACATAAAGCTGCAGAGCCCGGAGATTTAGAAGCACAAGCAGGTCTTGTAAAAGAAGTTTTTAATAAACATAAGAAAAGATTAGGAGAACACGATGATCTTCTTGCACCAGAAATGTTTGCACAAAATTACGCACAAGTTGTTAACGAATATTTACAAGGTCAACGAGGGATTAAAGAAACCTATGGTAAAAAGCCAAAAGCCCATGATCCCCACGCACACCATTAGATTTTTATTTTTTTACTGAATTTTTTATCTTCGCCCCTACCCTTCTTCCTCCTCTCGACGAACCTTCCCTACTTCCCTCTCCATTTCCTGCTGTACTTTAGACATTGCCTCACCATCAGTAAAGACCTTCTGTCCCATCTCAACTTTGTAAGAATCTAATAACTTTTTAATCTGGCCATACACATATCCAACATCCCCCGCAACCGTGCCCGGAAAACTCGCTTCCAGCGGAAACGTGTACACATACTTATTGATCATTCCTTTCAAAAAATAAATTGCCGGTTTCATCGTCCAACGATGTTCATACTCCGTAAGCACCCACCCATCAAAAACAATCGTCGCATCACCATTATTGAATGTATGCTTCATTCCACCAGACTCTTCCACCGTTTCCGTCATATTATCAAGTGTAATGCGCATCACAATCTGCACTCGACCATAATGGACAATATCTTTATACGGACGCAGTTCAATGTGGGTTCGTCGTCCAGTATCGGTTACCAACTCTTCGGTCTTCTTCTCGCGCTTCTCATAATGACGATGTTCAAGCGATTCATTGATCACATGAAATAACTCCTCAACACGAAAAAACCCTTTATACGTCAACGTACGATTATTGACAATCAGATTTTTCTCGAAATAAGGTTCCATTCAATCACCTAAGTACGATACGTATACTTGAAAACGTTAAGATAGGTCTTAACTTTAGTATACACATCATCAACATCGCTACGTAACCATGCTTCCAATTTAGCAAAATGACGATTAAAAAAATACTTCTCAATCATAAAACTCAAAAACCAGTACAGAGGTTGACCAGTCCACTTCCCACTCCTATCACTCATCACAAACCCATCAATAACCATGCGCACTTGACCATGTTGCACATTCATTTTCTTACCATTCTGCTCAACTTCTACATCACGAACATCAAGCATCTGTAAATGGATTTCCACTTTTAATTTGTAATAATCCGTTGAACTTTTCCAGGGCATTAACACCAAACGGATTTGTTTACCATTTGACGTAACCTGCTCTTGGTTAATTTTCTCATACCAATCCCACCCTTTCTCAAAAAAGAACGTTGAAATAACCGCATATAACTCATCCGTGTTAAAAAAACCCTCATAACTAAACTTGAGGTGATCAACGACTAATGTTCTGTCCGCCATCGTGTTCACCTATCTTTTTTTCAAATCCATTCTGTTCAACTAACATATCAAGGGGGTTATCAGGAAGAATTCCCTGCCCAAATCTGGCATCAAATCTCTTTTTTCCAAAGAATATCCAGTATAAACATAAATTAGCAATGATAATGAGAAACAAGAGTAGGAAGGGATTCATAGAGAAGGAAATGGGAAAATAACTTATAAATGTATTGAAAAGTAATTTTTGAAGATAAACATTCTATTTTCAGCCCAAAACACATCCTCAATACCAGACCACCAAAAACTTTAAGAACCTCGTGCCCTCCTCCAAGCTTTAAGAAGGGGTGTTCATAGTGAAGGATTTTTTCCGTTCTCTGTTTAAAAAACTTAAATTCAATCCGTTTGCAAAAAAAGGACACGTCAAGCTAGGCCTCTATGGACCACCAAATGGAGGTAAATCGACTCTTGCAAATCGTGTGTGTCAGGACTGGCTCGGCGAAGAAATGTTCTCATCAGTTTCTCACATTGCCCACGAAACCCGTGAAATCAAGATCAAAGAACAAGTCAGTATCAAAAACAAAAAAGGCAAAGAATTAACCTTCTCACTTGTCGACACTCCCGGTATTGCTACTAAAATTGACTATGAAGATTTCATCAAGAAAGGCATCAAGAAAGACGATGCAAAAAAACGCGCCAAAGAAGCTACCAAAGGAGTCATTGATGCTATTAAATGGCTTGACAACATGGATGCCGTCGTCGTTGTTCTTGATGGAACCATCGACCCCTACTCTCAGGTTAATATCACCATCATGGGTAACCTCCAAGCACGCAACATTCCTGTGCTTGTTGCCGTCAACAAAATTGATCTCAAAAAAGCCAGCATAGACGTAGTCAAAACTGCATTTCCCCAATACGAAGTTGTCGGAATTAGCGCTAAGTTTGGCAAAGGCATGGAAGAGTTTTATGAGCAATTATTCGGCCTTGTAAAATAGATGAGCAATAGAATAAAAACAAACCTCCAAGAACACAACTCTTCCAAAACCACAATTCCGAAATTCATCTTCAACAATACATTTAAAAATTAAATCACAATCCTAGAATCATAAAAAAGAGACTTTGAAACATCCAAAGTTCTTAAAAAAAGAGAGAAAACAATGGTTACATTTCAGTTCGTTCCCTATCGTGAGATTGAAAGGCTCTCCCCTACAAAACGGGTGAACAAGTTACTCAATATCGTTAAAGAAGATAAAATCGTCATCCTTGAAGGACGTTTACGACGCGAAGAAGAAGCCGACCTCATCGAAATTACCATGGAAGGCATAAACACTAAATTTCGTGGTATTGAACTTAGTGTCTTATATCCCGATCTTGAAAAAACAAATTTAATGCAGAAAATGCGTGGCGCCTTTGCCAATATGCTCCTAGGAGATCGACAAGGCATCACCATCATTGGACCTGCTCATCTCGTTAAGAAAATTGAACAAAATCCAGACAAAATAGAATTATTTACCAAAGAATTATCTGAAAAAGGCTTACGCCCCAAACTAAAGAAATAGGAAATGACAAAAACAGGAATATATCATGCCCCACCAATGCGTGCGTTGTAACACCCTCTATGAAGACGGTGCGAAAGAGATTCTTTCCGGCTGCAAGTGCGGGGCTCGTTTGTTTTTCTATATTAAAAAACAACATCTCGACCACGGCAAACACCTAATTAGTACCCTCTCAACAGAAGAAAAAAAATCCATTGAAGAAGACGTTACCGAAATTCTCAACGTCAAAATGGAAGACTTAGATCGACCAGTTATTCTTGACATCGAAGCCATCCGTGTTCTTAAACCAGGCAAATACGAACTCGACCTCGTCCACTTATTCAAAAACGACCCCCTCATCATCAAGCTCGAAGAAGGCAAATATGTTATTGATTTAGGACAAGCCTTTGCCAGAGATAAAGACGAGAGAAAGGAAAGAAAATAGAATTCAGTTATCTTTATCGCAATATTTCCTACATCTTACTCTTCTGCGCCTTATCAGAAATAATTGCACTATGCCCAGTAGGGTCTTCAATAATAATTTTGATGGGCTCACGTCCAACTAAAGCTTTGCTGATTTTCTTAAGAAGATTTTTTGCTTTAGTCTTCATATCATCATCTTCATCGTTCTCAACAGAGGTTTGAATTGCTGTTTTAACCTTCTCAAGCAAACCTTCTACATTCGTCACATAACCATTTGCTGCAGGTCCAGGCTCCATGGTAATAATTCGAGGAATTTTAACAGTGGCATCACCTGATTTAACAATACGAATATTAAGATCATCTTCAGAATTTACTTCCAACGTAAAACGACATGGCTCCTTCTTCTCGGCAGGTTCTACATCACTATTACGAGCACCACAACCCTTACACTCCATCGAAAACACAAACACTCGACCAAAGTAAGGAATTTCTACTTCCTCCTCACGCAACGTTGCCTTGCTTTCCTCACAAAACGGACAAGGTTGATTATGAATTTCACTCATACCCTCATTAAGACCAAGCGTGTTTAAAAAGATTTTGCTTTGAATAATTTGAAAAAGTGCCAAAACCCTCGCACTACTAAAACTCCCCCAACCGCTTCTGTCGTCGTACCACATCAATTAACGAACTAATCGTTGTAAAATCTGCTTTCATCTGCGCAAATAAATCTGGATTCCGCCCGCTATACAAATAATTCGCTGGATGAATCACCGGAACCACCAACATCTCTTCCCCAGATAAAACCAAAGGAAACACTTTCCCATGAATTGTTGTCACACCCGTTTTACCCAAAATTCGATTCGTTGCAAAATTACCAATCGTCACAATAACCTGTGGTTTCATAATCGCAATCAACGCATCCAGACGATCTCGACAATTCTCCACTTCCCCTTTTTCAGGATTTCTATTATTGGGTGGACGACATAAAATAGTATTCGTAATGAAAATATCATCTCGAGTCAAACCTATTGTAGCCAGCAATTCCTCAAGAATCTTACCTGACATCCCACAAAACGGAATCCCTTTAGCATCTTCCGTAGCCCCAGGCGCTTCTCCTACAAAAAGCACTTTCGCAAGAGGATTTCCTGACCCAAAGACAACCTGCGAACGACTCTCGCATAAAGCAGGACACCGTTGACAACTCTTGTACGAATCTTTAAGTTGGAGAAATTGATCCATATTCTATTTCCAAAAGAATGTGATATAAAAACATTTTTAATACGCAAGATTGTTCCCAACTAGCAGAGAACAGGAGCAGAGAATTAGAAAAAAATACTCAAATTTGGTTCAAGCCCTAAATTTCCATTGAGATAGCAACCTTTATAAATCACAAGCAAGATTTACTTCCCCATGGATGAACAGCAAGAAGTACGCTCGAATAAAGTGCAGCGTTTCATCAAAGAAGTTGTGCGAGTCATTCACATTACCAAGAAACCCAACCGTACTGAATATATCAGTCTCGTCAAAGTAACCGGTCTTGGCATTGCGATTATTGGCCTCATTGGCTTTGTCCTCCACCTTCTCAAACAATTGCTCATCTAAGACCACCATGGAAACTCATATTTTTGGATTACGCACTGCCGCAAACCGCGAAGATCAAGTTGTTGATTATCTCATTTCTAAACTCAAGAAAACTCCAAAAAGTATTCTTGCAGTCATTCGACCTCATGGCATGCGTGGCTACATCTTCATTGAAGCAACTGGACGTGAAGATGCCGAAGCCATGCTCCAAGGTGTTCCTTATTCACGTGGATTACTTCCCGCAGAAATTCCCTATCAAGAAATTGAACACATGCTCGAGCAAGTCAAAGTAGAGATGAACATTCACAAAAACGACATTGTTGAGCTTATTTCTGGTCCGTTCAAACGCGAAAACGCCAAAGTTATGCGCGTAAACAAGCAAAAAGAAGAAATTGTTGTTGAATTACTTGAATCAGCTGTTCCTATCCCCATTACTGTTAAAATGGACGCTGTTAAAGTTATTCGTCGAGAAGGTAGCAGCGACGAATAGGATTAAGCACAAACAGATACGTTTTTATACTCTTTTTCTTTCTCATAACCAAAATAGAGGTGATTTTCAATGCAAATGTGTATGAGATGTCATGCAGTAAAAAAATTAGTAATTGGAGCATTAGTCCTAATTAATGCTTTTCTCTGGCCTATGTGGACCGGAATCGACGGATGGCTTGCCTTCTTTGGTGTGCTCATGGTTCTTGGTGGCTTCTTAATGTTAGTTATGCCCCCCTGTAAAAGTTGTATGGGAGCCTGCTCAACAGAAAAAACAATGCCTATGGCTAAAAAACGCTAGATTTTGATTTTTGTATTTTTTTTCTTTTGTAATATTTGTTTACTTTCTTTGTTCCATAGCTCTTAAAAATAATCTTACTACATATTTTTCATGGAAATGGAAATTCGTTCACCTACAACTGCTCAAGAATTTGAACAATATTATGATTTGCGTTATCGATTACTCCGTGAACCTTGGGGACATCCCAAAGGAAGCGAGCAAGACAGCTCTGAAGATAAAAGCATTCATATCGCACTATATGAAAATAAGAGGCTTTTAGGTATCGCGCAACTTACTCTCAATTCAGCCGATGAAGGACAAGTGCGTTATGTTGCTGTCGAACAATTTACTCAAAGTAGAGGTATTGGTAACATTCTTATGCAAGACGTTGAGCAACGAGCACACCAAGCAGGATTACAGCGACTGGTTCTTAACGCTCGCGATTATGCTGTTCCTTTCTATGAAAAATGTGGTTACCAAGTTGTAGGAGAAGCACGCCCTTCAAAGTATCTTACTGTTCCTCACATGAAAATGGAGAAATTTTTATAAAAAGACACTCAAACTACCTTCACACGCCAGCATCGCATAACCCGGTAACGAGAAGCGGAGCTTCTAAGCTCTCCTCTTGGGGAATATTGCGTCAGTCTCGAAAAACATTTTGGACAACCAAGAGAAATAAGACAACTGATCCTCACGGATTCCCGGTTCGAAGCGAAGCGAAGAAACGGGTTACGAACGAAGCGAAAGCGAAGTGACTAAACCCGGTTCGAATCTTCCCGAAAGTCCGGGTGCTGGCGCTTCTTTTATTTTTTACACAGAAAAAAACTACCCCGCCGCCCTCCCTCACCAAACCATCTTCTTCTTAGTGATAACACATCTTTATATCTTCCAACGTCTTTCAAAACATCATAGTCAGAGATTTGTACCAACACAAACCTTCCATGACCAAACATGATCACTACCTGCATAAACTCAAGGAATCACTTGAACAAGAGTATGAGGCTATTCTAACCCATGTTCCGATCTATCAGCCTTTTCGACGCAAGCAACGCTTAATTGGTGAAATTGATATCCTACCCCGTCGTGGTGATAAGTACGACGCCTATGAAGTAAAATGTAGTCCGCGTTATGTCAAAGCCAGAAAACAGTTACGCAGAATTCGTAAAGTCTCTCATTTTAACATTACCAGAACATTCTTCTATTGTGGCAGTAGTGGGTTGTTAATCAGAATGACTTAGGAATTAGAAAATTGAAAATTAGAAGACAACCTAAGACTGACGAGGAGTTGTCCTAAACAACTTACAAATGATCCATTCCAAAGCCCGAAAGAACTTAATCTTCTCAAGAACATAATTTACCCATCCATTAGTAATAGCGTAATACGACAAATGAGGATAGGTATGATGAACTTGGTGATGATCTGGCGATAATATAATACGTGTACGTTGTAGCCACTTCGCCAAGCGTGGTACATTTACCGGATTGTCGTGGGCCCACTTATGAAACAAATTAGTAAGAGCACCCCACATAGCCATACTTACAATAATCGTTCCCACAAAAACACCTACCACGTCTCCCTGTAAAAGTATGTAAATGCCACCAACTATAACATACGGAGCAAAAAAGAAACTCGACGCACACATATACACAAAATCATGTTCACAAATTTTCTGTGGCTCAATATGATGAATCCGAAAATCCTCAATAAAATATTTACCCAGAATCGGCCAACTAGGTTTACCCCACGTATCGCCAAACCAATGAATTAAACCAGTAATAAAATCGGCTGCAAGCCACCCTAACACCAGTGCAACTATAATCACTCCCGCAAACTGCATCACCTGTGGAAGAAGATAAAACAAGAATACACCAAACAAACCAAATGTCGTCAGAATAACCAACCATAAAAAAGCACGCCCTGCCACTTCAAATCCAGAACGTGAAACTGTTTTCAAGACTGTTTTCATAATCGTAACCTATCTGTTCCAAAATATCTCTCCTTTTTAATTTTTACCCCAAAAGTACTTATAGAAACAACTTTAAAATTCACTCATGCTCCAAAAGCAACTCTTTAATCTCGCGAATGCAACACAGGCACGCAGTACTCTTCCTCTTATTATTTCAATCACTCAAGAACATGAACGAACATTAGCATATGCCATTCTCGAAAAACACCCACACCCCTTACGTGGCATTGCCCTACCACAACATCTAGTACCAACACCTATCCCTACATTCATCTCCTATGTGCGCATATACGTAGACGACCTAACCACCATTCCCCTCTTACTCACATCTCTTACTCTTAAAAAACGATTGCTGGAAGTATTTGTACCTATCAAAGCCCTACAACATACTCCCGCATTATTAAAAATCTGTGAGCAAGCTCATCGTATTGTCATAGAGCTCAAAGAACCACTAGGACTCAAAGAACAACAAAACACCCTCAACTCTTCCTTCTTCAAATCGCCTTTCTATAACCAGCTCTACACTCAATTCATCCTCATGTCGCGCTATCCACTATTCCACACAGCACCATTCTGCTCCATCCCCCCAGAACATTGCTATGAATTCTTCGATCAAGCCAACACCATTATTCCTCCAAAGCCTTCAGCCTGTAACGGTTGCCTCTTCACCCAACACTGCCCTTTGGATGTTCACTCCGGAACCGGCAAAAATTTCACCCCAAACCCCATCACTAAAAACCAAACATACAACGACGCCCTCATCTTCCTCAATCGGGAATCCACCAATCAGGAATCTCCCCAAAAACAGGAATCTCGCCATCAAGAAAAAACAACCCCAGAAAATACAACCAAAAAAAATGAAAATACTCCTGCTCGCTTTTAGTGTACAACAAGATGTCTTTCCATTAGGATTACACTACCTCAAAGGCTACGCCACAAAATATCATCCTGACGTTGACATCCAAATCCAAGAATTCTCCTTTGGCAATCGAGTATCATATGAAACAAATAAAAATCTTGAAATTCAAGCTCTGGCCTATCTTGCATTAGAAAAACCCGATATTGTTGCATTCAGCTGTTACATTTGGAGCGGTGAAATGATTCGTGATTTCGTACGCTCTATCAAACGCCTTCACCCAACGATGAAAATTATTCTTGGAGGAGTTGAAGTCAGTGAACATCTGCTTACTCCTGATGTTGAGTTCATCATTCGCCAAGAAGGAGAAATTGCTTTCAAAGAATGTATCGATTATTGGAAAGGCACCATCTCAAAAGAACAAGTACATAACGTAGTCTATCTCAACCAACAAAAATCACCCCAACAACGACAAGAAAACCCCTCAATTGAACTAGAAAATCTTGATGAAATCCCCTTTCCCTATAGTACAAATAGTACTAATTCCACGATAGATGAAAGGTATAATGTGGTCCGTCTTGAAACTGCCCGCGGTTGCCTTTTCGATTGTCACTTTTGCCACTACGCCAAACCCACCCTTCGTTATTTCTCATTAGAATACCTTCACAAAAACATCCCCCTGCTCTTTCAAAATTACTCTTTTGAAAATCTCACCGTACTCGATGCCAATTTCAACAGTAACAAAGAACGCATGTTCATAATTCTCGATATTATAGAGCAACAAGTAAAAAAAAGACAAGAAACCAAAAATCCCACCAACACTAAACCACTCAAACTCCATTGTGAAATGCGACCAGAACTCATGGACGAATCAACTATAAAGAAACTAGAAAACTACTCATTCAAAATCGATATCGAACTGGGTCTTCAATCAACCGATCCTGTCGTATTAAAAGAAATAAACCGACCGACCCATATTGGGAAAGTCGCCGCAGCATTGCAAATGTTAAGTGCTTCACGTAAGCTCACCTACAAAATCGACCTCATGTATGGGCTTCCCGGCGACACATTCTACAAATTTCTCAACTCAGCACGATTCCTTCTCACTCACGCAACCAAACAGCACAAACTCGTTGCGCATCACAGTATGCTTCTTAACAATACAACATTATTTGAAAAGAAAACCGTCGAACGTTACAGCGAAACCCACAGCAGCATGATCATTAAAACGCCAACTCAAGATGTTGTAGAACTCTACAAGACAAAATTATTCATTGATCTTCTTAATAAAGAATTAGAAATTATAAAAGAAAGATAGAGACAGTTTGAATTTACCTACCATTTATTTTACAGTCATTTAAGAGATACTCTATTAAACGAGATTTTATAAAAAAATTCCCCACCTTCAGGTACAAATTCTTAGAGACCCAGAAGATTTCTGTAAATGATTATTAGATGCAACTACCAACTTAGCTAATCTTCTTGCAATCGTTGATGAAAGATAGAATGGAGATTTTGCCAAATCCAACTTTAACATAACGTGGCTATTTCTTGATCTATTTTCAATTGAAGTTTGAGAAACAGTACATAAATAATCTTTATCATTATAAAGATCAAACCCTCTACGACCCTCGTCAATACATGACCCGTAGCGAATTGTTCCTACTATAGAACCTAACCATTCTTTATAGGACGAACCAATTATCTGTGCAGCAAGTCTCAGAGAAATGGGAGACTCAAAATCAAGAGAAAACATATCATCCAAAGGTAGTACCTGCTTTAGTACAGCAATAGGCTCAGAAAAGTTTGTTCCAAGTAAAATACCAAAAGGGGGGTTAACCTGCTGATCAACACCAGTATAAAAATAAGTAGGAAAGCGTATTCCTATCAGTTCATCTAAGTTTTCAGCCATTGAAGAAACCGCACAAGCAAAAGTCTCTGGAGTAGCATAATAAGAAAAAGAAACTGTTTTCACAGATAAACCATATTGAGGATTAATTCTCCCTATTCTTGGAGCTTCTAAAGAAATGTTAACCAACCGCCTATCTCTGTGATCGCGATAAGTAACATCAGAAATATCCATATCTACAATACTAACAGTTCTGCGAGATCCTTCTCTACTCACATCTCTTTGAATACTAATCATATCTCTTGGTCCACAATACCCAACGTCAAATTGATCTATTTCTGTATTAAAAACAAAACCATTCATATCTTACTAAAAATAGCTCTACTTTAAAAAATCAAGTCTAAGATTACATATACTGCCTATTCTTCATGAAGCTTCATGAGATAATTAGCCAAAAAGCAACAAAAAACAAGAACAAACATTAAAAAGAAACCCATCACAACTCTCAAAATTACTTATTAATCTACACACTAACCTATGTCATTCCATCTTACCTCACAGTTCCCACCAGCCGGCGGACAACCCCAAGCTATTGAAAAACTCACACAGGGGATAAAAAAATATCCTCGTCAAACTCTTCTCGGAATCACTGGCAGCGGAAAGACATTTGTCATGGCCAACCTGATTCAAAACTATGGCAAGAAAACATTAGTACTTGCCCACAACAAAACTCTTGCTGGTCAACTCTATGCCGAATTTAAAGAACTCTTTCCAGAAAACCGCGTAGAATATTTTATCTCTTATTACGATTATTATCAACCAGAAAGTTATCTGCCGACAACCGACACCTATATTGAAAAGGAATCGACCGTCAACAAAGAAATCGAAAAACTTCGTCTCAAAACGATGACTTCACTTCTCTCACGAGATGATGTGATTGTGGTTGCCTCTATCTCTTGTATTTATGGTGCAGGAAACCCGCAAGATTTCGCGCAACTATCCTATGAAATCAAGAAGGGAGCTACTATCCCTCGCCAGCAATTTCTCCATCAACTGATTTCCATGCTCTATGAACGTAATGATACTACACCTGCTGAGGGTAATTTTCGCATTCGAGGAGACGCTATTGACATCTTTCTCCCCTACGACCCCATAATTATCCGCATTGAATTTTTTGGAGACGAAGTCGAACGTATCGCAGAAGTTCACCCTATTACCGGCATTACACAAACTAAACTGGATACAGTTCGTCTTTTTCCTGCAAAACAATTCGTCGTACCAGAAGAAAAACAAAAAAATGCCATGGCCGCAATTCGCCACGAACTCAAAGAACAACTTCCTCAGCTTGCGCCTCTCGAAGCAGAACGTCTCAAGAAGCGCGTTAATTACGATCTCGAAATGATGCGCGAAATGGGGTACTGCACAGGTATTGAAAATTACTCACGACACTTTGATGGACGAAGCCCTGGACAACCACCATACTGCTTATTAGACTATTTTGGAGATGACTTCCTCCTTATTATAGATGAAAGCCATCAGACTGTTCCTCAATCACGCGGCATGTATCATGGAGATTATTCACGTAAAAAAAATCTTGTTGACTTTGGCTTTCGCCTTCCCTGTGCCTATGACAATCGCCCCCTCAAATTTGAAGAATTTGAAAAATATTTCAAACATACTCTGTTCGTCTCAGCAACACCAAGTGAATACGAACTTCAAACCAGTGGACAAGTAGTAGAATTAATCATCCGACCAACTGGTTTGCTTGACCCCACAATCGAAGTACGACCTATTGAAGGACAGATTAAAGATGTCATTGGAGAAATCAAAAAAGTCATTGCCAATGGTGAGCGAATTTTAATTACTACTCTTACCAAACGCATGGCCGAAGATCTTACTGAGTTTCTTGCACAACAAGAACTCAAGGTTCGTTATATGCATTCAGAGATAGAAACCATGGAACGTATTGAGTTAATTCGTGGATTACGTGCCGGAGACTTTGACATCTTAGTAGGAATTAATCTCCTGCGAGAAGGTCTTGACTTACCAGAAGTCTCATTAATTGCTATTTTCGATGCTGATAAAGAAGGTTTCTTACGTGACGAACGAAGCCTAATCCAGACTATTGGTCGAGCTGCACGCAACGAACACGGCCATGTTATTTTATACGCCGACATCATCACAAAATCCATCAGGCAAGCTGTCGCCATCACCAAAAAACGCCGAGAAGAACAAATCAAGTTCAACAAAGAACACGGCATCACGCCACACACCATTGTCAAATCCATTGCTCCTTCTCAAAGAGAAATCAAATGCATCAAACACCTCAGCAATAAAGACCTCCATGATAAAATAGTAGAACTCGAAAGCGAGATGCTCAAAGCCGCTGAAACACTTGATTTCGAAAAAGCCATCAATGTACGAGACACCTTAGAAGCCATGAAAAAAGAGATCGAATGGAAAAAAGAACAAACCACACAAGCTACTGTAAAAGCCGCTGTAAAAAACGCTACAAAAACTATTACTCAAACCAAAAAAGTAAAAGAAAGCAAGAACAAAGATAAGTGAACTAGCAGAAAATAAACGCTAAAAATAACTCCTTCTTCACCCCCTCAATACTTCTCATCCACATCCAATCTCCTCCATTCAAAAAATCCAAAGTTTTATATACAATAACCCCCCAATTAAACCTATTTTCTTATCGTGAGTTGATCGTTTTCTATGGTGCAATTTCATTTACAACAACCCGAGCGTGCACAGGCACTCCTCTCTAAGGACCAGATAGCAAACCCTGATCACTTTAGACTCTGCATCATCGCCCACCAGCTCTCCGTACTTGAAGCCTCAGACAAACTTTTGGCTCTTCCATTATATCAAGATAAAATCCAACTCTTTCCACATCAAACTAGAACTGCTCTGCATGTCCTCAACAACTTCTCATACCGAGCCCTCTTAGCTGATGAAGTAGGATTAGGTAAAACCATTGAAGCAGGCATGATTATCAAAGAACTTCTCGCTCGCAAGCTTGTAAAAAAAGTCCTCATTCTTACTCCTGCTCCACTCAAATATCAATGGCAAGAAGAAATGCGTTCAAAGTTCGATGAGTCATTCGAAATTGCCAACACCCCTGACATCTACAACGACTATGACAAAATAATTGCTTCCATCGACACCGCAAAAACGCCACGTCATGCACCTATTGTCGAAAACATTATCTGGGATCTGCTGGTTATCGATGAAGCTCATAAACTCAAAAACAGCGCGACGCTCAACTATAAACTCGTCAAAAACATCAAGAAAGAACGTTGCTTTATGCTTACCGCAACACCTCTTCAAAACAACATCTTCGAATTATGGGCAGTCTTAGACCTCTTACATCCTGGTTTTGTAGGCACCAAAGCAAAGTTTACTGAAGAATTCGTTGCTGACACAGATGGCCTCAAAATCAAAAACAAAGACGAATTACAAAATAAATTGAGTAAAATAATGATCCGTAATTTGCGTCGTGATACGGGGATTAAATTTGCGCAGCGTATTGTTAAAACCCATATGCTGGAATATTCCAAAGAGGAAATGGATTTCTATAACCAAGTACTTAGTTTCATTCGAACTCAATATGATGAAATTAAACGTCTTGAAAAAGTCAAAGGTCTTGATGAAGATCAAGATGTTGAAGAGCAAGCACTTCTCAGTGAAGAAGAACTCAAAACCATGGCCGTTCGGTATCGTCAGAAAGGCCTGCTTACGTTCGCTCTCATCATGTTAACACGTCAAATTACCAGTTCTCTTAAAACAGGTATTGCTGCGCTCCAACGCTACAAAGAAACTCTTGAAGATGAGAAAAAAATCCGCGTCTTAGAAGCCATTGTATTCAAAGGACAACATATCAAAACGGATAAAAAATGCGATTACCTTCTCAAACTTCTTACCAAAACAAAAGACGAAAAAGCCATTATTTTCACCACATTCATTCACACGCAAAAAATGCTTGAGATGGAGCTTAAAGTCGCAGGCTTTAGTACAGTCCTCTTTAACGGAAAAATGAATCCACAAGAAAAAGAAGAAGCAATCCGCCAATTCAAAACTGACAAACAAATCTTAATCTGTACTGATGCAGGTTCAGAAGGTCGCAACTTACAATTTGCACACATTCTCATTAACTACGACTTACCTTGGAACCCCATGCGCGTCGAGCAACGCATTGGTCGTGTTCATCGTATCGGACAAGAAAAAGACGTTATCATTCACAACCTTGCAATTATTGATACAGTTGAAGCATATATCCTCAACCGCCTCTATGAAAAAATCAATCTCTTTACATTAAGTATTGGAGAAATGGACACTGTCCTAAGTGAGCTTAAAAACAAAGGCAGTGTGGAATCAGCTATCTTTGATGCCGTCATGACAAAAAAAGAAGACATCATCGATGATTTCACACAAGCCACAAAACGCGTTGAAGAAATTAAACAATTTGATCAGGAAATATTTGACAGACCATCAAACGAGGAAAGAAACCAAAGCAAAACAAAATCAGAAGATAAACTCAAACTGTGAACACCATGGACCCAGAACTAATCACCATCTTTTTTGAAACATACCTAAAAGAGAAAAAGCTAGAATACACACTCAAAAATAGAATTTACACAATCAAACTTGACAAACAACATCAACGACTCTACGCAACACCACAGTTAATATGTACTATTGATCCAAATATATCTCAAAAGAAAAACACCTCGTTGGTAGGCAAAGGGACCTTTCTTTTTGAAAGCATGGTTGCTCCTTACACCCAAGAGCATGTGTTTACTTCTTTAAATATCAAGACTCAAAAAAGCGATCTCCTTGATGTAAATAATCGGCTCGCCCTTACCGGGAAACCCGCAGCGATGAGATATAAGATCGAAGAACTCAAAGAGCACGCCACATATCTTCTCTACGAAGCAACCATCCAAACCGCAGAAGAAAAAACTCGCCACATACTTCCCATTTTAATTGGATCACAATGGCATATTGCTGCACAAGGTTTTGAAAAAGCAAACTTCGAGTTAAACACCTCCAAAAACAGAACAGAATCCAACCTGTCACAATCTATCAAAGAAGGAATAAAAATTCTTCCCAGCATTCTCAAAAAAGAGATTACCCAAGCAGAACAGAAACACTACAATTCATTCGAAAAATTACAAGATATTCAAACACAAAATAGTGAAGACCTCTACAAAGACCTTCAACGTAAAGAACTAGACCTACTAAATAAAATTGATGAAGCCAAACGCAAAAGCATCGAAGCTTCTTCATTTAGTGTGAAGAGAACTTGGGAAGATAAAGCTCGCGATCTTAAGAAAAAACTTACTGAATTAATAGAGAAAAACCAACAAAAACGAGGAAAAATCAAACTGGAATTTGGTCAACAGAAAACTGAATTGGAAATTCGTGAATTAGCTCTCAGTGTGGATGTTCTTGCCGCAGCAACAGTTGAAATGACCCTTTTTGAAGTAACCTTCGCTGATGGAGACGTTTTTTATTATGTACCTGCAATACACAGATTTGCCAAGAAAGAATAGTACAGAAAGAGACATACATTATGGATCACAACATTTTTTAAACACCTACTCTTTTCTATAACCGTGAAAAATCGCACCAAAAAACCGTTCATGAAAAGATTTTTCCTAATTCTTATCATAATCACACTTCTCACCACAAGCCTCCATTCTCAAGTGGAAATAAAAACATACGTCAATGATTACGCCAACATCATCTCAGAACAAGAAGAACAAGATCTCTCAACCAAACTCAACTCACTCAATCAACAAGGCCTAGCTCAAATTGCCATTGTTACCATCCCCTCATTAGAAGGCAGAGATATTGAAGGCTATGCTCTTGAACTTGCACAAGGACATTTGGGAGAAACTGATAAAAATAATGGACTTCTCCTTCTTATAGCTGTTCAAGACCATCAATATCGATTCGAAATTGGTCGTAGTCTTGAACCTATTTTCAACGATGCTAAAGTCGGACGTATTGGACGAACGTACCTTACACCTGCATTCAAAGAAGAAAAGTATGCAGAAGGCATTGTTAACGCAGTAAATAGTATTCAATCAGAACTAGCCAATCCTACCACGGAAACGGAACAAAATGACTCACAATCAACCTCAAGCAACTGGCTATTTTGGATAGCTCTCAGTTTTATCATCCTTATCAATATTATTACATTTATTGCTAACAAACAACGACGTACGCTACGAAAAGATGATTACTTTAACGCCGCACTTGGTGCCGTGTTATTAGGAGGCCGACGTGGTGGAGGAAATGGAGGTTTTGGAGGCAGCGGTGGGTTTGGTGGCGGAGGATTCGGTGGAGGTGGCTCAAGTGGCGGTTGGTAAACAACAAACACAACAAATGCAATTTAATGAAGAAGTGTTTTTATGTCCACGATGTAAAAAAGACATGAAAAAGATTAAAAGAGACGATGTAATCTTAGACATATGTTCAAAATGCGGTGGAATGTGGTTAGATAGAGATGAAATTCCTAAATTAGCGCAAATTGCGCAAGAAAGAACAATTAAAAAATAGGAGGGAAAAAATATATGGCACTTAAAACAGGTCATAAAGTTCTCATTGGCGTAGGAATATTCATTGTACTTGTTGCTTTATGGGCAATGGTGAGTTACAATGGACTTGTTAGCGCTGATGAAACAATAAATGAAAAATGGGCAAACGTACAAAGTGCCTATCAACGACGTGCAGACTTGATTCCAAATCTTGTTGCCACAGTCAAACAATACACTAATTATGAAGGAGATGTACTTACCAAAATAACAGAAGCGAGAGCATCTGTAGGAAAAGCATCTAATCCCCAAGAATTAGCAGCAGCTGGTCAACAAATGGATAGTGCCCTCTCACGCCTTCTTGTGGTTGCAGAAAATTATCCAGATCTCAAAGCCAATGAAAATTACCTTTCATTACAAGATGAGCTTGCCGGCACAGAGAATCGAGTTAAAGTTGAACGGGACCTATTCAACAAAGCCGTAAAAGAGTTTAACATCAAAGTACGTCGCTTCCCCACATCAATTATGGCGAGCTGGGGCGGATTTGAAACAAAACAAAGCTTTGAAGCGCAAGCAGGCAGCGAAACCGCACCTGATGTTGGCGCCATGTTTGAATAGATTTTTTATTTTTCTTTATTATTTTATTTTAAAACATCTACAACTTATTAACCCATTTTCTTCACAAATTTACCATTCCCCCCTACGAGAAAATAACTGATTATAGTCCTAAGTATCTGCCAAGAATACATGACACCTAACCCACCAAGAAATGTTACACAATACCGATTTGAAGAACCCGTATTTGGACAATACATAGCACAAAGTCAGATTATCGGACAAGGCGGAATGGGCGAAGTTTATGTAATCAATGAAGGACACAAATTATTCGCAATAAAAACAATACAACCAAGATGTCTCTCAAAAGATGAAAAATTTTTCCAAGCGTTGGCTATAGCTGAAGCACGTATTGGCAAAGCAGCATCAGATGTAAGTTTTTATTTTCCTACAGTATATGGAACCCAAAAAGTTGAAGATTTTGATTCGTCAGGAAGACCACTCACCAATGTTGCAACCAAGATGGATTTTATAGAAGGAAAGGATCTAGAAAAAAGATTAGCAGATACGAATAACCCTACTGATGTACGAGATATGTTAAGAGCATTTTATCATAGCCTTATTGGTCAGCGAACTCTTGCCCAAGAGTTAGGGGTGATAAACACAGATTACAAACCATCTAATATTATGTATACTAATGGAAAGCAAGTAGGACGAGGCCAAGGAAAAATTATTGATGTTGGAATAGCCAGATTATTAGATTATTCACCATTACGAATTTCAATTCCTCAACCAGTATTAGATATACCATCATATGGGACTATTGAGTATAGTAGCCCGAAAGAATTAGCACAAAAAGAAGACCTTGGAGAAGCCCTATTACAATTTAAAGCAGGACTAGTAGGATACGAGATCATGACCGGAAAATTATTCTACGATGTTTTGGCCCAAGAACACAGTGAAAGAGACTTTTCCAGTTTACCTACATTAGAAAAAGCACGTGTATTGTTTCAAATTGGAAACGATCACGAAACTATGAAAGAATTAATGGCTCAAGCAGCATCACAATGTATTGAAAGCTATGGATTAAGTGAATCCGATAGTGCAAAATTATACCTCAATTTATATTTTAATGTTCTTGCACAAGCTCTTGATCCAATACCCAGCAAGAGACCAAATTTATCGGTAATTGAATACGTCACCCATAATGCTCTTGATCAACTATTAAAAATAGAAAAAACAATGCCTGTTATAGATCAAACTAGAAGTAATTACGCACCAACTTTAGTAACCCTTCCACCAACCATGCCCCTGCAAGGATTATATGTCGCGTAAGATCAATGTAGATCGGCAGATACACTAATGGCCTATTTGTATTAAATTTTTTGCCAACAGTATCTTTTTATATTCCCCCCTACCAAAGAGAATAATGATCTCTCTTAGCACACTACCTCAAGATCCAGGAGTGTATCAATTCAAAGACAAAGAAAATCAAATCATCTACATTGGAAAAGCAAAAAATCTACGTAGGCGAGTTTCATCGTATTTCAAAAATACTTCCCAACAAAGTACCAAAACTCAAGTTCTCGTCAAAAACATTGTAAATCTGGAAGTAATCATTGTTGACAACGAAGTTGAAGCGCTGCTTCTTGAAAACAAACTAATCAAAAAACATTCCCCAAAATACAATATCAATCTCAAAGATGCCAAAACCTACGCCTATCTCCTTCTCACGAATGAAGAATTTCCCAGATTAATGACGACTCGTAATAGCAATGCCAAAGGCAAACTATTTGGACCATATACTGATGGCAGCGCCAGACGCGAAGTCTATGATCTTTGTCTCAAACTCTTCAAATTACGTGTCTGCAAAAACATGCCAAAACGAGCCTGTCTTAATTATCACCTCAATCTCTGCACTGCTCCCTGCGTTTTACATGTGAATAAAGAACAATATTTACAGCAAGTTACCCATGCTACTCGCTTTCTCAAAGGCGAAATTCAAGAGAGCCTAACCATCCTTGAGCAAGAAATGCAACAAGCATCACAACACCAGCAGTACGAAATCGCTCTTGAAAAGCGTCGACAACGCGATGCCCTTCTACATCTCAAAGAAAAACAAAAAGTCGATTTGATTAAACATATCGACCAAGACTTCCTTGTCTACGCTCAAGACAATACGCGTGCCTTCATTGAACTCTTTTCAGTAACCAAAGGCGTTATCTCCGGAAAAAAAGAATTTCGTTTCGAACTTCAAGATGATCTTCTTGAAGAGTTCATCACTCTTTATTATTCACAAAACCCCCCGCCCCATGAGATCGTGATCAATACTGCTTTCTGGAAAAACGAAGAAGAACGTAAAACCATCGAAGCCTACCTCACCAAACAAAAAGGCAGTAACGTAAAAGTCACCATTCCACAACGTGGAGAGAAAAAAGAACTCCTTCTCCTCGCCGAAAAAAATGCTCAATATGGATTTGAAAACACCACTCTTAAAGAAATCCAAGAAAAATTATATCTCCCAAATCTTCCCGTCGTGATTGAATGCTTTGATATCTCCAACTTAGGTACTCAGCACGTTGTCGCAGGTATGGCACAATGGGTCAATGGCAAACCAAATAAATCCAACTATCGCCGCTTCGAAATCCAATCTGTGCAAGGCCGCCAAGATGATTTCGCTGCCATGTATGAAGTAATTAGCCGTCGCTACAAACGTCTACGCGATGAAAATCAAGCATTTCCTGACCTCATTATTATTGACGGAGGAAAAGGCCAATTGGGTATGGCTACCAAAGCTCTTCAAGAATTAGGACTCCAAATCCCCATTATGGGTCTTGCCAAACAAGAAGAAGAGATTTATCTCCCAAAAGAAGAAACACCCCATCAATTCCCCACTAACAGTGCCATGATGCTTCTCATTCGCTCCATTCGTGACAGCGTCCATAACTACGTACTTAGTTACAACAAAAAGAAACGCCAGATGCAATTCAAAGAGCAGATTAAAGAAGTGTGAACGAAAAGTATGAACTAATTTGAATTATAACATCTATATATCTAATCATTCATTATTTCCAACACCAGCTCTCTAAGGGTCCTTTCACCTTTTGTTTTTATTTGTGAAATTCGTGATTCTGAAACTTCAAAAAGTAACCCTATCTCTTTAAGGGAGAGTTGTTCAATTCTATATAATCCTACCACCACTCGTTGCCTCTCCGGAAGACGTTGTAATGCCTCTTCAAGAACGTCTAGCATATCTTGATATTCTTTACTTTCAAGTCTGGAAGTGTTGTATGTATCTAAAAAATTTTGACTATAATTTGGGGAACCACTAACCACAATATCGCTAAAACTAATAAATGATGTAACTACTTCATCAACCTGACCAACATTAATACCCATCTTCGGGTGAACATCTTTAACCTTCTTAACTATATCTAAAGGACCAATATCTATAAGATCTTTTCCAGCCGCAATATATTCTTGTGCCAATTCTCTTTTTGCATTTTCAATAGCTTTTATTCGTCGTTGAACAGAACGCGGAACAAAAACGTTAGCTCGAAGACTATCAATCATTGCGCCACGAATTTTAATTTCTGCATAAATTGAGAAAGATTCTGCCCTATCAGGATTATAATTACCAGCAGCATCAATCAAACCAAGCGATCCAGCACCCATTAAATCATCAAGATTTACAGAACTAGAGAGTCTATGTAGAAGACCATATGCTACTTTATGTAGCAGAGGAATGTATTGTTCGACAATTTTATTTCGTGTCAATCTAAAACCTACTTCCGAAAATTCCATTTGATACTCTTTCTTAGGAGTAACTTTATAAACATTACTGAGAGGTCATAATTACATGCTAGAAGAATATTACATAGTAATCCACACTAGAGTAAAACCTTACATCTACTCCCTACGGCCGTATAGTGAGATCATGGATCAATTTCGTGAAACACATTTGCCAAAGGAGATTCGTCTATGGGTCCAATCAGCTGCTTCACATCTCACAATTGAAAAAAGAGATATAAATATGACACAACTTGCAATCTATTCAAAGCAAGAGAGACAAAATTTACATAGATCACTAACACAATATGGTCTTGATCTCTACAAAGAAATTACCAAAGATCCAGAATGGGATCTTCTCCCAGACCAGGTTATGTTACAAGGCTTAAATCAATATCGAGATCTAGTTATAAAAATATTATCAACAGCATATTTAGATAAATTATTAGAAGAAGTCTCGGGGAATTTAGTACAAGCAGCTAAACTAGCAAAGATCAATCGCCAAAATCTACGTCGAATGTCAATACAATATGGGATAAATATTGATAAATACCGACATTCTCCTGAGAGAGAAGACAGAGAAATAGTTAACATATTAAACTTAACTAATTCAACAAGCACTGCAGGTTTTATAGTTTCATTAGAAAAAGCAATCGAGAGTTCACTACCCAAAAAAGCACACTATATGACTGGGGCATTAATACCAGAAGGCAGTCTACAACGAAAAATTATCAATAGAACGCTCAGAATCTGGTACTCATCATTGCTACACTATGCAAAAAAAGAGATAGGTGAAGATGGAGATAAAGAGCTAGTGGAAACTGCAATAGCTTTAACCAGAGAAAAACAACAAGTAATCTTTTCTACAGCAAAACAATATGGGATCCCTCTCGAAAAAATGATAGAACAGGCAACATACCATCAACCACCTAACACAGTTCCTTTTGAGTTTATTCAGAGAGGTGTAACAGAATTTACACAATTAGTCATCGATGCTCTTTCCTATGTTGCAATTCAACGTTACGTTGCACATGTTCCACAACAACCTCTGAAAAAAGCAATCGTTGCTCGTTTTGCAGGTGTTACAGAAGAAAAATTGGTCGAAATTTCAAGAAGGTTAGGGGTTGATATAAAATAAGCATAAATTTCGCAACTATCCTCTACTTCCCAAACAAATTTAAACCCCCACAACATCAACAATCTAGATGTTAACAAAAGAAGAGATAGATGAACTATTTAATGATCTTTCTGATATTAACATCACCCCTATCACACAGAAAACCAGTTGTTGCGGCTCCTATCTCACTATCAAAGGCCGTTGTTACACTTGCCCAGAGGATAATCTCAAATGAAATCTCAGTTTTGCCCTAAATGCAAATCACCACACACACAAAATTATGATGTAGGATTTCTTCGCTGTAAACAATGTGGGTATGATGAATTAGAACCAGAAGCAACAGGATACGGATCACGAAAGAACCAAAAAGAAAAAGCCCAGTTCAGCCCATATAAAACTGGTGGAAGTAAGAGGGCAGTGAAAAAATGAAAATCGTGTCTTGGAATGTCAATGGTATTCGCGCATGTCTCAAACGCAACTCACTCGATCCCATTTGGCATGACGTCAAACCAGACATTTTCTGCATCCAAGAAACTAAAGCCCATCCTGACCAAGTTGATCTTATTCTCAAAGAGTACGAACACCATTTTTGGAATTCTTCCATACGACCAGGATACGCTGGCACAGCAGTTTTTAGTAAAATCAAACCTAAAAGCGTGGCCTATGGTATTGATATCAAAGACCACGATCAAGAAGGCAGGGTAATCGCTGTTGAATTCGATACGTTCTATCTAGTCAACGTCTATGTGCCAAACTCCGGCCGAGGTCTTCCACGTCTCACCTATCGCTCCCAATGGGACAAAGACTTTCTTCTCTATCTCAAAAAACTTGAAAAAAACAAACCTGTGATCCTGTGTGGAGACCTCAACGTTGCACACAAAGAAATTGACCTCTCGAATCCAAAATCTAATTACAACAAGACTGCTGGGTTCACCCAACTAGAAATTGATAGCATGGATAATATCATCAAAGCCGGTTTCATCGACACGTTTCGAGAATTTCACAAAGAAGGCGGCCACTACACCTATTGGGGAGCCTGGAACAATCTGCGTGAACGAAACATCGGCTGGCGAATAGATTACTTCATTATCTCACCCGCACTCAAAAAACGCATTGACGACTCATTTATTCTTCCTAAGATTCTCGGCAGCGATCATTGCCCCGTAGGAATTATCATCAAAGAATAATAATAATAATAATAATAATAATAATAATAATAATAATAATATCTACCTCTTCAAAAGTCTCAACCAAATCCCCATTTCAAAACATTAAAATACTTCTTCGTAACTGCAAAATGTAAAAAGAGAGATAGAGAAATGAATCTAACTGACCCACTACTACTGTCATTCGCCCTTGGTGCGCTCATTGTTGTAGGTCTTGGGCTTATTATGAGCTATTTCAAACAACCTGTCGCTATCGCCTACATTCTCGCAGGAATTTTATTTGGTCCTTCGGTTTTCAGCTTTTTTGGTAACCAAACCACAATTACCAGCTTAGGAAACATTGGCGTCGTTATGCTTCTGTTTTTTATTGGAATGGAAATTTCATTACCTAAACTCATTGCGAAATGGCGAATTGCTATCTTTGGGATCCTAGTTCAAACAATACTTAGTTTTGTTGCCATGTTTTTCATCGGACTCTGGCTAGGTTGGCCTATCGGGGGCATTATCCTCATGAGTTTTGTCATCACCAACGCAAGTACTGTTATTCTCATTAAAATTCTGCAAGACAAGAAACAAATCGAATCACGCATCGGGCAAAACCTTCTGGCAATTTTACTTATTCAAGACATCGCAGTTGTTCCCATGATGATTATCCTCTCATTTTTTAGTCAAACAGAAGTTTCCGTAGTAACCATCTTACTTCAATTTCTTGGCGCCGCAATTCTTCTCTCCATTCTCTTCTACGTATTTAGCAAACAAAGTATCCGTCTGCCATTCACCTCCCGCATCAAATCCAATCATGAAATCCAAGTATTTGGTGCTTTTGTCCTCTGTTTTGGTTTGGCGCTCCTCAGTAGCCTTTTCAACCTCTCTGCAGGCATTGGCGCCTTCGTTGCAGGAATCATTGTCTCCTATGCTAAAGAAACGCCTTGGGTCAAAGAAAGCCTCGAATCATTTCGAACCGTTTTCGTCGCCCTTTTCTTCGTCTCCGTGGGAATGCTCGTCAACATCTCGTTTCTTAAAGATAACATCGGATTAATTCTTCTCCTTGTCGCAGTCGTCTTTCTTCTCAACACGTTCATCAACGCTGGTATCTTTCGTCTCATGGGAGACAGCTGGCGAGAAAGTCTCTACTCAGGAGCCCTTCTTTCTCATATCGGAGAATTTAGTTTCGTTTTAAGTACCGTAGGCCTCCAATCAGGGATCATCACTCAATTTGGCCACCAGCTTACTGTTGCCATAATTGCTGGCACCATGCTTCTTGGACCAATTTGGTTACACATCTTCGAGAAATTATTATTGACCAGGATTAAAATTTGAGATTAATGTTCTTAGAACTCCTGCAACACCCGAAACATCTCATCTGCACGTAACTCATCATCCTGTTTAACCAACGCATGAAAAGCACGAGCCATCGTAATACTCTCAGGACAGCGTGAACTACACGGAAAGTGAGACAACAACACACAATCTGACGATCGTTTAGATAAATTTGTCCATGGATTAAGTGCCTCATGTTGCGGATTAGGATTTTTAGTAGAAAATGCTTTACAAAAAAATTCCACACAACAGGTAGGATACCCTAACAACAAACCTAATTCTTTCTGATCATTCATCAACTCATAATAAGATGCCAGATATGCTTTCTGATCATCTTTAGAGATGTACACAAAAAACATCCCATCACGATAATCATCCGATTTTACCCGAACGCCTTTATTAGAATAGGCCTGCGCATCCGCAAGAATCACTTTAAACGTTGATTTTACCAGTGCTAATTTATGTTTCTCACAAAACTCCTCTACGCGCTCAAGCTGTTCTGGATAAAAACCCTGACGAACAACCTCTTTCACATCTTTTAACAAAAATAACACTTCCTGTGCTTTAGAATACGACCCAAAAGTCCGAGTAAGATCATACAACGTTGAAGGCATGTCGTAAGAAAAAACGAAGTCCTATTTATGCTTTTGTAGTCTACCCCATCAACATCTCTAACTCATTAGCCACAATCTCTTCATACACATTCCATGCTCTTTTTCCACTCTTCAAACCACGTACAACTACCTCAAACCCTTTGTCATGAACTCCATTCACCGCAGGTAATTCCGTGACCAACGCATTACCCAAACCGGCAATATTATGTTCTTTAATCACATCCATCCATGCAAATGAAAACGCATACGCCTTTGCTTCCTCAAGAGCTTTATGAGTAAGAGAATGACTCAACACGTGACCAATCTCAT
Source organism: Candidatus Woesearchaeota archaeon (assembly GCA_023265685.1). GTDB lineage: Archaea > Nanobdellota > Nanobdellia > Woesearchaeales > GW2011-AR9 > JACPIK01. The sequence goes on along the minus strand of JAHFSP010000006.1, from coordinate 3,622 downwards.
GACCAACCGTCAACAAAACTCTACCCAATGATCCTTCAAGCACAAAAATCTCTGACACCATGCCACTCTTATGTCGATTAAATGACAGCCCAATCACTCCACGGTGTGGTGCTAATGTTCGAAACTCTTGCTCAGTACAAAGAGTGATACGTAGATCAGTGGGAAAAGCAGTGCCCATCAACCTTACAAACGCATCTTCAACAAATGATTTAATATCTTCTGCTTTCCCCACAAACCCACCCTCTTTCCCCGGTGCTAAAAACTGCTCAGGTTGAAAATGATATTCAGTGTGCGTTGCAAATAATTCGTAATGGATTTGAGAAGAACCCCCATACGATGTTTGTCATTCCGCATCATGCAGAGCATATCGTGCAGGCCCTGAAGACACATCCTTCACAGAAATTGGCGACATCGGCATAATCCGTGGAAATTGAATATACGTGCCAGCATGATCGCCAGACAAAGCAGACGCAGAGTATGCAACAGAACTTGCGGATGCAATACCCTCCAGCCCAGAGCTGCCCCCCATATACCGTGAAGAAAAGTTACCTATGTACTTTGATGAACTCGAACAAGACCCATAACCACTGCGACAACCGTACATAGTAAGAGAATAAGAAGCTTTTAAGAGATATAAACCTTGTGAGAAAAGTGAGACAGAAAGATCAAAGAGAGGATCATAACAGCGAATAGATTTAAAAAAGAGATACAGAAGAGAATAGACTATGAGATTAACTCCAGAAATAGTCTATCGCGCTTTGAATTATCATGAATGGAGAATAGGTAAAGAGATAAAGTGCGAAATTGCTTTTAATCATGGATTAACTATTGAAGCACGAGGTAATGAAGACAGAATAGAAGAGTACCTCAATCAACACTTTCCTGAGATTCGCAACCAGGTTTATGGGTTATTATCCAGACTAGTTGACGAAGACCTTGCTCAAGTAAGAATCAGACGTCCAACTCCAGAAGAGATCGAAAAGTATACTCAAAGAGGATTAGACAAAAGATCTGGTTTATGGAACGGTAGAAACGAATATCTCAAAAGACCACATGGAACACGAGCGCCAGAAGAGAGGGGATTATTCGGGTTAGAAGGACTAGTGCCAACATAGAAAATGAATTCAAATCACATTGCTTTCTTAACAGCCGAAACTAAACTATCAATGTAATCTTTTATTGAATCGAAACTTTCTACTTTGAGGATTTGCGTAGCCATTCCTTCAACCATCAGAGGTAATTTGGATTGACCGGTTGTCAAAATTAATACTCGTCGTTTCATACCACATACATACCCAATTTCAGCACCGCAGTTAGCCGTAAAACCGTCAGCCACTGCCACAACCGTTTTACAACTCTGCAAGGCCTGCATATCCGCTGTTTGAACCTGTAAACGCATATTAAATTGATTCGCATCTCGCTGCGCCAAATGGCAAGAGAGACCTTTCAACTCCAATGCACGACTCAATCGAGGTGCAAACTGTCGAGACCAGTCAGTGGTATTTGCAACAGAGAGATAAACATCAACCATAATAGACTACAAGCCCAACCCATTTAAAAACCTTCACTGTCACGACTTAGTCTCGAAAAACTCAAGAAATCATATTATAATTCAATCTACAACTAATAAAATGTTGCCTTAATATGTTTGTATGTTCTTCGTAATCTTTCATTTCTCTGCTCATTATCTAATCTTAATAGGTCACGATAAGTAGGGTTATAACAAGACCACATCTGAGCAACAAGACGGGCACAGATATCAGGTAGCAAAACAAAACCGTTCGAACTTCCTGGAGGATTGTAGAAACAACTTTGATTTAATCTATTAGGAAGACAGCTAATTACTGGTCGGTAAGTATGAAACGAGACCACTCCTGAAAGATCATTTGTTCCACCTGCAACAGCGATATAAGCCAATGCACCTTTGATTACATCATATTCCTCCAAAACTTTCAACAGGTCAACGGACTGTTTTTGTGCTGAAGCAATATGTACTTGATAAGGAACAGTATATCGGTTTAATGCATCACCAATAATGCGAATATGTGACTCATCACTCTCAGACCCCGTAAGAATCAAAGCACAACCAGCATTACTTTCAATTATTTCCCTAAATCCCAAGTCGATCATAGTACAAACCCTGTTAAACTTTTATAATACCAAAAGCATAAACTGTCTCTATTAATTATTTGGCCAGATTATATAAAGCTTGAGCCAAAACATTTGCCCCCATAGCAATATGTTCATGATTAGCTAATTCTAATGGACTATGACTCATTCCATTTCGACAAGGAATAAAGAGCATCCCTACCGGAATACCAACACTACTGACAACCACACCATCATGTCCACCACCACTGGGAAGATTCGTATGTCCATAACCAAGATACCTTGCTGATTCCTTAAGAGCTTTTGTAAGAGATATATCCAGTTGTTCAAGTGCAGGTGTTGAAGAATCAGGATGGATTCTTACTATTACGTCTCGTGATCGTGCAGTTCCTTCAATGACTCTTAATGCTTTAGTAGCATAAGAATCTCCCAACGTATTATTATTAGATCTTGTCTCAAAACGAAAGTAAGCATATCCAGGTACAGAAGTATTGCCGGTGTTTTCATCAACAAGAACATCAAAATCGGCTCTGCCTCGATTAAACATAGTATTGGTCCACACTACATTCGTAGGACTTCCTTCACGTTGATATAATTTTTCTAATGCCATATGTATTGCTGCATAGGCTGCATGAGTATCCTTACGATCATTCATCGCCGTTGCACCAGAATGATCGGCTTGACCTTCAAGCTCAACCCAATACCGTTTATTCCCAAAAATGGACGTGACAATACCAATAGGAATATCTGACTGTTCTAAAACTCTTCCCTGTTCAATATGCAATTCTAAATACCCTAAATATTGTCGGCCTGTATCAGGAAAACATTGCTTTTGTTGTTGTACAAAAGTAGGATCAACATTTTGTGATTCCATAGCATGAGCAAGAGTACTACCTCTCCATGTTCGAGTAAGAATGGCTGGGTCTAAAGTTCCGGTTGCTGCTTTACTTCCAACATACGCAACTCCTCGCGTTGCCGATTCTTCACCTCGCCAAACAATTAACTCTAAACCCCTTTGGAGAGGGACACGTGCATCCCATAATGTTTTTATTGCTTCAAGACCAGCTATAACTCCTGCAGCCCCATCATAATTGCCACCATTAGGAACAGTATCAAGATGTGAACCTACTGCAAAAACAGTAGTATGATCGCCAGGCGTACGAATACGAAGATTCCCTACTGCGTCATATAATGTGATAAGTCCTGAAAATCTGGCACTTGCTTGTACTAAGCATATTGCCTTCGTTTCTTCATCTGACCACGGCGCACGACAAAAACCTTTTAGCTTACCATCAGGAGTAGATCCTAAATTTCCTATTTGAGAAAGAAGTGTATAATGTAAATCAATAGTTGCTCTGGTAACAAGAGGAATTGAATCCATTAGTAAAAGATGATAGAAGATCTTTATATAGATTCCTTGTGTAGCAAATAAACATTCTCGCCCTCAGGTCTTGTAGATATCCCAACAGGGAGTACTCAGGAGTTCTTCATCGGGTCTCGAGGTTATGAAAAT